>JAYKHL010000078.1:0-8076 GCA_035284865.1 Candidatus Sericytochromatia bacterium | reverse complement strand
AGCCCTGAAACGCGGCATATAGAAAAAAGGACGTTTCAGTCGCGAACCAGCCTGTACAGCCCACCCCCCGCATGGTCCGCGAGCAGCACCTCCCCCTCGGCGTCGAGGCCGAAGGTGCTGGGCGACAGCCGGGTGTCCAATAGCTTGCGTGGCTCAGGGCCGCGGTCCGCCGTGTCCAGCGCCCAGAGCTGCCCGGAGGCAAAGTCCGCATACAGGTAGTGGCCATACAGGCCCGACAGCGCCCGCCCCGAGGGCCCCCGTCACAGGGTCGAAGGCCATTCGCCAGGGATTTCGCAGCCCGTAGGCCCAGATCTCCGGTCGCGCGCCCGGCCGTCCCACCAAGGGGTTGTCGGGCGGCACGCCGTAGGCGGCTCCCGCACCCGGGCGGTCCGGGTCGATCCGCAGGATCTTGCCCGGCCACGTGTCGAGCCGCTGACCGTGGCCGTGGGGGTCGTTGCGTCAGCCCCCGTCGCCCGTCGCGATGTAGAGCTTGCCGTCGGGCCCGAAGGCCAGTCCGCCACCGTTGTGGTTCTGATAAGGCTGCGGGATGGTCAGCAGCACCTGCTCGTCACCGGGGGCCCTGGCCGGCGCGGCACAGGCATTGAACCGGCTGATGCGGGTGCGGAGGGGCGGCGCCGTCGTGTAGTTCACGAACAGCGTGCCGCGCTCGGTGAAGCGCGGGTGGAAGGCGAGGCCGAGCAGCCCCATCTCGCCACCTGCCACCACGCGGTCCGTGAGGTCGAGGCAGACGGGGGCCTCGGTGGGCGTGCCGCGCACCGAGAAGGAGCGGATCCGCCCGGCCTGCTTGACGACGAACCACCTGTCGGGCACGCCCGGAGCGCGCTGCAAATCCGTGGGGTTCTTGAAGGTGAGGCCCGGGAAGGCGCGCTCGAGCCTGTACGCGGGCGTGCGGCCCCCTGGGCGCGGGGCGGCCTGCGCCGGCTGGAGCCCGCAAGCAGTGCCCAGCAGTCCGAGCGCGAGGCAGAGCCTCCGCCCGCGCACGCCCCATCGACGGTCCGCTGCTCGCATCGTGGCCCCCTCCCTGGAAGGTCATTCTAACGCGTGGGGCGGGCCTGGCGTGCAGCCGGGCGAGAGGGGGCAGGCGAGGCTGCGCTCCACGCGACGAAGGGCCGCTCTCTGGCCTCCTCGCCCCGTGCTAGCATGTCCGCGATGAAGACCGTCCTCGTCACGGGCGCCAGCGGTTGCGTCGGGCACCGGGTGGTGAAGGCCCTGCTCGATTCCTCCGGGTGGCGCGTGCGGGCCCTGGTGCGCGAGCCCCGCAGGCTCAGCGTGGCGGGGCCGCCCGAGCGGCTGCACGCCGTGGCGGGGGACGTCGCCGCGCTGGCGGAGGGCGCGGCCGTCCACGCCGACGTCGACGCCATCATCCACCTCGCCACGGCCTGGGGCGACCCGATCGCCTACCCCGTCAACGTGGACGCCACCGTGGCCCTCGCGCGCCTCGGCGTGCCGATGGTGCATGTCGCCACCGCCAGCGTCGCGGACGGGCGGGGCGGCCTCGCGCCGGCGGCCTTCACGCACGGCACGGACTACATCGTCAGCAAGGCGCTGGCCGTGCAGCGCCTCGCCGAGCAGGGGCTGCGGCGTCACGTGACGGTGCTGTACCCGACGCTCGTGGTGGCGGGCACGCGCGGCGGGCCGCCCTCCCACGTGGGGCGGGCGCTGGCGCAGGCCGGGCCCTGGCTGCGGTGGCTGCGCCACGTGCGGGCCGAGGGGCGGTTCCTGCTGATCCACGCCGAGGACGTGGCCCGCGTCGCCCTCGCGGCGCTGGAGGCCCCCGCCCCTGGCGCGGACTGGGTGGTGGGCAACGCCCCCGTCACGGTGGCAGAGGCGCTCGCGGAGCTCTGTGCCGTGCACGGGCTGCGCTACACGGGGCGGCTCGACGCGGAGCCGCTGGTCCGCCTGGCGCCGCGCCTGGCGGGCCGGCGGATGACAAGCTGGGACCGGCACTGCCTGACCCACCGGGACCACGCGCTGCCGGCCGTCAACCCGCGCGCGCTCGGCCTCGCCCCCGGGCGCGAGACGCTGGCGGCGATGGCCGCCTTCGAGGGGTGGGGCGGCGCCCGGAAGGGTATGGTGGGCGGGGGCCTCGCCTGAGCGCCATCGCGCGTGTTCCGGCTCCGTGACGACACCGCGCCTCGCGCTGGCCCAACTGCTCCATCCTGGGTGCCATGCGTCCGCTTCAGCCACCTTCGCTTGCCCACGTCGCCACCCGCGCAGTCCGGGACGCCTGGGCCTTCGCCGCCAACCCCCTGCGCTTCCTGGAGCGCCTGCCAGGGCGAGGGGAGAGCATCGTGCGGCGGCGGCTGATGGGCCGCACCACCCTCGTCGTGTTGCAGCCGGAGCTCGTCGAGGAGGTGCTGCTCACGCAGGCCCGGCGCTTCACCAAGGCCTTCGGGAAGCTCCGGGCCACGTCGCCCTACGGCCAGGGGCTGCTGACAAGCGAGGGCCCCCACTGGCTGGCGCAGCGTCGCCTGATGCAGCCTGGCTTCCTGCCCCGCGCCCAGGCCCCCCTGCTGCCGCGCGTCCTGGTCGCGGGCGAGGGCCTGATGGCCACCTGGCCGGTCGGCGAGCCCTTCGACCTGAGGCCGGAGGCGCAGCGGCTGATGCGACGGGTGTTTCTGGCGACCCTCGCCCGCCCCGACACCGCCCTCGACATCGCCGCGCTGGACCGGGAGTTCGAGGTGCTGCCCGAGCTGCTCGAGTGGCGCGTGAAGATCCCCATCCGGCTGACGGGCTGGGTGCTGCTGCCGGGCCGTCGACGCTTCGAGGCTGCCCAGCGCTCGGCCCGGGCCTTCATCCGGGCCCTCGTGGCGGAGGAACGCGCGGCCCGGGAGCCCGACGCCGGGGTGCTGGCCGGCATCCTCGCGGCACGGGACCCCGAGGGCCGGGCGATGCCCGAGCTGGCGATCGAGGATGAGGTCTTCTCGCTGTTCCTCGCCGGTCACGAGCCCACCGCGCTCACCCTCACGATCGCCCTGCACCTGCTCGCCCATCACCCCGAGGTGCAAGCAGAGGCCGCTGCGGAGCTCCAAGCCGTCACCGCGGGCGGCCCGATCGCGCCCGAGCACCTGCCGCGCTGCGAGGCCCTCCGCCGCATCCTGACGGAGGTGTTGCGGCTCTATCCACCCACCTACGCGATGCTGCGGGAGGCACGCGAGCCCACCGTGCTGGGCGAGGTGCCCGTCCGGCGCGGCCACCTCGTCGTGCTGCCCCAGTGGCTGATCCACCGGGACGCGCGGCACTTCCCCGAGCCGCTGGCCTTCCGGCCTTCACGCTGGACGCGGGAGTTCGAGCGGGGCCTGCCGCGCCTGGCCTACTTTCCCTTCGGAGGTGGGCCGCACCTCTGCATCGGCAACCACGCAGCCCTGCAGCAGGTGCAGGGCTTGCTGGCGATGTGCCTGCACCGGTACCGGATCGAGCCCGCCTCGCCGCCCGAGCTGCGGCTGGGGGGCGGCATCGCCCTGCGGCTGCCGGAGCCGGTCGAGGTGCGGCTCGTGCCGCGGGCGCAGGGGCCCGGCTGACCGCGGCGGCGGCCCCCGACTCCGGCGACCGGGGGTATCATGGGCCATCGCCCTGAGGAGGTCGTCGTGTCCCACCTGTTCACCCCCCTGCGCCTCGGCGAGCTCACGCTCCCCAACCGCGTCGTGATGGCCCCCCTGACCCGCTGCCGGGCCGGGGCCGGCCGCGTGCCCACCGACCTGATGTGCGAGTACTACGTCCAGCGCGCCTCGGCGGGGCTGATCCTCGCGGAGGCCACGGCCGTGTGCCCGATGGGCGTGGGCTACCCCGACACGCCGGGCGTCTGGTCCGACGCGCAAATCGCCGGCTGGCGGGCGGTCACGGACGCCGTGCATGCGGCCGGCGGCCGGATCATGCTTCAGCTGTGGCACGTGGGCCGCATCTCCCACCCGAGCTACCTCGGGGGCGCCCTGCCCGTGGCCCCCAGCGCCATCGCCGCGGAGGGGCACGTGAAGCTGATGCGCCCCAAGCAGGCCTTCCCCGTGCCGCGCGCCCTGGCCTCCGAGGAACTACCGGACCTCATCGCCGCCTACCGCACGGGCGCGCAAAACGCCCAGCGGGCCGGCTTCGATGGCGTGGAGCTGCACGCCGCCAACGGCTACCTGCTCGACCAGTTCCTGCAAGATGGCAGCAACCACCGCACGGACGCCTACGGCGGGCCCGTCGAGCACCGCGCGAGGCTGCTGCTCGAGGCCACCGACGCCGCCATCGCCGTGTGGGGGCCCGGGCGCGTGGGCGTGCACCTGGCGCCCCGCGGCGACTCGCACACGATGGGGGACTCGGACCCCGCCGCCACCTTCGGGTACGTGGCGCGCGAGCTGGGCCGGCGCAGCATCGCGTTCCTGTGCGCCCGTGAGCACCAGGGCCGGGACAGCCTGGGCCCCGCCCTGAAGGAGGCCTTCGGCGGCGTGTTCATCGCCAACGAGGGCTTCACGGGTGCGAGCGCCGAGGCCGCACTGTCGGCGGGCGAGGCCGACGCCGTGGCCTTCGGCAGGCTGTTCATCGCCAACCCGGACCTGCCCGCACGGCTGCGGTCGGGAGCCCCGCTCAACGCCCCTGATCCGGCGACGTTCTACACGTCGGGGCCAGCGGGCTACACGGACTACCCGGTGCTTTGATCCCCTGGCGAGCGGGCAGGCCCGCCTCGCCGTCCGGTCGCCATGCAAGTCTTCCTGCCTCCCACGCTCCACGAGGCCCTCGCGGCGAGCCCCCCGGCCCCCTCCCTGCGGAGGCTGCTGCGGGGGCCTGGGGTGGTGGCGGGCTCGCTCGCGCTCGTGGCAGGCGGCCTCGCTGGCGCGCCCCGGCTCGGCGTGGCGGTGGGAGGCCCCGGCGGGCTGCCGGGCTGGGTCATCGAGGGCCTCGCCGCGGCCACGGCGCTGGCGGCCGGGTGGCTCGTCCTCGCCGCGGCGGCCCTGCCCCTGCGTCGCCTCGTGCACGGGCTGCGACGTCGCCATCGAGCCCGCACCCCGGGGGGGGACGCCTGGACCGACGCCAAGCGGGCCCTGCAGTGGCGAGACGGCGGCGGGAGGCTCACGACCCGCACCCACGTCGGCCGCTACGAGCACCGGCTGGCCGCCGCCCTGGCCGAGGCGGGCTTCGTGCTGGCGGGCGCGCCTGCCGCCCACCGCGCCACCATCGTGCCCCAGTTCGAGCTGTGCGACCTCGGCCGCGGGGCGCGCAACTACGTGGCCGACTTCGCCTACCTCGATCCCGTGCAGGGGGTGTACATTGACATCGAGCTCGACGAACCGGAGCACCACAGCCCGGCCCGCGACCGAAACCGCAACCTGTGCTTCGTGCGGCGGGGCTGGCTCGTGATCCGCTTTGACGAGGACGAGGTCGTCCACGACCCGGCCGGCTGTGCCCGCGCCCTGTGGCGCCTGGTGCGGGCGTATGAGGAGGACGACCTCGAGGCCCTCCGGCAGCTGGACGGCTCCGCAGGGCTGGTCGGGCCCTGAGGCCGGGGGGCCAGCGTCAGCCGACCACCCGCACACGCGCCCCCTCGAAGGCCAGCCGGAACACGGGGGCCGGCGTGCCCCCGAACTGTGCCCGGGCCAGCCCGGGGTGGTCCGCCAGCCGGCGGCCTTGCAGGCCCCACTGGTCGATGAAGCTCCAGACGTCACCCTCGCCCGTGACCCACCACGAGTAGGCCTGCAAAGGCTCCGCCTCCGGGTTGGCCGCCACCAGGCCGCCAGTGTTCACGGCCCGCCACGGACCGGTCAGCGCCTCGGCCACGGCTCCGTACAGCCCGTTGGGGCCCGCGACAGCCCCCGGCGCAAACGTGTGGCGCTGCGTCGACCAGAACATGTAGTACAAGCCGTCCCACATCACCACATGGGGTCGCTCGAGCTCGTTGCTCACGCCGATGGCCTCGAGCAACGGGTCCACCAGCCCCCAGCCCGTCTCCCCCCACGTGGCGAGGCCGATCACGCCGTTGTAGGGGTGGTCGGACCACGCCGCGCTGCCCGCGAACAGCAGGTGACACCGGCCCGTGCGCGGATCGCGAAACCAGGCGGGGTCTCGAAAGGCCTTGAGCAGGCCCGGCGCGGCAGCTCGATCACGGGCCGGTTGGTAGCGACCGCCGTCCGCCACCAGCACCTCCCGGGGCGCCTCCCAGCCTGCCGGGCCGTCGCGTCCGAGCGAGCCACGGGTCTCGAACAGGCGTTGCTCCAGCGAGGGCGCCTCGCCACGCCGGCCAGCGGCCGTGAAGAACAGCGTGACGCGCCCAACCTCATCATGCAACACCGCGCATCCGGCCCACTCCCGCGTGCCGGGGCTGAAGCCGTCGGGCATCGCGTCGCCGTGATCCTGCCAGCCGGCGTCGGTGCGCGAGAGCAGGCGGATGCGCGCCGCATCATGGCGCTGGAAGGGGTCCGGGAAGCGTGGCGCGCTCAGGAAGAACCAGTACTGGCGGCCCTCCACCACGGCCGTGCGGCCGTCCTCGTGGGCCAGCGGCCAGCAGTCCCAGAGGTCGAGGCCCGGGATGATCGGCGCCACGTGAGCCGGGCCGATCAGGGCCGGGGAGCCTCCCCCCGCAAAGCCCTGCGGGGCCCACCGGGCGATCGCCCGGCTCTCCGACACGAACCCTTGGGACATCCGCACACCCCTCCTTGAAGACCCGCAACGGCCCAGGAGATCCCGTTGCGCCCCGTCTGGTCCAGGGCCTTCGCGGGCCCCGGCGCCCCGCCTCCTCAGGCGACCTCTGGCAGGCTGGCAGGGGCCTGGGCCCCCGCGCGCCCCTCCCGCACCCACAGCACCGAGAGCGCCGCCAGGAACATGCCCACCCCCGACAGCGTCAGCACGTTGCGCGGGTCGTGGCCGAGCACCTGGTCATAGAGCCCCAGCCCGAGCGTCACGAAGCCCAGGTTGAGATCACTCATCACGAAGGCGAAGAGCAGCATCGGGATCACGATCATCATGTTGAAGATGCCCATGTAGACCCCCGTGCGCTGGGACGGGATGCTGTTCGCCAGGATCACGTACGGGTTGCCCATGATGGAGCCCCACGCCAGCCCCGTGCCGATGGCCGGCAGGAACAGCAGCGCCTTGTCCGTCACGTGGGGCAGCGCCAGGAAGGCCACCCCACCGGCGGCCAGGCACGCGGCATGGAGGGGGCCCGCGCCCCAGCGCCGCGCCAGCGGCACCATCCCGAAGGCGCCGAGGCAAGCCACGAGGTTGTAAAACGCGGCCATCTCCCCGTTGGTCAGCACGGCGCTGTGAAAGGCCGAGCTGTGGGCGTCCGCGGTGCCATAGACGCTGCGACCGATCGCGTAGATCACGTAGCCCCAGTAGCCCGCCATGGCGAACCACTGGAACAGGCTCATCAGGGCCAGCTTCCTCATCGCGAGCGGCATCTCGACGATCGCGCGGCCGATCTCGGCCAGGGTGGCCATCGCCCCCCGCGGCTGCGCCTCGATGTGGCGCTCCTCTTCCGGGGTGAGGGGCAGCTCCGGCACGCGAAGCACGGACCACACGATGGTGACGGCCGCCAGCACCGCGCCACACCAGAACACGGCCCGGGTGGTGTACGGGATGTTGTGGGCATCCACCCAGTCCTGGTTCATGCCCAGCCAGACCAGCACCGAGGGCGTGAGGAAGGCGAGGCACTGGGCCAACCCGGTGAAGGCACTCTGCGTCAGGAACCCGGCCTGCCGCTGATCGGGGTTGAGTCGATCGGAGACGTAGGCCCTGTAGGGCTCCATCGTGATGTTGTTCCCCGCATCGAGGATCCAGAGCAGCGAGACGGCCATCATCAGCGAGGCCGCCAGCGGCATCCCGAACAGCCCGAGGGCACACAGCACGGCGCCGCTCAGGAAGTAGGGCGTGCGCCGCCCCCACCGGCTGCGGGTCTTGTCGCTCAGGGCGCCGATGATGGGCTGGACGATCAGGCCTGTGATCGGTCCGGCAAGTTGCAGCATCGGCAGCTGGGCCTCGTCGGCCCCCAGGTAGGAGTAGATGGGCCCCATGTTGCCCTGCTGCAGCCCGAAGCTGAACTGCAACCCCAGGAACCCCAGGTTCATCTCGAGGATGCGCCAC
>JAYKHL010000077.1:0-3631 GCA_035284865.1 Candidatus Sericytochromatia bacterium | reverse complement strand
AGATCGTGACGCGGACGGCTGGTCACGGATAATCCTCGAGGCGCACCCGGTCCCAGCGGCACGCAACGTCCCAAAGCACGACACAGTTGACGGCACCGGCCGCGGCCAGCCAGTGGCCATCGGGACTGAAGGCCAGGCAGTGTAGCCAGCCACCGGGTCCATCCAGGAGGCGGAGCAGGTCGCCGCTGGCGGCATCCCACACCCTCACCAGGCCGTCCTCTCCGGCGCTTGCCAGCCGCCGCCCGTCGGGGCTGAAGGCCACGGCGTCGACCACGCCCGAATACCCTCGGAAGCGGCGCTGAGCCTGCCCGTCGCGGAGGGCCCAGAGCACGACGGCTTCATCGTCGCCCGCGGTCAGGAGCCACCGCCCGTCCGGACTGAATGCCACGCCATTTACCCAGCCCTCGTGTCCACGGAGCGTCCAGATGAGCTGACCGGTCCGCGCATCCCAAACCTTCGCCGTGCCATCCCTACTTGCGGTGGCGATGCTGCGGCCGTCGGCGCTGCAGGCGATGTCTCGCACCCAGCTCTCGTGGCCATTGAGGGTCCGGAGGAGGCCCCCGGCGCCTGCCTCCCAGACCATGACGGTGCCATCCTGGCCTGCACTGGCAAGCCACTTGCCGCGCGGGTCGAACGCCACCGCACTCAGGCCCACAGCGTGCCCCCTACACGTGAGGGTCCGGGCGTGGGGTTCGCCGAACAGGGGCCGCGCCTTGAGCGTACCATCCACGCTGGACGTGGCCAGGTGCTTGCCATCCGGGCTGAAGGCCACGCCGGTGATTTCTCGGTTGTGACCGGTAAAGGTCCACAAGGCGACGTTCATCCCGACCTCCCAGACCTTCGCGGACCCATCCCAGCTCGCAGTCGCAAGGCGGCCCCCCTCGGGGCTCCAGGCAAGGTCTACGATGATGCCGTCATGCTTGGCGCCAGCCAACCACCTTTGCTCAGGGTGGTCGGACGTGTGGTGCGGCCCCCACGGCTGCGGGAGCACCGCAGCGATGACATTCCAGCCGCAGTTGGCCTGGCAAGTGGCATCGAAGCTGGCAAAGCGCACACCCACATGGTCAAGAGCCAGATGCCGGACTGCGCCCTCGTGGCCGACCTGACAGGCAAGCTGATCGCCTGACTTCAAGTCCCAGAACCTGATGGTGTGGTCATCGGCTGCGCTGGCCAGGCACCAGCCATCTGGAGTGAAGGCCAGAGCATTGATCGGCGCACAGTGCCCACACAACGCACGCTGGACCTCGCCTCCGCCAGATGAAACTGCCACGATCCTGACCACAAGATCGGCGCTGGCGACTGCCAGCCGCGCGCCACAAGGGCTGAAGGCCAGTGCGGTCACCCCCCGTGCCAGGGCCTTCAGCACGTGCAGGCACCCGAGGGTCTCCAGGTCCCAGACGAAAACACCGTCACGGGACGTGGAGGCGGCCAGCCAGCGCCCATCCGGGCTGAACCTGAGGTTCCCAATCCGCAAGAAAGGGGCCTCGCCGAACTGCCAGCTCGCCACCTTTTCGGCGGTCTCGACGTTCCAGAGCTGGAGGCCGCCTCCCGCGGAGTTCCTGCCCGCGACCGCCAGCAGGGTGCCGGTGTCATCGAGGGCGATACGCGAGGGGTCGCTGAAGGCGTCAGCCAGGGAAAGCACCTCGCTGGCCGCCTTGCCGTCCAGCACGCGCACCAACTCCACGCGCAGGCCTCGGCCGTGGTCGAGCTGCCCGCATAGGGCCACCCGGCCGCCTTTGCTGACCGCGACGCGCAGCCTGGCCGTTGCGGGCAGGGGCAGCTTGCCGCGTGAAACCGCAGACTCGAACGCGAACAGGGCCAACCGCTCCCCATCCCGGGCCACCAGCGTGAACCCAGCCTCAGGGGTATGGGTGATGCCCAGCGCGTCCAGCTCACGATATGGCAAGATCGACCACGCAGCCACTTGCCACCGGTCGCTAACCTGCGTCCAGTACCCGTGGCAGTCAAAAACCACGAGTTGCCCGCCTTCCTCCCCGCAGGCAACCATCGTGCCATCCCGTCGGTTCTGCACGAGGTGGGTCCGGTCCCAGCCCCCCTCAACCTCCCTCTCGCACAGCAGCGCTCCAGTTTCCACGTCCCAAAGGTTCATCACCGAACCATCCCCGGCCGTGGCGACGCTGGCGCCGGCCAGCCCGAAAGCCACAGTGCGCAGTGGCGTTCCATCGCCGCGAAGCGTCACCAGGCTCGTGGGCTGCGACGGCCCCCAGACCTTCACCGTGTGCCCGGCATCTCGGCTCAAGAGGCGCCGCCCGTCCGGGCTGAAGCCGAGCTCCACGATGGCCGTCTGGTGTTCGCCGAATTCGTGGAGTTGCTTCCCGGTTCGCAAGTCCCACATCCTCACCAGCGGATTGGCGCCGGCGCTCGCCAGGTGCGGGCCACAGGGGTCGATGGCGATGGCGCAAACCCTGCTCGCGTGAGCCTGGATGGTCTTCAAGCACCGGAGGGATTCGGCATCCCACACCGTGACCCTGCCATCTCGGTGCCCGATGGCCAGGGAGCCGTCCCGGCAGTTGAATGCGACTGCCGTGGCGCGGGCAGGGCGCGGGTCAGCGAACCTGTGAACCCACCTCGTTGGCACCTCCCACAGCACGGGGTCGCCCCGGCCGCTCACCGCGACGAGGTACCGCTCGTCGGGGCTGAAGGCCATGGACGTGATGGGGGCCGAATGCTCGGCCAGCACCCCCACGACCCTCGCCTCCGAGCGATCCCACAGGCGGAGCGTGCCATCTTTCATCGCGCACGCGAGGTACCGCTCGGAAGGGCTGAGGGCAACCCGGACCACCTCGCCCGAGTGTGGAGGCAGCACCTGCATCACCTTGCGGCTTCGCACGAAGGCCTGGCTGCGCTCGCCGTCCCAACGACCGAAGGACGAGGCGGCGGGGGGGCCGCCGGTCATCTCGCCCAGAGGGTCGGCGAGGCACGCTGCCGCACGTTAAAGAGGGCCCCCCAAGCGGTCTGAGGCCCGCTCATGCCAACCCCCGCCGAAACACCTCAAAATCCCCCAACGAAATCCGCCGAATCCCCCCCACCAGCGACGCCGACCACCGCGCCTTGTCCGAGCAGAACTCCACGTCGTCCAGGAACCACCAGATGTCCTTCCACCGCTCCTGCGGCAGCAGCTCCAGCTTCAGCCCGAAGCGGTCCGGGAACAGCCCACCCTCGAACAGCGGCGCGTCGTCCATGTAGTAGCCCTCGGTGACGACACCGAGCCCGGCGAACGCCTTCTCGCCCTTCACGTAGGCGACCACCCCATCCCCCGGCTGCACCTTGGCGAGCACGCCCTTGGTGTTCAGCCCGAACACGCCGTGCCGCGCGACGCGGGCCATGTTCTCGGGGTTGGCGACGATGATCCAGGCCTGGTTCACGGAGGCTCCCTCCACAACGCCGGGGACAACGTCATGACAACGACATGGTTGCCCCGGGGTACAATACCCGGACACTGGCCATGCCAGACCCTTGCCCGGCATGTCTTTCTGATCTTCTTGCATGGGCAAATTACTTCAGCAACTCGTGACAACCGATCCGCAACAACCCTCCCAGCCGCCTACCCCGCGCTGCCGCCTCCCGGCCGTCGCCCGATGACCGTGCCTGCCCCCCGCTGGACCGAGAT
>JAYKHL010000076.1:0-3415 GCA_035284865.1 Candidatus Sericytochromatia bacterium | reverse complement strand
ACGCCGGGCGGCTTCAACGACATCCCGCTGGCGACGGACCTCGCGCTGCACCTCTCCCCCGCCGTGCCCGGCCTCGCCCTGCCCTTCCCGCTGTGGTTCAACGCCAAGCTCGTGCACCTCGGGGGGCTCTACGGGCTGTACCTGGGGGCGCCGCTGCTGGCGCTGGCCTGGGGGCTGGGGCTGCTGGCGCGGCGCGGGCGGACGGGGCAGGGCTGGAGCGACCGGGAGCGGGCCCACGCGCTGGTGGGGCTGCTGGCGATCGGGCTGGTGGCCGCCACGCTGCGCGGGCGCGTGGACGTGATCCACGTGGCGACCTACGTGTGGCCGAGCCTGCTGCTGGCGGCGTCAGGCGCTGCCTGGGCCCTGCGCCGGCCCTGGCCGGAGGCCTTCGCCGCCTGGCGGCCGCTGCCGGCCCTGGCGCTGGCGGCCTTCGTGGCCTCGGGCGCGGTGCTGTGGCTCCAGGACGTCCGCCAGGCCCCCGGACGCTGGGGGCAGGGGCTCGCCCCGGACCGCCTGCTCGCGGACGCGGCCGCCGTGCGCTGGCTGCAGGCCCGCGTGCGGCCGGGCGACCGGCTGACGGCCTGGCCCTACGCGGGCTACTGGGGGGTGTACGTGGCCCCCGTCGTCGGCCGCTGGAACCACATGAGCGCCCCCCACATGGGCTACTACGCCCCCGCCGAGTTCGACCGCTACTGGGCGGGCGTGCTGCGCGACCGCCCGCGGTTCGTGATCTGGGCGCCGCTCGCGCCGATCACGCCCGCCTACCGACGCGCGGACTTCCCGCACCCCCTGCCCGGCTACCGCAAGGTGGCCACCTTGCCGCACCGCACCTTCAGCCTGACGGGCGCGACGCTCGACGCCGAGCTCTACGAGCGCGAGAGCAGGTAGCGCTCGCGCCACCACTCGAACATCATCAGCGTCCAGAGCAGCTTGCGGTGGTCGACCCGCCCGTCGAGGTGCTCGCGCACGAGGCCCTCCACGAAGGCCGGCTCGAACAGCCCGCCGGCCCGCAGGCGCTCGGCCGACAGCAGCTCCAGCAGCGGGCCCCGCAGCCCCCCCCGCAGCCAGCGGGCCACCGGGATGCCAAAGCCCTTCTTGGGCCGCTGCACGATGGCCGCGGGCAACAGCCCCGCCGCCACCCGCTTGAGCAGGTGCTTCGTCTGCCAGCCCCGCAGCTTGAGGTCGCTCGGCAGCCCCGCGGCCCACGCCACCAGCTGGTGGTCGAGCAGGGGGGCACGGGTCTCCAGCGAGGCCATCATGCTCGCCCGGTCGACCTTGAAGAGGATGTCGTCCGGCAGGTAGGTGGCGAGGTCCACCCCCAGCAGCCGCGCCGTGCCGTCCAGCCCACGGCCGGCCTCCCAGGCGGCCGCCTGGGCCGCCCAGGGATCGTGGTCCCGCAGGGCCGCCCGGACGTCGGCCGTGAGCAGCCGGGCCTGCAGCGCGGGGTCGAAGGCCCCGAGCCAGGCGGCGTGGCGCTGCAGGGGGGTGGCGGCGAGGGCGCTGGCGAAGCGCTTCAGCTTGAAGTCGAGGCTGAGGTTGTCGTGGCTCACGGGCAGCCAGCCCACGCCCGCCCGCAGCGCCGCGGCGAGCGCCAGGCGAAGGCCGGCCGGCGCGCCGTCGAGCAGGCTGGCCACCCGGGCCGCCTGGTAGGTCGGGTAGCCGGCGAACAGCTCGTCGCCGCCGTCGCCCCCGAGCGCCACCGTGACGTGCTCGCGGGCAAAGGCGGCCAGCAGGTGCGTGGGGAGGATCGAGGCGTCGGCGAAGGGCTCGTCGAGCAGGGCCGTCACCGTCGGCAGCAGGGCCGGCAGCAGGCCGGGCTCGAGCACGCGCTCGTGGTGCCGGCTGCCGATGTGGGTCGCCACCGCGCGGGCGTGGGCGCTCTCGTCGAAGCTGGGGTCCGCGAACCCGATCGAGAAGGTCTGGAGGGGGCCGGCGCCGCGCGCCCGCAGCTCGCGCGCCGCCACGGCAGCCACGGTCGAGCTGTCGATGCCGCCCGACAGGAAGACGCCGAGCGGGACGTCCGCGACGAGCTGGAGCCCGACGGCGCGCGTGAGGTGGGCGGCGAGCGCCTGCGCAGCCTCAGCCCCGCTCGGGGCCGGGGTGCGCGGCGTGAGGTCGAGCCGCCAGTAGGGAGACACCCGCACGCCCCCCGCGTCGGCCACGAGCAGGTGGGCCGGCGGCAGCTTGTGAACGCCCTGCAGGATGGCTTGGGGCGCGGGCACGTACTCGCAGGCCAGGTACGCCGAGAGCGCCGGCAGCGCGAGCGTGCGTGGGACACCCCCGTGGGCCAACAGGCACTTCAGCTCGGAGCCGAAGACCAGCCCCCCCTCCAGCTCCGCCCAGTACAGCGGCTTTTCGCCCAGGCGGTCGCGGGCGAGCAGCAGGCGCCCCTGGCGGGCGTCCCACAGCGCGATCGCGAACATCCCCGTCAGGTGCGTGACAAAGCCCTCGCCGTGCTCCTCGTACAGGTGCACCAGCACCTCCGTGTCGCTGCGGGTGGCAAGCCGGTGGCCGCGGGCCAGCAGCCCCTCCCGCAGCGCGCCGTGGTTGTAGATCTCGCCGTTGAAGACGACATGCACCGTGCCGTCCTCGTTGGCGATCGGCTGCTGGCCGCCCGCGACGTCGATCACGGCCAGCCGCCGCATGCCGAGCGCCACGGGGCCATCGAGCCACAGCCCCTCGGCGTCGGGGCCCCGGTGACGCATCGCGTCGCACATGCGCGCGAGGCGCTCCCGCGCACCCGGCAGGGGCCCCTGGCGCGACAGCCAGCCCGTGATGCCGCACATGGGGTCAGGGCTCGAGGTTCAGCGTCTGGCGCACCGTGAAGATGGCCTTGCCCTGGGACTCGTGGTAGGTGCGCGTGAGCAGCTCGGCGAGCAGGCCGAGCAGCAGCAGCTGCACGCCGACCATCACCAGCGTGACGGTGAGCAGCGGCAGGGGCGTCTGCACGAAGTCCGCGAGGTGCATCGCCTTGAGGTACAGCGCGTAGGAGCCCGAGAGCCCCGCGCCCGCGAAGGCGAGCAAGCCCGCCCCGCCGAAGACGTAGATCGGCTTGGTGGCGTAGCTCGACAGGAACTTCACCACCATCAGGTCGAGCACCACCTTGAAGATGCGGTTGAGGCCGTACTTGCTCACGCCCGCCACGCGCGCATGGTGGGTGACGGGCACCTCCGTGACGCGCGCGCCCTGCCACGAGGCGTAGATCGGGATGAAGCGGTGCATCTCGCCGTAGAGGCGCACATCCGAGAGCACCTCGCGCCGGTAGGCCTTGAGCGAGCAGCCGTAGTCGTGCAGGTGCACGCCGCTGATCCACGAGATGAGCCCGTTGGCCACGCGCGAGGGCAGCGTGCGCGTGAGGGCCGCGTCCTGCCGGTCCTTGCGCCAGCCCGAGACGACGTCGTAGCCCTCGTCGAGC
>JAYKHL010000075.1:0-6565 GCA_035284865.1 Candidatus Sericytochromatia bacterium | reverse complement strand
AGAAGATGGAGTTCGGCGTCATTGGCGACGCCGTCAACGTCGCGAGCCGCCTGGAGGGGCTCACGAAGGAGCACGGGGCGCTGCTGATCAGCGGCCGCACCCGCGAGCTGGTTGGCGATGCCTTCCGCTGCACCTTTGTCGGCGAGGTCCCCGTCAAGGGGCGTGCCAGGCCCGTGCCCCTGTGGCGGGTCGATCGGCCCGGTGCCCACCCCATTTCCTAAACCGGCCGGTCGGGTGCATCATGGAGCATTCTTCCGCCTCAACCTGTGACCCCCACCCCGGTGCCCTTGGCTCACGCACTTTCAGACTCCCTGCTCTTGCTGGGCCGCTTCGGGCGGTTCGTGGGGGACATTGGCCAGGGCCTGCTGCAGCGGCCGGTCTACGGCGCCGAGATTGTTGCCAATGGCTGGCGTGTGGCCTCGCAATGCCTTGTGCCGGTGGTCGCCATCCTGTTCCCGACGGGCATGATCTCGGCCCTGATGGGCCTCAAGATCATGGCCCTGTTCGGCACGGAGCGGATGCTGTCCAGCTTGCTGGCGCAGGGCATCGTCAAGGAGATGGCGCCGTCGCTGGCGGGCATCTTGGTCGCCGCCCAGGCGGGCTCGGCCATAGCGGGGGAAATCGGCACGATGCGTGTCAAAGAAGAGGTCGATGCCCTTGGCGTGATGGCCATCAACCCCGTGAAGTTCCTGGTGATCCCACGCCTGATCGCCCTGGCCCTGGTCTGTCCCCTGATCTGCGTGATCGCCACCGCCTCGGGGATGCTCGGGGGGTACGTCGTGGCCGTCGGCATCAAGGGCCAGAACATGGGGGTCTTCATCGCCAACCTGCTGGCTTTCGTGTCGCTGTCGGACATCTGGACGGGCCTGCTCAAGAGCGCCGTGTTCGGCGTGGCCGTGGGGCTCATCGCGTGCTTCTACGGCTACCACGTCACGGGGGGGGCCGTCGGCGTCGGCAAGGCAGCCAACAACACCGTGGTGCACTCCATCGTGGCGGTGGCGGTCCTCAACTACCTGCTTACCACGCTGATGATGCGGGTGCTGGGCTGATGGCTGCGGTGGTGCGGGGGCTCGGCGAGCTGGGGCGGGCAGGCCTGGCCTTGCTCACCTTGCTGGGTCGCCTCGGGCTGTTCGTGGCCGAGATCGGCCACTGGCTGGTCGCGCGGCGCCCAGCCTTCCCGGAGGTGGTGGCTCAGGCCGTGCGGGTGGGCCTGCACACGGTGGGCATCCTGGCCGTGGTGCTCTTCTTCATCGGGGCGAACGTGGCCCTGGTGGGCCATGCCATCTTCAAGCAGTTTGGGGGTCAGGACCTGGTGGGAATCTACGTGGGGCTGTCCTGCGTGATCGGCCTGGCACCCCTGATCGTGGGCGCGATGCTCGGGGCGAAGCCCGGCACGGAGATCGCGGCGACCATCGCCTCGATGCGGGTCAAGGAGCAGATCGACGCGCTCGAGGTCATGGCCGTGAACCCTTACTGGCACCTGATGGTGCCCAGGGTCCTGGCCTTCCTGATCGTGACACCGGGGCTGCTGGCGGTTGCCATCGTCTCGAGCGTGGGCGGCGGCTACGCCGCTGCCGTGTTTCAATTGGGGGTCAACCCGGGGGTGTTCCTGGCGGACGTCCTCCGCTTCCTGGTGATGGCCGATCTCTGGAAAGGGCTCGTGAGGTCCGAGATCTTTGCGCTGATGGTCTGCCTGCTCTCCTGTTTCTACGGCTTCCACAGCCAGCCGGGCCCCGCCGGGGTGAGCCGGGCCATCAACATGGCTGTCGTCGTTGGCTGCACCTCCATCATCGTCGTGAACTACTTCCTGACGGAGCTGATGTACGGATGATCGCCTTCCGCCACGTGACCAAGCGGTTTGGCTCCCAGACCGTGCTGGACGACGTCACGCTCGAGATCCCGCAGGGCCAGACGACGGTCATCATCGGCCCCTCCGGCACCGGCAAGAGCGTCTTCATCAAGCTCCTGGTCGGCCTGCTCAGGCCGGAGGCCGGAGAGATCTGGGTGGGGGACCGGGAGATCACCCGGCTCCGGGAGCGCGACCTCTACGAGGTCCGGAAGCGCTTCGGGATGCTGTTTCAGGACGGCGCCCTGTTCGACTCGATGAACGTGGCGGACAACATCGCCTTCCCCCTCAGGCAGCACACGACCAAGACCGAGAACGAGATCGCGGCGATCGTCCGGGCCAAGCTGGCCCAGGTCGGGCTGCCGAACGTCGAGCACAAGTATCCGGGGGAGCTGTCGGGGGGCATGCGCAAGCGCGTGGGCATCGCCCGTGCCCTCGTGCTGGAGCCGGAGATCGTGCTTTTCGATGAGCCGAACTCGGGGCTCGACCCGGTCATGAGCGATGCCATCGACAAGCTGATCCTGCGCATGCAGCGCGAGCTGGGGCTGACCTTCGTGGTGATCTCCCACGACCTGGAGGGCACCTTCCAGATTGCGGACCGCATCGCGATGCTTTACAAGAGCAAGCTGATCGCCGCGGGGGATGCCGCGGCGGTCCGCGCCTCCGACAACCCCATCATCCGCCAGTTCTTCAGCCGCAGCGCGGACGGCCCCATCCAGGTGGTGTGACGCAGAAAGCGATGTCCATGAGCAAGCACAACAACGAGGTCATGCTCGGTGCCTTCATCCTGCTGGCGGGAGGGCTCCTGGCGTGGATGTCCGTGGCCGTTGGAGGCTTCAACCTCCAACGAGGCCTGCACGTCCAGGCGCGGTTCGCCAACGCCACGGGCCTGGTGAAGGATGCCGCCGTGACGGTGGCTGGCGTGACGGTCGGTCACGTCCAGGGCCTGGCGGTGGACCACGACCGGGCCGTCGTGACGCTCTTCTTGCGTGGCGACGCGGGCATCCGGCAGGACGTGAAGGCGGCCATCCGCGCCAAGAGCCTGCTCGGCGAGAAGTACCTGGAGCTGGTGCCCCAGAGCAAGGACGCCCCGCTGCTCGCCGAGGGGGACACCATCAACGACACCCGGGCCACCGTGGAGGTGGATGAGCTGCTGGCTGCCCTCGGACCGATGCTCAGGGAGGTCAACCCCCGGGACGTCGCGGCCATCGTGCGCGGGCTCGCCACCACGGTGGAGCGGGAGCCGGATGGGTTGGCCCGCATCGTGCGCAACGCCGGGGACATCTCCCAGGAGGTCCGTGACCTCCTGGCCAGGAACCGCACCCACCTCGACCGGACGGCGGCAGGGGCGGCAGCGTTGGCGACGACGTTGGAGGCGCAGCGCCCGGCCCTGGCACGCACCATCGCCAACGTCGATCGCGTGGCGGGGGTGATGAGCGCCGAGGCGCCCGCCCTGGCCCAGAGGGCGCAGCGCCTTGCGGGGCGCCTCGAGGGCCTCTCGGCGGCCGTGGAGCCGGGCCAGGTTCGCCGCCTTGCCACCCGTGCCGATCAGGCCCTGGCACGGGTGCCCGGGCTGCTGGAGAAGGCTGACAAGGTCACGGAGCGGGACGTCCGGGCCTTGGCGCATGATGTCCTGCTGAAGGCCGGCCTTCGGGTCTACGTCCATCCCTTCACGCCGCCGGAGGCCGTGCAGCAAGGCCCGCTACCCGTTGAAGCCGTGAAGCCCTGAGGTCCCCGTGACGAATCCTGTTGATTTCCTGCTTCACGTCGACAAGCACCTGGTGGCCCTGGTGGGCCAGTACGGCGCCACCACGCTGGGCATCTTGGTTGCCATCATCTTCTGCGAGACGGGCCTGGTCGTCACGCCCTTCCTGCCGGGTGACTCCCTGCTCTTCGCGGCGGGCGCGCTGGCGGGCGACGGCCGGCTGCCGCTGGTGCCGATGTGGCTGCTGCTGTGGCTTGCGGCGGTGGCCGGCGACAACCTGAACTATGCCGTGGGGCGACGGCTCGGGCCACGGGTGTTCCAGTACGAGGACTCCCGCTTCTTCCGCCGTCGGCACCTGGAGCGCACCCGCGAGTACTACGCGATGTACGGCGCCAAGACCCTGGTGATCGGGCGGTTCATGCCCGTTGTGCGCACCTTTGCCCCGTTCGTGGCTGGCATCGGGCAGATGTACTACCCACGGTTCCTCGCCTTCAGCATCTTCGGGGGCTTCCTGTGGATGTCCACCTTCATCTTCGGCGGCTACTACTTCGGGGCGCTGCCGGTGGTGCAACAGAACTTCAAGCTCGTGATCCTGGCCGTGATCGTGCTCTCGTTCCTGCCGATGCTGGTGGAGGCCTGGCGCCACAGGCTGGCCGGGCGGCGCCAGGCGGGCGAACGCCTGGAGGGCTGAGGGCCCCGGGCGGGTAAATACGCAGGACGCGCGGCCACTGCCAGGCCGCCGCACCCCGGGAGGGTTCCGCTTCCATGGACAAGCTCATCGGCCTGATTGGCATCGCCGCGATCATCGGCATTGCCGTGGCCTTCTCGACGGATCGCAGGGCGATCCGGTGGTCTCAGGTCGGGTGGGGGCTGGGCCTCCAGCTCACGTTGGCCCTCTTCATCCTCTGGACCAACGTCGGGCGTCAGTTCTTCCGGGCCCTCGGGGATGGCGTCTCGCGCCTTCTCGACTTCGCCAACGAGGGCGCGACGTTCGTGTTCGGCGCGCTCGTCACCAAGCCCGAGATTGGCTGGATCTTCGCCTTCAAGGTGTTGCCGGCGATCATTTTCGTGGGGGCCCTCATGGGCATCGCCTACCACATCGGCCTGATGCAGGCCGTCGTCAGCTTCATCGCGAAAATCATGGTGAAGACCATGAAGACCTCGGGCGCGGAGAGCCTGTCGGCGGCCGGCACGGTTTTTGTGGGGCAGTCCGAGGCGCCCTTGCTCATCCGTCCCTACCTGGCGGGAATGACGAGGTCCGAGCTCAACGCCATCATGACAGGCGGGATGGCCACCATAGCGGGCTCGATCATGGCTGCCTACATCGGGATGCTGGGCCCCGACTGGGCGCCTCACCTGCTCGCCGCCTCGATCATGGGGGCACCGGCCGGCCTCGTGATGGCCAAGCTGCTGTGTCCCGAGACGGAGACCCCCCAGACCAGCGGGGAGGTGAAGCTGGAGTTGCCACGCACGGAGAGCTCCCTCATCGAGGCGGCCGCCAAGGGGGCCAGCGACGGCCTTCACGTCGCGCTGATCGTCGGGGCGATGCTCATCGGCTTCATCTCGCTGCTGGCGCTCGTGAACGCCACCTTCGGGGCGTTCGGGGGGCTCTTCGGATACCCCAAGCTTTCGCTGGAGCTGATCCTGGGGTACGTGTTCATGCCACTGACGCTCGCCATGGGCACGCCCTGGGCCGACGCCCAGGTGGTTGGGGCGCTGCTCGGGCAGAAAATCGTCCTCAACGAGTTCGTGGCCTACGGCCAGCTCTCGGAGATCCTGAAGCCAGGAGGCGTGGAGCTCTCGACCAAGGCGACGACCATCGCCACATACGCCCTGTGTGGGTTTGCGAACTTCTCGTCCGTCGCGATCAACATCGGGTGCATCGGGGGCCTCGCCCCGGAGCGCCGCGGTGAGCTGGCGCAGCTGGGCCTGCGGGCCATGGCGGGTGGTGCCCTGGCTTCCTGCATGACGGCGACGATCGCCGGCATCCTCAGCTAGGAGGCCGCCGTGAACTGGATGGGCCTGCTGGGCATGGTCGTCGTCCTGGGGCTCGGGTGGGCCCTGTCCACGCACCGCACCCAGGTGCGTTGGAAGCCCGTCCTCGCCGGCCTCGGGCTGCAGTTTGCCCTGGCGGTGTTCATCCTGAAGTTCCCTCCGGGGCAGTGGCTGTTTCAGCGGGCGGGGGCTGGGGTGACGACGCTGCTCGACTTCTCCAAGCAAGGCGCCGGGTTTGTCTTCGGGGGCCTGCTCAGGGTGGACAGCTACGGGTTCATCTTCGCCTTCCAGGTGCTGCCCACCATCATCTTCATGGCCGCCGTGATCTCGGTGCTGTACTACCTCGGGGTGGTGCAACGCGTCGTGGCCGGCCTGGCGTTCGTGATGCGCAAGGCGATGGGCACCTCGGGCCCGGAGACGCTGTCGGCGGCCGCCTGTGTGTTCGTCGGGCAGGTCGAGGGGCCGCTGCTGGTGCGGCCTTACATCGCCCGGATGAGCCGCTCGGAGCTGATGGCCCTGATGACGGGCGGGATGGCGACCATTGCTGGCGGGGTGATGGCGGCTTACATCGGCATGCTGGGGCGCGACTGGGCGCCGGCCCTGCTGGCGGCCTCCCTGATGGGGGCGCCGGGCGGGCTGGCGATGGCCAAGCTCATCGTCCCGGAGACGGAGGAGCGCTCGGCCGTCGAGGGGGCCGCCCTGGCGGTGGAGGTGCAGGAGTCGTCGGTGATCGAGGCTGCCGCGAAGGGAGCCTCGGATGGCATGCACCTGGCCTTCACCGTCGCGGCGATGCTCATCGCCTTCGTGTCCCTCGTGGCGCTGCTGAATGCCACGCTGGGCTGGCTGGGGGCGCTGTTCGGGCAGCCGGGCGTGTCGCTGGAGACGGTGCTGGGCCTGGCCTTCTACCCGCTGGCGCTCGTGCTGGGGGTGCCGGCCGGGGATGCCGCGGCCGTGGCAAACCTGATCGGGACCAAGCTGGTGCTCAACGAATTCCTGAGCTATGCCTCGCTCAAGGAGAT
>JAYKHL010000074.1:0-3077 GCA_035284865.1 Candidatus Sericytochromatia bacterium | reverse complement strand
CCCCGTGCTGCCGACCGGGAGGATCGGGTAGGGGGTGATCACGATGGCTCGCGCTATCGCCGCCAGGTCCTCCTCGCGGGCGGCGTCCACCACCAGCACCCGCTGACCGGCCCCCCAGGCCTCCGCGATGGCCTGGGCCACCACGCGGGGGCCCTCCAGCACCCCGTCCAGCCCGAGGTGCGCAGCAGGCCGCCCCTCCCCCAGCACGGCCGGCAGGTGCCCGCGGCCGAGCGGCGCGCCTCCGTGAGGGAGGCAGGTCGGGCGCCCCTCCTGCAGCGTGTAGCCGCCGATGCACGTCACGCCGGCGGCCGGGTGGGCCGAGGTGACCACCGCGAGGGGCAAGGCCAGCTCGGCGAGTGCCGCCGGGAGCTGGGCGGCCAGCACGGTCCCCCCGTCCGGGGGGCAGTGCAGGAAGTGGCGCGCGCAGCGGTGGGCCTGAAGGGTCCTGGCGGCCTCCCGGGTGCGCCGGGCCACGGCAGGCGGGTCCACGCCCGTCGGGACCGTGACCACCGCCAGGGTGGCGCCGGGCGGCACGGCCGTGGGGCCGTCCACCACCCAACCGTCCCCGTCCCCCAGGGCCGCAGCGGCCTCCGCAGCGGCCGGCCAGTCTCCGGCCAGGACGCCGGTGGGGCCCTGCGCCAGCAACCGAGGGTCTACCCCACGCAACGCCACCCCCCCCGTGTGTTTGGGACGAGGCGGCTCAGAAGCCGCTGTCGCCGCCGCCCCCGTAACCGCCCTGGCTGCCTCCGCCCCAGCCGCCTCCGCCTGCGTTGTCGCTGCGCGATCCCAGCAGCCGGAAGTCCGAGGCGATGATCGAGGTGATCTCTTGCTTCTGGCCGTTCTGGTCGGTCCAGCTGCGCTGCTCGAGGCGGCCCGTCACGCCCACCAACGTGCCCTTCTTGATGTACTGAGCGGCGACCTCGGCCTTCTTGTCCCACAGCTCGATGCGGAACCAATCCGTGGTGTCCACGCCCTCCTGGCGCTTGACCGGCCGGTCCACCGCCAGGTTGAAATGGGCTCGGGCACTGCCGCTCTCGAAGTACTTGATCTCGGTGTCCTTGCCGGCGCGACCGACGAGCACGACTGAATTCAGCATTGGAGCGATCAACCTCGCTGGGCAGAAAACGGGACGAACAGCCGGCAGGATACCACGCGGCGTCCCTCGGATGGAATCTCGGGGCAGGGCGAGGCCTCCCGGTCGGACGTCGCTGTTCCATCCCCCCCACCCGTTTGGGCGGGCGTGTTTGCGGGTGCGCGGTGGTGAGCAACCGCGTGGGCTGCCGAGCTACGATGTCCGGCGTCTCACGAGCCTCTCAGCAGGGCGCCACCGTGAAAACCGGGCGCCGCACGCTGCTGATGTCCCTCGCTGGCCTGGCCTTTGGCCTCTCGGGCTGCATCGTCTCCCCCACGGCGCTCGGGCCGTCCACGGGGGAAGGCGGCGCGGACACGCGGGCCGTCGCCGCGGGCCGACGCGCCGGTGGAGGCTCGCTGCTCACCAAGCCCGAGGCGGGAGACGCCACCGCAGCTGCCGACGGACGGTACACCTTCGCGGGGGTGCCGGCTGACGTGATGCTGGGGGTGAGCGCCACCCTCGGCGACGCGTCGGCCCAGCCACACACCCGCATCTTCGCCGTGGGCGGCGGCAGGCCCGAGGTGCTGGCTCTCTGGCTTGATGCGCCTCCGGTTCTTGCGCTCGCTGGTTCCGCCCCCCTGCCCCAGGCAGGACCCTGGTCGTTTCCGGCACCGGCCGCGACCAGCTTGGCGCGGCTGTCGCGGGCGCCATGGTGGCGCTCAGGTCCCCCGACCCAGCGGTGCCTCACATCGTTCCGGTTCAGCCTGCGGGTGCCCTGCGCGCGGACCGCACGATGCCCGCATGCAAGGGCCTCCATCGCCCGGTTGCGGCCCCTACGTCGCGTGGTATACTGGTCATCGTGCCCATAGCGCGCCGTCGAGTCAGCGGTCCCAACCGTTGCCCACTCGCGCCTTGGGGCCTGGAGTTTCCCCCACAGCGAAGCCGGAATGGACGCCTGGATGCGCATCCCGCATCGGGCACGTCACACGCCGCTCCGAACGAGGTCTTGGTGCTCGCTCGAACCCTCGACGTGCCGCACGAGCCAGCCGTCCACCTGCTGCTCCCGACCTGGGAGCGCCGCCGCTGGAACCACGCTCCCGATGTCATCCTCCCCGGAGCGGCTTGGTCGGCCTGATGCGTGGCGTGTGCACCCCACCCGGGTGTGACGCGACGCTCGACGTCGATGCCGCTCTCACACAGCAAGCGTTCAGAATGAGGAAGACCTCCACCATCAAGCCCAAGCACAAGAAAGAAATCGTCATCAGTGAGGCGAACGACCTGGCGGTCGTGTTCGAGAACGGACGCGCCTCGGAGTTTTTCTTGCGGCACGGGGACCAGCTCGTCGGAGACATCATCTGGGGTCAGGTTGACGCCGTGGTGCCAGGCATCGAGGCTGCCTTCGTGGACATCGGGCAGGACCGCAACGGCTTCATCCACGTGGCCGACCTCCCCGAGATGCAGACGCCGCGCAAGGCTGCAGCCCCGACCAAGCCCTCCGTGAAGGTGCGCGAGCGCATCCTGGTCCAGATTGCCAAGGCCCCGACCGGGACCAAGGGCGCCCGGCTCACCGGTCGCATCACCATCCCCGGCCGGTTCCTGGTGCTGGTGCCGCACGACAACCGGGTCTCCATCTCCCGGCGGATCACGGACGGACGGGAGCGCGACCGGCTCCGGGACCTCACGCTTCGACTCAAAGACCCCGGCCACGGGCTGATCGTTCGCACCGAGGCCATTGGCCGTTCCGAAGAGGAACTCCGGCAGGACATCGAGGAGTTGATCGAGATCTGGGCGGACATCCTGCACCAGGTCCAGTTCGTGGAGCCCCCCGCGCTCCTGCACCGGGACAGCGACCTGATTCATCGGGTGCTCCGCGATGCGTTGACGGGTGACGTCGCCAGAATCATCGTGGACACCCACACCGGCTATCACAAGGCGCGCGAGATCCTGCAGGGCTGGATGCCCGAGGTCGCGGACCAAGTCGTTTTGCACGAGGGAGCGCAATCCA
>JAYKHL010000073.1:0-7310 GCA_035284865.1 Candidatus Sericytochromatia bacterium | reverse complement strand
TCTTAATCAGCGGGTCCCGAGTTCGAGCCTCGGAGGGCCCACTCGCATTCGTCGCCCCGCCCCTGATGGCGGGGCGTATTGTTTGGAGGTTGCAGAAGCGTGAGCCCCATCACCACCGTGCCCCCCCACGTGCTCGACCACCGACGCAGGGTTGCAGAGGCCGCCGTGTACCTGCGGGAGCGCTCCGCCGTGGCTCCTCGGGTGGGGCTCATCCTGGGCAGCGGGCTCGGCGCGCTGGGGGAGGGCGTGGAGGGGGCCGTTCGCCTTTCCTTCGGCGAGATTCCCCATTTCCCGGTGGCGACCGCACCTGGCCACCAGGGCGTGCTCGTGCTGGGTCACCTCGAGGGTCAGCCGGTGGCCGTGATGCAGGGGCGGGTCCATCTGTACGAGGGGCACGCCGCCCAGGCGGTGGCCTTTCCCGTGCGCGTGATGAAGGCCCTGGGGATCGACACCCTCATCGTGACCTGTGCAACCGGTGGGCTCAACTTCCGGTTCCGCGCCGGGGATCTGATGCTCATCCAGGATCACATCAACCTGATGGGGGTCAACCCGCTGGTGGGGCCCAACGACCCGGAGCTGGGTGAGCGGTTCCCGGTCATGTACGGCGCCTACCGGCCCGAGTTGATCCAGCTGGCCAAAGAGGTCGCCATCTCGCAGGGGACGCTGGTCCAGGAGGGGGTGTATGCGGCGATCCCTGGGCCTGCGTTCCTGACCAAGGCCGAGCTTCGTTACCTGACCCGGATCGGGGCTGACT
Organism: Candidatus Sericytochromatia bacterium; assembly: GCA_035284865.1. Classification (GTDB taxonomy): domain Bacteria; phylum Cyanobacteriota; class Sericytochromatia; order S15B-MN24; family JAQBPE01; genus JAYKHL01. The sequence goes on along the minus strand of JAYKHL010000073.1, from coordinate 6,556 downwards.
CGGTCGGCATGTCCACTGTTCCTGAGGTGGTGGCCGCGGTACACGCGGGCCTCCGGGTGCTGGGAATCGCCACGGTCTCGGATATGGCCATCCCAGATGCCGGACACCACGCGTCCGAGACGGAGATTCTTGACGTTGCCCGACGGGTCGGCCCCACGCTGGAGCGTCTCGTGCGCGGCGTCCTGGCGCGGCTTTGAAAGCGTCGACGGAGGAACCTGCGCTGCGCTCCCTCGCCTGGCCCCTGAGTGACGGCATCCGCGGCCTGTTGGTGGTCGCGGCCCTCTTGCTTTGCCTGGCAGCTGTGGTGGTGCTCGGGAAGACCCTGACGCCCTTTTACATCGCCTTTGTGCTGGTGTACCTGCTGAACCCCGCCGTCACCTTCATCGCCCGTCAGGCACCGCTCGGGCTGCCGCTGGGGCGACTGGTGGGCATCGTGGCGGTCTACGTGGCTTTCGGGATGGCCCTGTGGTTTCTCAGCCTGTTCGTGTTCCCGCAGCTCTACCACGAGTTCGCGCGGTTGGCGCAGCTGCTGCCCCGGCAGTTCTTGCAGTTTGAACGAGAAGCCCTGCCGGGCATCCTGGTCACGTGGCAGAGCCACCTCGATGCTTACAACGTCCCGTTCAACCTCGAGAAATCCCTCCACGAGGGCATCACGAGCCTGTTCGAGGCTGTCAACGGTCAGCTTGGAGAGCTCGCGAAGCGGGCTCGGGACCTGATCGCTGGAGTCTTTTCTGCCATCTTGCTCGTCGTGCTCGTCTTCATGTTGACGGGGTTTTTGCTCTACGACCTCCCCAGGTTCAAGGCGTGGCTGGCCCGCCTGGTCCCCGTAAGCTACCGGGCCGCCACCCGCGCGCTGATGGCCGACATCGACCGCGGCCTCGCGGGGGCCGTGCGCGGCCAGATTGGCGTCTGCATCGTCAACGGGGTGCTCACCACGTTGGGGCTGATGGCGTTGGGGGTGAAGTTCGCCATCACCCTCGGGGTGCTGGCCGGCTTCTTTAGCTTGATTCCGGTCTTTGGGACCCTCTTTAGCTCGGTTCCCATCGTGGCGGTCGCCCTCACCAACTCTCTGGCCACGGGGCTGCTCGCGCTGGTCTGGATCCTGGTGATCCACCTCATCGAGGCGAACTTCCTGAACCCCAACATCATCGGCCACAATGCCGAATTGCACCCGGCGCTCGTGGTGCTGGCCCTGCTGATCGGCGAACACTACGGTGGGCCGGTGGGCCTGCTCATTGCCGTGCCGATCGCGACAGTGGTGCGAGCCATCCTGACCTACACCGTCGGCAAGCTGCTGCTCGGGCCACCCGCCGAGGCCTCCGAGCCCCTGGCATCAGCGACCCAACCGGGCCCGCCCGAACCAGGCGCCGTCACGCCTGGCCCTGACCTGGCCCCCGAGGCGAGCTGAGTCCCTGGCTCGCCATCAGACGGCGTCCGTCCGGCTTGAGCAACCCGCCCTGGGGACAGTCGAGAGGGCTAAAACCAAGCAGGGATGCGACCTCAGGCCTTGACGTCCGCGGTCCGTGGGGGCTAATATGGTCCTCGCTCGCCGGCCCGGTTGGGCAAGGCGCCACCAAGGCCTGAGGGGCGACGCGAGCCGGGAGGCGTTTGTGGACGTTACACCAGGCCCCTTGCAACCTGAGGCCGCGGGCTACCAAGAGGCCCCCATCGACTACACGGTTCCGGACCTGGTGCCCCCCTACGCGGTTCAAGACTCGGTCGTCGAGGACAACCGCATCGGGCAACTCCTCCTCCGCAGCCGCATCCTCACGGTGGAAACCCTGGAAAGTTGCCTTGTTCGGCAGGCGGCCCACCCCGGCCGGTTGCTTGGGGAGATCGTTGTCGAGCTCGGGCACGCCAGCGTGGAGGACATCCATGCGGCGTTGCGCGCCCAGCTCGCGGACCTGAGGCTGGGGCAGATCCTGGTGAGGACGCGCTGCATCACGCCCGCTCAGCTCGACATCGCGCTGGTCGAGCAAGAGAACACCGGGGAGTTGCTGGGCTCGATCTTGATCGGGTATGGGTTCTGCACCCCTGAGATGATTGGCTGGGCCATTGACCAGCAGAACAAGGATTGACCTCCCCGTGACAGCAGGCTCCAACCCACTGGCTGCTCCGGCCCCTGCAACGCGAGGCGACGCCCCGGGCCCCGCCCGGGTGGTGGTGTCCGGGTATTTCGGGTTCGACAACCTGGGGGATGAAGCCATCCTGACGGCCCTTGCCGAGCTCCTGGCGGAGCAGGCCCCTGAGGCCAAGCTGGTGGCGCTGTCCGCGGATCCTCCGGCCACCCGACGCCTGGGCATCGAGGCCATCAGCCGGCTCGACCTCCCAGCCATCTGGACCGAGATGCGGCGGGCTTCCCTGTTCGTCAGTGGTGGGGGCAGCCTGCTCCAGGACGTCACGGGGCCTGGCTCCGTGCCATACTACCTCGGGCTTCTGGCGCTGGCGCGGCTGGCGGGAACCCCGGCGATGATGCTCGGGCAAGGCGTGGGCCCTCTCCAGCGCGCCTCGAGCCGACAGCTGGTGGGCGCGGTGGTGTCGCGCCTGCAGGCCGTGACCGTGCGTGACGACGCCTCGGCCGCCTTGCTCGAGGCGTGCGGTGTGCGGGCCAGCGCCATCGAGGTCACGGCCGACCCCGTGCTGGCCCTGAAGCCTGCCTCGACGGCGGTCGTGGACCGCGTCTGGGACGACCTCGGGCTCACCGCAGCGCGGCCTGTGCTAGCGGTGTCCCTGAGGCCGTGGCGCACGTGGACCGAGCAAGGTCTCAAGTCACTGTCGGCGGTGTTGGGCCAGCTGGCGGGGGAGTGGGATGCGCAGGTGTTGCTCCTTCCCTTCCATCGGCCAGACGACCGCTGGCTTCTCGATGAGCTGGCGCAGTGCCTCGACGCGCGGCCAGTGGCCCAGCGGCCCACGACCGTCATGGCGGAGGCCGCGCTGTCTCCGGCTGAGATGATGGGGGTGCTTCAGCGGGTGGATATGGTGGTGGGTATGCGGCTCCACGCGCTCATCATGGCGGCCGCGGCGGGCACTCCGTGCGTGGCGGTGGTGTATGACCCCAAGGTCGAGGCCTTTGCAGGCCAGGCGGGCTTTCCTGTGGTGCCCTCCGTTGAAGCCTTTCGCGAGTCCGAGGTCCTGGCGGACACCCTCCGAGGGGCGTGGCTGGGCCGACTTGAGGCTCGCACGCTGCTGAAAGAGCGGGCCTCGGCGTGGAGGCAGCGGGCGCGACGCAACGTCGAGGTTGCCCTCGGTGTGGCCGAGCAACGGCAGGTGCGCCATGCCTGAGCGCGCGACCGTGCTGGGGCTGCCAGTCGACGTGCTGGACATGCCGGAGGCTGTGAATCGCGTTGCTGCGTGCCTGGGTGACCGGGCCTCGGGGCGGCCTGGGCCACTTCATGTCGTCACGATGAACGCCGAGATGGCCATGCAGGCCCAGCGAGACCCGGGGCTCGGTGACATCATCCGGGAGGCTGGCCTGGTGGTTGCTGACGGCTCTGGCGTCGTGTGGGCCGTGCGCCGACAGCATCCCGGTCGCCCGGTCCGGAAGGTTGCCGGGGTGGAACTGGTGCGCGAGCTTGCGGCGCATGGCGCCTCGCTGGGGTGGCGCTTCTACCTGCTGGGCGGCCAGCCTGGGGTGGCGGCGGCCGCAGGCCACGCGCTGGTCAGCGCCTATCCCGGGCTCTGTGTCGCTGGCTGCCGCGACGGGTTCTTCGGGGTCGAACAGGAGGCCGACGTGCTGGCCGAGGTGCGCGCCGCCCGGCCCGACGTGTTGCTGGTCGCACTGGGCGTCCCGCGGCAGGAGAAGTGGATCCGGCACCACCAGTCGGCGCTTGGCGTCCCGGTTGCCATGGGGGTCGGTGGCAGCTTCGACGTGCTGGCCGGGCGCGTGCGGCGGGCGCCCGTTGCATTTCGTCGCCTGCACCTGGAGTGGCTGTTTCGGCTGCTTCAGGAGCCCTGGCGGCTGCAGCGGATGCGCGCCACGCTGCCGGCCTTCGTGCGCGAGGTGCTCAGCCGGCCCTCAGGCCCGTCCTCGGAGGTTCAGTCATGATCAGCATCCGGCAAGTCACCAAGGTCTATGCGAACGGCGTCCGGGCCCTGTCGGGCCTCAACCTCGAGGTTCAGCAGGGCGAGTTCGTGTTCATCGTTGGCCCTTCTGGAGCCGGGAAATCCACGCTGATGAAGCTGCTCTACCGGGCGGAGGTGCCGACCACGGGGCAGGTGCTCATCAGCAACGTCGACATCGGGCGCCTCTCCGCGCGGAACCTGCCACGGCTGCGCCAGCGAATCGGGGTGGTGTTCCAGGACTACAAACTGTTGATGGACCGCACGGTGTACGAGAATGTGGCGTTTGCATTGAAAATCATCGGGGCGCCCAAGGCCGAAATGCACCACAGGGTGCGCTCCAGCCTCGACCTCGTCAGCCTGCGAGACTTTGCCGACGCCCTGCCGGGTGAGCTTTCCGGGGGCCAGCAGCAGCGGGTCTGCCTGGCTCGCGCCATCGTCAACACGCCGCCGCTGCTGATCGCCGACGAGCCCACGGGCAACCTCGATCCGGAGACCTCCTGGGAGATCATGCGGCTGCTCACGAAGATCAACCTGCACGGCACGACTGTGGTGGTCGCAACCCACAACAAGCTGGTGGTGGACAACATGCGCCGACGCGTCCTGACCATCGACCAGGGCCGACTGGTGCAGGATCAGGCAAGAGGGGTTTACTCCGTTGGAGCCAGTTAAGAAGTTCGTTCGCGTCTCCGAGTTCGTGGCCCAGGAGGCCTTCTCGAGCATTGCCCGGTCGTTCTGGATGAGTTGGTTGGTCGTGCTGACCATTGCGGTCAGCCTCTCCATCCTGGGGGGGTTCTGGTTGGTGGTCCAGGATCTTCAGCACGTGAGCCATCAGGTGGGCGGGAAGGTTCCGATCGCCGTCTTCCTCTCCGATGACGCCGATCTTGGCGGCCTGGAGGCGGCCATCCGGGAGCTTCCCGAGGTGGAGTCGGTGAAGCTGATCCGCAAGGAGGAGGCCTGGCAGCAGATGCAGCAGGACATGCGGACGCGCATGACCTTCGACACCCTGCTGAATGAGAACCCTTTGCCGAACACGCTTTCCATCCAGACCCGAAGCCCGGACGCCACCCCTCAGGTGGCAGAGCGCGTGGTCAAGTTGAGGGGCGTGGAGGACATCCACTACGGGGCTGACCTGCTGCGCAAGATCGGAGAGGTCTCGGCCTTCATTCGGACCGCCGGGCTTGCCGTCAGCGGGATCCTGGCCGCAGCGAGCCTTGCCGTTGTCGTGAACACCATCCGCCTGGCCGTGATGGCGCGGCGTCGGGAGATCGAGATCATGCACCTGGTCGGGGCCAGCAACTGGTTCATCGCCTGGCCCTTTCTGCTTGAGGGCATGCTGTTCGGCCTGTTCGGCGCCCTGCTGACGACCGGGTTGCTCGTGGCCTGGCGATACTTCACCTTCGCCAAGTGGCAGGAGTTGTTGCCCTTTGTGCCGATGCGGCTGGATATGGTCGCCACCGCGCAGACCTTGCTGGTGTTGACCCTGATCGGTATGGGGCTTGGGGCTCTGGGCAGTCTGCTTTCCGTGCGCAAGCACCTGAAGCTGGCGATGGCCTCGGAATAGCAAGGGCCCCCGTCTTCCAAAGACGGGGGCTGCCGACTTGCCCGACGGGGCGCCGCTGCAGCGACCCGTCGCGTCAGGAAGGCCGGGCCTGGCGAATCAGCCGAGGGAGGGCGCCAGCTTCGCGACCAGCTGTTCTTTGGACATGTAGCCGACGAGGCGCTCTGCTGGCTGTCCCCCCTTGAACAGGATCAGCGTTGGGATGCTCATCACGCTGTACTTCTGGGCGGCAGCCGCGTTGCTATCCACATCGAGCTTCGCGACGACCAGCTGGCCGGCCATGTCTTGGGCGACCTCCTCGAGGATCGGGGCAATCATCTTGCAAGGCCCACACCAGGTGGCCCAGAAGTCCACCAGGACAGGGATCGAAGAATCGAGCACGTCCTGCTGGAAGCTGCTGTCGGTGACGGTGATGGGCTTGGACATCAGGCTTGGTCTCCTGTTCTGGGCGATTGCGAAGCCGGGCGGGAGCTGGGCCGCTGCCCGCTGAGGCCGCCCGCGGGGACGCCATGCTAGCCCGGTGCCGGTGCGGCGTCAAGGCGCAGTGCGGCTTCTGCCTTGACCACCCCCGGGTTGTCGTGATAAGCTCTTGCTCACCTCCGGAGAGGTGGCTGAGTTGGTCGAAAGCGGCTTCCTGCTAAGAAGTTGTGCGGGCTTAAACCCGCACCGCGGGTTCGAATCCCGCCCTCTCCGCCTCATTCGAAGCCGATCGGCCTGTCCGGTCGGCTTCTTGCTTGATGGGTTCGCTGGGCCTGCCGTGCGCCCGGGACCGGCACGCCTCTGACCTGGGGGCGGCGTCAGCGGGGACGGGGTCAGGGCGGAAGCAGGGGGCAGCCCTGATTCCGCGCTAAGGGGCTGAAACGATCACCCCGTGCGGATGTGGCCACACCCATTGGGTGCAGGCATCATCGCTCCCCTCTCCCCGGCTCGCCGGGG
>JAYKHL010000072.1:0-9940 GCA_035284865.1 Candidatus Sericytochromatia bacterium | reverse complement strand
CTGACGACCTGGAGAGGGTTCCTGGCCGGCGAGCTCAAGACCCTGCTGGAGGCGGTCCGGACCGTGGTCGCCGGGCGGCTGAAGCTGGGGCTGGTGTTCCACCCGAGCGGGTACCTCCGGCAGCACGACGCCCGGGCCCAGGATGCCCTGGCCTGGCTGCCTCTCTGTGACGAGGTTTCGCCCATGTGCTACGCCTACGATCCCGAGCTGGACCCGATGGACGCCTCCCTCCAGCGGGCCACCATCGACCAGGAGCTGAGCCTCGTCGAGGAGGCCGTCGCGGCGATGCCAGAGAAGCGGCCCGCGCTGCTCGTGGCGCTGGCCGGCGAGCCTCAGCCCGGCCAGCCCCGCCTCACGCCGCCGCGGCGTCACTGGCCGTTGCGAGCCCAGATCGCGTACATGAAAGGGCGGCGCATCGAGGGGGCCTTTCCCCTCGTGGAGGGGATGGCGCTGTTCAGCTATGGCTGGCTGTGGCCGTCCTCCGACGCCTCGCGCCGCAGCCTGGACGAGCCAGCGTGGAACGACGCGGGGCGCTCGGGCAAGCCCCCCCTCTGAGCTGTCAGGGCCGCGTGAGGACCCCGCCCCGAGATGTCGCTCGAGCACAAGCTGAACTGCACGCACTGCAGACACCTCGAGGGGGAGCACTGCAAGCTTCACGGGGTGGAGCTCCCCAACCCCGCTTTCAACCTGTGCAGCCAGTGCGTGGTGGCTGGCGTCGAGGCCGAGGCCATGCCTCGTCAGTTCCCTGATCTGCTGGACCTCAGCCCGGAGTGGATCTATGCGCTCGATCCAGCGGGGGAAGCCACGCCGCTCGTGCAGGTTGCCCGGCGGCGGCGCAGCAGGCCTCCCACCGGCCAGCTGCGCCCCCTCCCCGAGCTACCCGAGGGCCGTCAGGGCGTCGCCGAGGTGGCCCTGGACCGCTTCGTCGGCACGCTCGTGGGGCTGGCGCTCGGGGAAGCCCTCGGACTGCCCGCCGAGGGACGCTCCCCGGAAGACGTCGAGATGATCTACGGGGGGCCCCTGCGAGGCCTGGTGCAGCGCATCGGGCGCCGCCACACCTGGCCCCTCGGGCAGGTGGCAAAGGACACGCAGCTCGTGCAGGTGTTCGGCGCCAGCCTCGTGGCGCAGCGAGGCGACCTGGACCTCGACGACGTGGCGGACCGCCTGGTGCGCTGGCTGCCCACCGCCCTCAAGCCTGGCAAGACGACCGTTCAGGCCGTCACGGCGCTTCGCGATGGCCTCCACTGGTCCGTCAGCGGCGTCGAGTCCAACGGCGCCGGCGGCAGCGCCAGGCTGGCACCGCTGGCCCTGGTGCGTCACGCCCAGCTCGGCCGCCTGAGGCAAGAGGCGGTGTTGCAATGCCTGGTCACCCACAAGGGGGCCAAGGCCCTGGCGGGGGCCGTGCTGTTCGGGACCGCCCTCGCAGCCCTGGTCGCAACGCCCCGCGGCGGCCTTGATCGGGAGGCCCTCCTGTCCCTCCTGGAGCGCGCCATCCGAGGCATCGACATGGCCGCCTCCGCGCGGCTCCTGGAGGTCCGGAACGCCCTGGCGGCGGGCACGCCGGCGGAGGAGCTGGTCAGGACCTTCAGGACCGGGGGCTTCGTGCTGGAGTGCCTGCCCTCGGCGCTGGCCTGCTTCCTGAGCCACCCCGAGGACCCCGAGCAGGCCCTGCTGACGGCGGTGAATGCGGGCTTCGACGCGTGCGCCACCGGGGCCCTGACCGGGGCGCTGGCCGGGGCCTACCTGGGCCGAACGGGCCTGCCTGGGGCCTGGGCCTCAGCCCTCAGCGTCGAGGCCCCTCTCACCGACCTGGCCGGGGCCCTGCACGCCCTCCCGCCGCCCGGACCCTCCGCTGGCGCCTGACCTTCGCGGGGCGATCCCCTACGGTGGGGGCGGCAGGCCGAGAGGCCTGGCTGGAAGGGGGCCCCCGTGGAGTGGAACGTCATCCAGGCCACCGTGCACACCCGGGACGGGGAGGCCGGACGGGTGTGGAAGCTGGTGCTGGACCCGGAGAGCCAGGTGATCACGCACCTGGTGGTGCACGAAGGCGTGCTGTTCGGACGTGCCGTGCTGGTGCCGACCAGCCGCGTGTGCCGGGTGACAGACGACCACGTGTGGCTCTCGATGGATCACGATGCGCTCGCAGAGCTCCCGGACTACCGTCCAGAACACTTCCAGGAAGTCGCTCCGGGGCCCGAGATGCCGATCGCCCTTCCCCTGGGCGGCCTGCTGTGGCCCCGCGCCTTTCAGGCCCCCCCCATCGCGCGGCCCACGGCGCCAGACGCCCCAAGGCCTGACGAGGTCACGCTGGACGCCGGCACCGCGGTCGCCTGCAAGGACGGGCCCTGTGGCCACATCGAGCGCCTGCTCATGGATGAGCAGACCCACCACCTGCGCGGCTTCGTGATCCGACAGGGGCTCCTGTTCCAACGCCGGGTCTCAGCCCCCGTGAGCTGGATCGACCACGTGGACGCCCACGGCGTGCACCTCAAGCTGACGCGCCAGCAGGTGACCGACCTGGCTCAGCCCTTCGATGGCGGAGATCAGGCCCGGTAGTTGCGCACCAGCACCTCGTTCACGGGCCCCCGCTTGCTGGCGTCACGGTTGACCAGCCGGGGAGCCGACACGATCTCGACCAGGTAGTCGCCATAAAGCTCGTGGATGAAGGGCGTGTCGGAGTTGCTCAGCATGACCTTGCAGCCCCGGAGGTGCAGCGCCTGGAACACCTCAGCCAGCCGACGCTGATCACGCTCGCCGAAGGCACCCGCCGTGTAGCCCGTGAAGTTCGCCGTGGCAGAGACGGGGTGGTAGGGTGGGTCGAAGTAGACGAGATCCCCCCGCCGGGCATGCTCGAGCACGGCCTCATAGCTGGCGTGGGTGGTGGCCGTGCCCGCCAGCGCGGCAGACGCGGCGCGCAGCCCGGCCTCGTTGCATACCAGGGGGTTCTTGTAGCGCCCGAACGGCACGTTGAAGCCGCCCCGGGAGTTCACCCGGTAAAGCCCGTTGAAGCACGTCCGGTTCAGGTAGATCAGGCGCGAAGCTCGCTCGACAGGGTCCAGACGGCCCGGCTCCTTCGCCCGCAGCTCGTAGTAGTAGTCGGCCTCGACGCGGTGGGTCCGAAGGTGTCGGATGAGCCTCTCGACGTCGTCCCGGATCACCTGGTAAGCCGTCACGAGCTCGGCGTTGTCATCCGAGAGCCTCGCCTTCACCGGCTGCAGGGCAAAAAACACGGCCCCGCCTCCTACAAACGGTTCATGGTAGGCGTTGAAGCGTCTGGGAATGCGCCCCATAATCTGCGGAAGCAGTGAACGCTTTCCGCCAACCCATTTCACAAATGGAGAAGCCTCTGGTATCCGTACAGGATAAATTGACGGCTTGAGAGCAGTGGTCGGCATATGCCAACTTTAATGACATAACCGCCCCTCTGCTGTAGGAGTCATCACAACAGCCCATAAAATTAATTGTGACATCCGCACAGCTTCATTTCGAAACCGTGCAATCATCACAACCAAACGCGACGCTCCGAAGATCAATATAATCACTCTTATCTGGGAAAACACCACCTGCCGGCCGCTGAAGGGCGGCCCCGTTGTGGTCAGGCCGCCGCCGCGTGGGGGATTGCCCGGGGGGCTCGAAACGCTTATTCTTAGGACCAGCTTGATTGGTTGTTAACCCGTGCTGGGAGGACCTCGATGCGACGCCCGTGGCTGCCCCTTGCCCTGGCCCTCCTGACCCTGCCGGGCTGCGCGTCGGCGCCCACCGCTCAGCTGGTGGCGCGGGCGAGCGTGCCACCTCCAGCGGCCCCGGCCGCTGCAGTCGTATCCGCCGAGGAGGGCCTGGAGGCCGAGCCCGATGAGCGTGAGGCCCCGGAGGTCGCCGAGGCCCTTCCTTCGGTCGCTTCGCCGCAGCCGGAGGCCCCGGGCCTTCGGCGCACCCTGGCGTACGCGCTGTCGATCCGCGCCGATGCCAGTGGGCAGGCCCTGGAGGCGGCTGCTGCCTACCGGGATCCCGTCTACCTCGCGCCCCGGTACTACCCCGTCATTCTGCCGGGCACCCCCTCCAGCCTGCCGGCTTTCACGCCCCGCCCCGTCGACGTCAGCCGGCTGCCCACCGATGCGGTGGCCGAGCTTGGCCGGCTTGGGCGGCTCCGCGACCGGAAGCGGGGCCTGTTTTCCTGGCTGGTGGGCTATAGCTTCCCCAAGCTCACGGCTGCGGCGGCTCGCGTGCGCCTTGCAGCCGGGGAGCCCGTCTGGCTGGCGCCGTCGGGCAGCCACTGGCATCGGGACCGGGCCTACACGGAGGTGCGCGATGTCCGCGTCTTCGAAGCGATGCTCGAGGAGCTTCGCCGCGCGGTGCTCGACGTCGCGGCGCGGCAAGCCCGGGAGGCCAACATCGAGGCCCGAATGGCCCTCACGCCGCCGTTCAACGGCACGTTCGACGTGTACAAGCTGTGGCTTGCAGAGCAGGTCGTGGACGGCTTCACGTACGGGGGGCAGCCGGTGCGGCGTGGGGTGGTGACGGCGGCAGGCCTCTTCGAGCAGCGCGCGGTCCGGCGTCGGATCGCCACCTACTGGGAGGACCACCCGGGCTGCACGGCCTCCGAGCTTCGGCACGTGGCCACCACCGTCCTGATCGAGCGGCTCGACGATTTGCGGCGCAGCGCCTCCACCTACGCCGCAAACCCAGGCGTCTACGCCGATGCCCAGCTCATTCCCGGCCTGCGTGACCCACGCCCCGTCGTGAACGGGGACCGGACGTGGTATGACGTGGACGTCCGCTACAACGAGGATGCCATCCGGGCGATGGGGGCGACGATGCCTCAGGTGCTCCGGGGGGCGATCTACCCCTGAAAGGGAAAGACGCGCGTGAGGAGCCTGGTTCGCGAGGCCCCTGGGCTGAGGCAGTTGTACCGCGTCGTCCGCCGCCTGAAGCATGCGCGAGACAATGCGCAGGTCATCGGCCCCTACATGGCGGCGCCTGGGGTGCGAAAGCTGCATGTGGGGTGCGGGTACCACCTGCTGCCGGGCTGGCTGAACGGCGACCTCTGGCGCTGTGATCCCTCGGTGGTGTGGCTCGAGGCCGGCGAGTGCTACCCGTTCGCGGATGCTAGCCTCGACTACGTCTTCAGCGAACACGTGCTCGAGCACATGCCGCTCGACCAGGGCCGGGCCTTGCTGGCCGAGTGCCTTCGGGTCTTGCGTCCCGGGGGGCGGATCCGGGTTGCCACGCCGGACCTGCAGTTCCTGGTGGGGCTGTACGCGCCTGAGAAGACCGAGCTCCAGCGGCGCTACCTCGACTGGTCGTCCGAGCACCTGCTGAAGACCGAGGCCGCCACCGACGCGATGGTGATCAACAACTACGTCCGAAACTGGGGCCACTGCTTCATCTACGACCGGGAGACCCTGACGCGCACCCTCCTGGAAGCAGGCTTCACCGACGTCGTGGGCTGCCTGCTCGGCGAGAGCGAGGACCCGCAGCTTCGAGGCCTTGAGAACGAGGGGCGGATGCCGCCCGGCTTCTTGCGGCTCGAGACCCTCGTGCTGGAGGCGCGACGCCCCTGATGCGTCGGTGCCCCCCTGGTTAGAAGTTGGGTTGACGCGTACCATTGGGGCTCCGGAGGAAGGCCCCATGTTTCTGCACGTTCGCCTGAAGGTCCGCGACCTCGATCGCGCCATTCGCTTTTACACCACCCACTTCGGTTTCGAGGTCCGAGGCCGTGCGAGCTCCCCGCGTGGCTCCCAGCTTGCCTTCCTGCGCCACCCCGGGAGCCCGACCGAGCTGGAGCTGGCCTTCCTGCCCTGGGACCCGGAGTTCCAGCTGCCGGAGGACATCTTCCATCTTGCATTCGAGGTGGCCGACATGGGACAGGCGCTCGCGGCGATGCGGGCCGATGGGGTGACGGTCACGGAGGAGCCCAGCGCGCGATCTCGGGGAGGTGAGATGGCCTTCATCGAGGACCCGGACGGCTACGAGATCGAGTTGCTGTCCGGCGGCCCGGCCTGAGGTCCTGGTGATGATCACCGTCTCCCCGGCGCGCCTCCGGCCTCTCAACGCGGTTCCTGCCCGACCGGAGGGGGCCTATGTGCTCTACTGGATGGTCGCCTTCCGCCGGTTGGGGTGGAACCACGCCCTGCAGCACGCCGTCACCCTTGCCAACCAGTGGGGGCGCCCCCTGGTGATCCTCGAGACGCTCCGCACCGGGCACCGCTTCATGAACGACCGGATGCACCGCTTCGTCCTGGATGGGATGGCCGACCAGCGCGAGGCGCTCGCCGGTCGGCCCGGGGTGGTCTACCGGACCCACGTCGAGGCCGTGGCCGGGGAGCAGGATGGCCTGCTGGAGGCCCTGGCGGGCGAGGCCTGTGCGGTGGTGACCGACGACTGGCCGGGCTTCTTCGTGCCGCAGCTTCAGGCCGCTGCGGCCCAGACCTTGCCCGTGCGCGTCGAGGCCGTGGATGGAAATGGGCTGATGCCGCTGGCCGTGTCCCCAACGCCGTTCCCCACCGCCCACGCCTTCCGCCGACACCTGCACAAGACGGTGCCGGGCCTGCTTCAAGCCGAGGCGTTTCCGCTCCCGGACCCGCTCGGCGCCCTGGCCTCCCGGGAGCAACCGGACCTTGCTTCTCGCCTCGAGCGCTGGCCAGAGCCCCCGGTAGCCTTGCTGGCTGGTGCCCCAGGGTGGGCGGACGGGCTTGCCATCGACCACGCCGTGCCGGTGGTGCCGGGCGTACGAGGTGGCGAGCAAGCCGGGCGCCGGGTGCTCGCCCGCTTCGTGGCGGAACGCCTGGGGCGTTACCCTGAGGATCGCAACGCGCCGGCCCTGCCTGGCACCAGCGGCCTGTCGCCATACCTGCACTTCGGACACGTGGGGGCTCACCAGGCGCTCGCGGCCGTCTGGGAGGCCGAGGGCTGGCATCCTGGTCGCCTCGCGCCCAAGCCGACGGGCTCGAAGGCGGGCTGGTGGGGCGCCTCGGAGGCAGCTGAGGCCTTCCTCGACGAGCTCATCACCTGGCGAGAGGTGGGGTTCAACGTGGCGCGCACCCTGCCGCACCATGATCGCTACGACAGCCTGCCCGCCTGGGCGCGGGCCACGCTGGACAAGCATGCCTCGGATCCCCGTCCCCACCAGTACGATCGGGCCGCCCTCGAGGCCGCACAGACCCACGATCCCATCTGGAACGCGGCCCAGCGTCAGCTCCTGCGTGAGGGCAAGATCCACAATTACATGCGGATGCTCTGGGGCAAGAAGGTGCTGGAGTGGTCCGCCAGCCCGGAGGAGGCGCTGGAGACCCTCCTGGAGCTCAACGACCGCTGGGCCCTGGACGGGCGTGACCCCAACAGCGTGAGCGGGGTGTGCTGGTGTCTGGGGCGCTTCGACCGCGCCTGGGGCCCCGAGCGCCCCATCTTCGGCACCATCCGCTACATGAGCTCGGACAACACCGCTCGCAAGCTCGATCTCAAGCCCTACCTGGCTCGTTACGGACGCTGACGCGGCCCCGGCTGGCCCGGGGGCGACACCTGGCGAGCGCTTACGCCATATAACACCAATTATCTTGGGGCTGGCCGACCCGGGCGCGGCGTGGCGGCCACGGCCGCTGCCAGGCCGGGAAACCGGGCGAGGATGCGATCCGTCAGCCGGTAGTTTTGAAGCATCGTGCCGGTCATGGCTGCGGCGTGCACCCGGTACTCCGCCAGCACGCGTGGCACGAGGACCCCGTGCCAGCCGCGTTCAGCAAACGCCAGCCAAAGTGCCCAGTCCTCCATCCCACCGAACTCCGCGTCCATGTCCGGCCTGTATCCTCCCACGGCGGCCCAGGCATCACGCCGCACGAGGGCCATCGCATCGATGACGTTGCGCCGGATGAGCTGGGGCAGCCGCCACGGGTAGGCGCTGACCAGGCCCGGGGCGCCCGCGCCGAAACGGCGCAACACGCCGTAGGCAAAGGCGGCCTCCGGCGCGCCGTGCAGGGCGTCGACCAGGGTCGCGAGGGCCTCGGGCACCACCCGGTTGTCGGCGTCGAGCACGAACACCAGGGGCGTTCGCGCCGCGGCGAAGCCGGTGTTGCGCGCGGCCGCGAGCCCTCGGTTCGAGCGATGTGTGAGGACCCGCAGCGGCTGACCGGGGCGAGCCACCAGCCTGCCGGCCAGCCGGGCCGCGGTGTCGTCCGTCGAGGCATCGTCGACCACGATCACCTCCGGGCGCACGCCGACGGAGGCAAATGCCGAGTCCAGCGCCTCGTCCAGCACCGCCCCATAGTTGTAGGCCGTCACCACCACGGACACGTCCGGCGCGTGGGCCCCGAAGGCGGGGCTGTCCGCACAGGCCACCACGTCCGCGGGGCCGTGCGCCAGTTGCACCGCCAGCGCCTCGAGCCGCCGGCCAAGGCTGCGCTCCGTGAGCTGTTGCCGCCGGTAGAGCGTGTCCCACTCTAGCCGCGACTCGTAAATCAAGGCGTCCAGGTGGGCCTTGCTCACGGGCAGCAGGGCACGGCTGAGGTGCCGCACCGCCCAGGCGTGGCCCCCGGCCCGCGCCCGGTTGAGGCCGGCACGGGCCAGCAGTCGGGCCCGCGCCGCCAGCAGGCGTGGTCCCGGCAGGCCCGGCCCCAATGCCGCGAGGAACTCGACCACCCGCTCAGCAACCGGGCCCCGGGCCTGCAAGGCCGCGCGGGCGCTCCCGGCGATCGCCTCGCAGCGCGCCGGGTCCGCAAGCAACGCCGCGACCGTCGCCCCAAGCTCGCCAGGCTCGGCCACCACAACATGCTCGCCGGCCGTCTCGCAGCCGCGCTCAGCCACGACGACGGCCCCCGCGTGCATCGCCGCCGCCCAGCGCAGCCAGCCGGGGGCCGGTCGCTCGTCGGCAAGGAGGTCCACCACCACCCGCGTGCGCGCGAGGAAGGCCGTACGCGCCTCGCCCCAGAGGTGACCCGGCTGGTCCCGCACGAGGGGCTCGTCCGGGTCCCGCGCCACGATCTCGAGCCAACGGCCGGGCAAGGCCTCGGAGAGGGCGGCCAGCAAGCGCTCCCGCCGGGGCGTGAGCGTGCCCAGGAAGGCGACATCGATCGGCCGCTCCGCGGGCTGGTGGGGCGCCGCCATCCCGGCGTCCCAGGCCAGCGGCAGCCAGGCGGCCCTCACGCCCAGGGCCTGCAGCGCGCGCGCAGCCGCCGGGTCCAGGGCCAGGGCCGCCCGGCCGGCGACGGCAGCCTCCGCGTCCCGGGCAAAGGCCGGGTCCCCCGGGGCCGTGGTGATCAGATGTACGGCCCCTCGGGCCGCGGACAGCACGGCCCCCGGGCCGCCCGCTGCCCGGATGGCCTCATACGCGCGGTGCGGCGCAACGACAAGGGCCAGGCCGCCCACCTCGCCGGCCTCCGCCGCCTGACCGAGGGCCGCAAGGCCGTGCCGAAGGCGCTCGGCGAGCTCGAGCAGGTGGGCCTCGGAGGCGGGGGCGACGACGACACGGATGCGCACGCCCGGCATTATACCGTCCCGCCCCCCGACGGGTCTCAGCGGGCACCCACGCCAGGCCCGGCCACCACGGTCCGGATAATAGGTATTATCACAACCCGCGCAGCATCACAACGAAGGCATGCGGGTTTCCAGCCCCTCAGGCAAGATAACACGAGGAACGCCTGAGCCTGGGCGCCGCAGCTATCAAGATAACGGACCCACGGTCAACGAAAGCTGCTGGTGGCCGCAAGATAACGCGTCAAGGCAGGGGAGCCCCCAACCAATCCTCCTGCCGGCCCGCCAGGGTCCCTTCGTCGCTGGTCCCGGTGTTGCATAACGCGCGGGCCCGCCCCCAAAAAGGGCCCCGTCGCTTCCGCGACGGGGCCCGCAGGCAAGGCCGAATCAGACGGCGAACGAGCTGTACTCGCGAACCTTCCAGCGACCATCCTCGATGATGAGGGCAACGGGCCGGGGCCGGATCTTGCCGACAGGGAAG
>JAYKHL010000071.1:0-13531 GCA_035284865.1 Candidatus Sericytochromatia bacterium | reverse complement strand
GCATCCCCCCGAGCCAGCGCTGGTTGACGAAGTGCTGGTTGCAGCGCTGCGCCTCGTCCCGGATGGCCTCCTGGGCCTGCTTCTTGGTGCCCACAAAAACGATGCTCTTGCCCTGGGCGGCTGCTTCCCGCAGGAAGTTGTGCGCCACGTCCAGGTGGCGGCTAGTCTTGGCAAGGTCGATGATGTAGATGCCATTGCGCTCCCCGAAGATGTACCGCTTCATCTTGGGGTTCCAGCGCCGGGACTGGTGGCCGAAGTGGACGCCTGCCTCGAGCAGGCTCTTCATCGCGACGACGGGCATGGTGGTTGAGACCTCTTCAGGATGGTTGGGGTTGGACGACCGCGAAGGCCCTGGGCCCGGACGAACGAGGCACCCGCCGTCAAGCGGCACGGGCCTCGGCACCCATCCGGGAGCACTCCGCGTGGAGGATCGGCAGCCCTCCAGCGACGGAAGACCGACGGCGTGCAGGGCGCCGCCGTGGCGGGCCCGCTCGCAAGGGCCCGATCGTAGCACGCCCAGCGTGGTCGTCGCAAGCTGGCGTCCCCGTTGACGTTTACGTGGTTTCCCCCCCTCCGGTATAATGCCTCACCGCCTGTCCGGCGGCCGCCTCGCCACCTGGCGCCGAGCGCCTCACACCCTCGCACACCGGAGCCCCATGATCGCTTCCGCGCAACCCGCCACGTTGATCGGCGCCCGCAGCCACCGCTGCGCCGAGGTGACCCACGACGCGACCGAGCAAACGGTGGTGTTGTACGGCTGGGTCCAGCGCCGGCGCGACCACGGCGGGGTGATCTTCGTCGACTTGCGGGACCGGTCCGGCCTCGTCCAGGTGGTGTTCAATCCCCAGACCGACCCTCGGGCCCACGCGGCTGCCGAGGCAATCCGCAGCGAGTTCGTCATCGGCATCCGGGGCGTGGTCAAGGCCAGGCCGGCGGGTCAAGAGAACCCCAACCTGGTCACGGGGCGGATCGAGGTCTACGCCAGCGACATCACGATCCTGAACGCGGCCCGACCAACCCCCTTCCCGATCGGCGATGATGACGTGGATGAGATGTTGCGGCTGCAATATCGCTACCTCGACCTGCGCTCACCCAAACTGCAGCGGGCCCTCAAGCTGCGCCACGACATCACCATGGCGGTTCGCACCTACCTGGACCAGGCGGGCTTCCTCGAGATCGAAACGCCGATGCTCACCAAGAGCACGCCGGAAGGGGCCCGGGACTACGTCGTGCCATCGCGCGTGCACCCTGGCGAGTTCTTCGCGCTGCCTCAAAGCCCGCAGATTTTCAAGCAGATCCTGATGGTGGCGGGCTATGACCGTTACTTTCAGATTGCCCGCTGCTTTCGGGACGAGGACCTGCGCGCGGACCGGCAGCCCGAGTTCACCCAGATCGACATCGAGACCTCTTTCCTGACCCAAGACGAGATCATGGCGATCAATGAGGGGCTGATGTGTCACCTCCTCGAGCGGTTCGCCGGCGTCTCGGTGTCCCAGCCCATCCGCCGCATGCCCTACGCTGAAGCGATGGACCGCTACGGCTCGGACAAGCCGGACCTGCGCTTCGGCCTGGAGCTCCACGATCTGGGCGCCGCCCTGAGCGGCAGCCAGTTCAAGGTGTTCGCAGACGCGCTGGCGGCCGGTGGCTGCGTGAAGGCCCTGTGCGTGCCGCGTGGCGCCGACCTCAGCCGGGCACAGATCGACCAGCTCGGTGAGTTCGCCAAGCGCTTCGGAGCCAAGGGGCTCGCCTGGGTGAAGGTTCAGCCGCCTGGAAGCTCGGAGGACGGCAACGCCAAGGCCGTCAGCTACAAGGTGGACGGTGAGCCCGTCGAGGCCACCTTCGCGTCGACGGTGATGAAGTTCATCACGGCCGACGAGGCCGCGGCCATCGGCGCAGAAACGGGGGCTCGCCCCGGCGACCTGTTGCTGTTCGCCGCAGATCGGACGCCGGTCGTGCGCGACGTGCTGGGCCGCCTCCGGCTCAAGCTCGGGGAAGAACTCGGCCTGATCGACCCGGCCCGCTTCGAGCTGCTCTGGGTCGTGGACTTCCCGATGTTTGAGTGGAACGCCGAAGAGCAGCGCTGGGACCCACTCCACCACCCCTTCACCGCGCCGCTCGATGCGGACGTGGAGCAGCTGGCTAGCGATCCCGGGGCCTGCCGGGCCAAGGCCTACGACATGGTGCTCAACGGCACCGAACTGGGCGGTGGTAGCGTCCGTATCCACCGGCGGGAGGTGCAGAACCAGGTCTTCCGGATGCTCGGCCTCACGGACGAGGAGATCACGGAGAAGTTCGGATTCCTGCTCGAGGCCTTCGAGTTCGGGGCGCCCCCCCACGGGGGGCTGGCTTTCGGCCTGGATCGCATCGTGATGCTGGTGGCTGGCCTGGCCTCCATCCGAGACGTCATTGCCTTCCCGAAGACCCAGTCCGCGACCGACCTCATGGTGCAGGCGCCTGGCACCATCAGTGCGCGGCAAATGAAGGAGCTGCACATCCGCACCGTCAGCACCTGACGATCCGCATGGAACCTTTGGGGCAGGCCCGGGGTCTTCCTCTCGCAAGCCCCCGTGCCCAGGAGGCCCTGGTGTCCCCCCACTCCTCGCATCGCCACCTCGTCGCTCGTGGCTTCGCGTCCCTGGCAGTCGCCCTTGCTGCCCTGGGTGCTGCCGCCTGGCCGGTCTCGGCGGTCGCACCCTCGGAGCGGCCCTCAGCGGCCGGGCCTGGCGCCGCCACCTCGCCGGCGAAGCCCGGCCTGCAAGCGGTGCTCGGCCTGCTGGCTCGCACCGAGGGGCGCCAGCGGTTCAAGGGCGTACGCGTCCAGCAGTGCGTGCGCCAGGACATGGTGCTGGATGCCCGCGCTCGGATCGATCACCTGGATGGACAGAACTACCAGATCGCGCTGACGGGCCCCAAGGAACTGGATGGCCTGAGCTTGCTGCTGGAACGCAACCAGCTCACGGCCTTCTTCCCGCGAGAGGCCCTGCTGTTCCAGAGCGACGTCTCCGCCACGGGCGAGGAGGTCCGAGACCTGGTCCTCGGACGTGTCACGACCGACGTGGAGGCCCTGCAGCGCCACTATCGCCTCAGCGTCGCGCCCGAGACGGACATCGTGGCCCTGTACCCCTGCTGGCGAGTCACGGCCGAACCGGTGGGCGGCTACGGACCTGAAAGCCCGCCGGGCAGACGGTTCTGGGTGGCGCGCGAGACCGGCCTCGTGATGAAGGAAGAGCGGTTCTGGGGCCCTGCGGATGCGGCCTACTTCACCAGTCGCTACGAGTCGGTGTCGTTCGTCGGGAAGCCCTCCATCGGCATCAGCCCGCCCAAGGGGGTCTCGCGCCTGCGGTTGGAGGCGGGCAGCCCCACGGAGATGCGTCGTTTCCCCACGCCTGAGGCGGCCCGCGCCGCTGGCAAGGCGGTGGCGTTGCCGACCGCGGTGCCAGCGACCTTCAAGCTTCGGGCCGTCGACGTGATGACGCTCTATGGCACGGACCTCGTCTTCCTTCGCTATGACGACGGGTTGAGCCACGTGGTGGTCACCTACCGCACCAAGCCCAACATGTTCCTGACGCTGGTCGCAGGCGCCTTCGCGCTCGCCTTGGTGGAGAAGATCAGCGCCCTGAGCTACCACGCGCCCAACAACTATGCCGTGGTGGAGAAGGGCGACTACCTGGTGTACGCCTATGGCGATCTGTACCAGGACGTGTTGAAGGGCATGGCGCAGTCGGTGCCCCTGGGGCCCACGCCACGGGCCGGCGGGCAGTAAGTGACCGCGCACCCGGGCCCGGAGGAGGGCCGACCTCCGGCCCGCAGGCCGGCGCGGGTGCCGGCCTGCGGCCGCCACGCGTGGCTGACCTCGCTGGCCCTGCACGTCGCTGGGGCCACCCTGCTGCTCGTGCAAGGCGGCCCCAGGTTGACCCCGGCGCCCCGGGTCGTGGTGCCGCTCATGCTACCCTCGGTGGTCCCCACCTCCACGCCCCGCCCGCTGCCGCGCGTGCCAGGCGACCTGGCCGTTCGACCGGGGGCCACCCCCAGCCCAACTCCGACGCCTGCAACGCACCCGAGCCCCAGGCCCACGGTGCGCCCCACGGCCCGCCCCACGGTGCGCCCCACGGCCCGTCCCACGGCCCGCCCCACGTCGGACCCCGAGGAGCAGCAACGCTTCGCGCAGATGCGTCGGATCCCCTACTTCGCCACCATGACGGACGCGCAGCTGCGCCAGCAGCGGCTACCCCCGGGCCTGAAGGACTGGGGAGAGGTGGCGGGGGTGACCCGGGAACTCGACGGCCTCAACTGGAGGCTCCTGCCGCCAGAGACAGGAGCGGACAGTTCGCCCGGGCCTGATGCCGCGGCGACGGACGCGCTGCTGCTGGCCTGGCTCTCGGCAAGTGACACCGTGCTGGTGCCCTCCCCGACGGTGGAGGTAGACCCCGAGGGACACGAGACCAGCACCTGGCGCAGCGACACCGCCTGGATCCAGGTGGAGCACCAGGCCGGCAACAAGGCGGCGCGGGTGAGGCTCAGCCCCGATCCGCTCGGCACCGAGCCCGCCGGGAGGGAGCTCGAGGTGCCGTGGGACCCGGACCCACTGGTCTTGCGGAGGCGTGTCGTTGAGGCGCTTCGAAGCCTCGCCTCGCCCAGCCCGACGCCAGGCCCTTGAGGCCGCGAGCCCCTTATCCCGGGCTCCCATCCAGCCCGGCCCCAGCCCGGCCCGGCCAGGGCGCGGCGCCGAGGCTCAGAGCTTGAACGGCGCTCCGGGCACCGGATCGGTCATCCGGACCGCCTTGGGGAGGGCTGCCCTGAGGGCTGCCGGCTTGCCTGTCAGCAGGGGAAAGGTGCCGTGATGCATCGGCACCACCTCGCGAACGCCCAGCCAGCGTGCGGCCACAGCCGCCTGGCCGGGGTCCATCGTGTAATGCCCCCCGATGGGAAGCAGCGCGATGGCAGGCGCATACAGCTCTCGAATGGTCTCCATCTCGCGCGTGAGGCCCGTGTCGCCCGCGTGGTACAACGTCCGCTCCCCCGGCGCGACAAGGACGAACCCCACGGGAGCGCCGGTGTACCGAGGCAACGCCCCCTCCTGCACCAGGGCGCTGGAGTGAGCGGCCGAGGTCAGGTGGACAGCGACATCGCCAATCTTCACGGATCCTCCGATGTTGGCACCGATTCCAGGCGGGGACGACTCCGGGGCCAGGGCAGCCACCAGCTCATAGCACCCAACCAGGGGCGCCTTGTGCCGCTCGGAGAGCGCGGGCGCGGACTCCGCGTGGTCGGAGTGGCCGTGCGAGACCAGCACCCCATCCAGCCGGGGGGGCAGGGCCAGCCCCCGCGGGTAACGTGGGTTCGCCAGCCAGGGGTCGATCAGCAACCGGGTGCCGCCGCGGGACTCGACCAGCCAGCCCGCGTGCCCGAGCCACGTCAGGGTCCAGGCCTGAGCCGGGGCGGCAGCCAACACCACCGGGGCGATCAGCGTCGCGAAGGCCAGGGCAAAGCGCATCGGGTTTCCTCCACCTCGAGCAACCAGGGCAAGACTTCAAGGTGCCCGCCAGGAGCCGCGCCGTCAACCCCGTGGGGCGAAGACGAACCAGCGCTGGAGCGCGTACGTCAGCACGGTCACCGCAGGCAGCACGACGACAGCAGCCCAGAAGGGCCGCCAACCCGCACCCACCAAGGCCTCCAGAGCCACCAGGTCCCCGCCGTGAAGGCCTGGATAGACAGCCACGAACCGAGGAGCCAGGGGCCGCCAGCCTCGCTGCCGGAAGCCGACCTGGCGAGCCGTCAGAAAGTTGAGGGCCACAGCCACCCCATTCGCAGCCAGCAGTTGCAACCAGCGCGGCGCTGATTCCAGCAGGGCGACGAAGAACACGCTGTAGCCCAAGGCCGTGTTCACGGCCCCTGCCAGCAGAAAACGCGGACCGGTGCGTTCCAAAACCACGCGTCCCCCCCCCGCGGCGCCTCGGAGGGGGCGGCAGTCCCGCTCGCAGGGCGGGCCGGGACCTCAGACGCGCCGGGCAAGGAACTCGGCAGCCGCCGCCATCGCCTGCCGCGACAGCAGCAGCGTCAGGTGGTTGCGACGGGGCATCAGCAGCACCTCGCAAGGGCCTCCCGCGCGCAAGCGGAGAGCCTCGGCCTGCCAGGCGGGCGTGAGGCAGTCCCACTCCCCGTGCACCACCAGCAACGGGGCCCGCGACGCAGCCGCAGAGTCCAGCGGGTTCAGGTGCCGCAGGGCCTCGGCCGCGGCCCGGATCACGGCGGGCGCTGCAAGATCCCCTGGCGGGACGGGATCGGGCAGCCGGATGCGCGTGCGCAGCGCGGCATTCACCAGCGCCGGAGTGCCTTGCAACCAGCTACGAGCCACCTCGGGGTTGAAGAGGCCGAGGGCCTCGCCAACTTGGCTCCAGTCGTCGAGCTGCAACCTGTGCGCACTTCCCACCGTGACGACGGCCCGCACCCCCTCATCGCGAGCGGCAGCATGAAGCGCGCAAGCCCCGCCCAGGTCAAAGCCGATCAGTCCGACCCGTGCAGGATCGACCTCAGGCTGCGCGCGCGCCAGGGCGAGCGCTGCCGGCACATCCGCTTCGAGGCCAGGGACGCGAAGCGGCCGAGGGTTGTCTCTGTGACCGTCAAGGTCGAAGGTGAGCACGACCAGGCCGCGTTCCAGCAACGCCCGCACCCAGCGGCCGTGGGTCACGGGGTCGGCGGTGGCGCCCCCACGCGCCAGCACGATCGTCGCCCCCTGCGTCTCCTTCGGGACGAGCAGGTGGCCAGGCACTGGCACCCCTTCCACGGCAAGCATCACCTCCCGCACGCGGTGGCGCAGGTGCTCTCCGGGGCGCCAAAGCCCCCGGGCGAGGTCCAGTTCCGCCGGCACGGCCGTCGCCGCACGCACCAGGCCCCGAAGCCAGGCTGGCCCCGCTGGCTCGGATGCCCCGGGACGCCCTGGCACCATCAGGTCAATCATCGACCATGTCCTCGCCGACCTCATCGTCACGCGAACTCCAGGGACATCATTCCCTGCCAGGCCCAGAATACCACGCCAGCGCCGGTTCCCAGGCTGCCGTTCGGGCCTCGAGGGTGGTGTTGATGTGGAAACTTCTTGCTCATATTTGTTGCAAACATTCACAGGCGCACGTACGATGGGTGGTTGCAAGCAGCAGCGGTCCTCCAAGCCCTCTCCGGGGCTGGGCTGGGCCCCCGGGAGGAAAGGAGCCCGTTCCCGATGAACAAGGAGACGCTGGTGGCGGCCGTTGCCGCCAAGACCCGGTTCAGCAAGAAGCAGACCGAGGAGACCATCGAGGCAGCCATCGCCGCCATCGCCGCCGCGCTGACGAAAGGCGATCGCGTGACGCTCGTCGGCTTCGGCACCTTTGTCGTGAAGGAGCGTGCGGCCCGGGAGGGGCGCAACCCGCGCACCGGCGCCGTGCTGACGATCGCCGCCCGGAAGGCGCCCGCCTTCATCGCCGGCAAGGCGCTCCGTGAGGTCATCGCCAGCAGCAAGGGCAGGAAGGCCGCGGCCAAGAAGCGCTGAGTTGCAGTTCACGCGACGCCCCGCCCGACGGTGGGGCGTTGGTCGTTCTACCCCTCACCCGGCCTGTGGCCACCCTCTTCCGGTGGGAGAGGGGAACTCCACGCCCGCCAACGAGGAAGACCCGGCACGAGGTTCTCCCGAAGTGAAGTCAGGCCCCTCCCCGGATCGGAGAGGGTCCGCGTCAGCGGGGTGAGGCCTCAGCAGCCGCGGCCTTCGGCCAGCCAGCGCAGCAGGTCCGGCGTGTGGTAGGTCAGCACCAGATCCGCGCCGGCGCGCCGGACGGCCGTCATGGCCTCTAGCACCACACGCGGCTCGTCGATCCAGCCGTTGGCGGCCGCCGCCTTGATCATCGCGAACTCGCCCGAGACGTGGTACGCGGCCAGGGGCAGCGTCGTCTGCTGGCGCACCCGCCACAGGATGTCGAGGTAAGGCAAGGCGGGCTTCACCATCAGCACGTCGGCGCCCTCGGCCTCGTCGAGGGCGGCCTCGCGCAGGGCCTCGCGGGCGTTGCCGGGGTCCATCTGGTAGCTGCGGCGATCGCCGAAGGCCGGCGCAGAGTCCGCGGCCTCCCGGAAGGGCCCGTAGAAGCCCGAGGCATACTTCACGGCGTAGCTCATGATCGGCACGTCCGAGAAACCCTGTCCGTCCAAGGCCTGCCGGATGGCCGCCACGCGCCCGTCCATCATGTCGGAGGGCGCCACCATGTCCGCACCCGCCTCGGCGTGCGAGAGAGCCTCCCGCGCGAGGATCTCCAGGGTCGGGTCGTTGAGCACCCGCTCGCCCTCCAGCACGCCGCAGTGCCCGTGGGAGGTGTACTCGCACAGGCAGACGTCCGTGATGACGTACAGCTCCGGCAGGGCCCGCTTCAGGGCCTTGAGGCAGGCCTGCACGGGGCCGTGCGGGTCGTGGGCGCCGCTGCCGCCGGCGTCCTTCTCGGGGGGCAGGCCGAACAGGATGACGGAGCGCAACCCGAGCCCCCACAGCCCCTCGCACTCCCGCACGGCCTCGTCCACCGAGAGCTGGCACACGCCCGGCATCGAGCCCACGGGGCGTCGCTGGCGCTCGCCCGGCACGATGAACAGGGGGTAGATGAAGTCGGACGGAGCCAGCACCGTCTCGCGCACGAGCTCGCGCACGGAGGGGGTGGCGCGGAGGCGGCGGGGACGGTGGGTGGGGAAGGGCATGTCAGAGGTTCGGAGATCGAAGGGGAAGCGTCTCGGGCGGCCAGGCCAACCCCCTACTCGACCGTCACGGACTTCGCCAGGTTCCGCGGCTGGTCGACGTCCAGGCCGCGCAGGCGGGCGATGTGGTACGAGAGCAGTTGCAGCGGGATGACGTTGACGAGCGGCGCGAGCAGGGGGTCGACGGGCGGCACATAAAGCGTGTAGTCGACGTGCTCCTGGATCGTGATGTTGCCCTCCGTGGCGACGGCGATGACCACCCCGTCACGGGCCTTCACCTCCTGGATGTTCGAGAGCACCTTGTCGTAGGTCGGGCCGTCGGTGGCGACGGCGACGACGGGCATCTCGTGCGTGATGAGGGCGATCGGGCCGTGCTTGAGCTCGCCGGCGGCGTAGGCCTCGGCGTGGATGTAGCTGATCTCCTTGAGCTTGAGCGCGCCCTCGAGGGCCGTGGGGTAGTTGAGGCCGCGGCCCAGAAACAGGAAGTCCCGGTGGTTGGTGAAGCGGCTCGCGAGCTCGCGGATGCCGCGATCGTTCTCGAGGATCCGCGAGACCAGCGCAGGCACGCGCTTGAGGTCTGCCATAAGGCGTCTGGCCTCATCCAGCGTCAGCGTGCCCCGCGCCAGGCCGAGGTGCAGCGCCAGCAGCTCGAAGCCTGCCACCATCGAGGTGTAGGCCTTGGTGGAGGCCACGGAGATCTCGGGCCCAGCATGCAGGTACAGGTTGCCGTGCGCCTCGCGGGCAATCGCCGAGCCGATCACGTTGACGACGCCCAGCACCGTCGCGCCCTGCCGCTTGGCCTCACGCACGGCGGCGAGCGTATCGGCCGTCTCACCGGACTGCGTGACGGCGATGAAGAGCGTCTCGCCGTCGATGACGGGATCGCGGTAGCGGTACTCGGAGGCCAGGTCGACCTCGGTCGGGACGCGTGCGAGCTGCTCGATCAGGTACTTGCCGACGAGGCCCGCGTAGTACGCCGTGCCGCAGGCGACGATGGCGATGCGACGGAAGCCGGCGAGCAACTCGGGAGAAAGGCCGATGTCCTCGAGAAACATCGTGCCCTCCCGCTCGTCAAAGCGGCCGGCGATGGCGTTCGAGAGCGACGTCGGCTGTTCGTGGATCTCCTTGAGCATGAAGTGCTCGAAGCCGGCCTTCTCGGCGGCCACCAGGTTCCAGTCGATGCGCGCGATCGAGAACGGCACCTGCTCGCGCTGTTCGTTGTACACCTTCAACCCGTCGCGGCGGACCTCAGCCACCTGGCCCTCGTCGAGGTAGACGATCTGCCGGGTGTAGTTGAGGATGGCAGGGATGTCCGAGGCCAGGTAGTTCTCGCCCTCGCCCATGCCCACGATGAGCGGGCTGCCCTTGCGCGCGCCCACCAGCAGGTCCTGGTTCTTGCGGTGCAACACGGCGATCGCGTAGGTGCCCTCCACGTGCTTCAGGGCCTCGAAGACGGCCGCGAGCAGGTCGCCCTCATAGAGGCTCGCGATCAGATGGGCGAGCACCTCCGTGTCCGTGTCCGAGGCGAACTTCACGCCCTGCCCGGTGAGCTGGCTTTTGAGCGCCCCGTAGTTCTCGATGATGCCGTTGTGGACCACCACCAGGTCGCCGCTGGCGTCCGTGTGCGGGTGCGCGTTGAAGGTGGTGGGGCGACCGTGCGTGGCCCAGCGCGTGTGCCCGATGCCGATCGAGCCCAGAGGTGGCTCGGCGATGACCTGCGACTCCAGGTTCCGCAGCTTGCCGACCTCGCGGCGCAGGTCGAGCGCACCGTCGTGGGCGATGGCAATGCCCGCAGAGTCATAGCCTCGGTACTCGAGTCGCTTCAACCCGTCGACGATGATGTCGGACGCGCTCTGGGTGCCGATGTAGCCAACAATGCCGCACATGGGCCGGTTCTCCGATGGGGGGCGCCTGGGAAACGGCGTCATTGTACCACCTGGGGGCCGCCGGGTGCGTCCGGAGACAGCCACCTGCCCCCCCTGCGTCGGGCCCTGGCACGTTCCGGGCGGGCGGGTCGCCTTGCGAACCGACGCGGTCGCTACCGTCGCTCCTCCGCCACCCGATGGGCATCCCAGGCCATGTAGCCGGTCCAGCCGGCCAGCGCGGTGCCCATCAGGAGGCTGGTGCTCAGCGACAGCAAGTTGCCCTCGGCGCTCGAGCCTCCCACGGCCATCCCGAGGGCGAAGCCCGCGACCCCCGCCCCCACCGCCACCCCTGAGCCGAGCGCGGCGAGGGAGACGCCGCGCCAGGGGTCGCCCGCGTAGAGGTGGCCGGAGGCGGCCCCGAGCACCCCCAGGCCCAGGCCCAGGGTGGCGGCCAGCGGCCCCTGGTCACCGCCCCCGATGATCAGCGGAAGCCCGACGCCCGCAGCGAGCCCCAGGGGCATCAGGCCGATCGGCAAGGCCGCCGCCACCGTCGGGTCCACCCCGGCGGCCGGGACGGCCCGGCCCGCGGCGGGAACGGCCAACCAGGCAGCCCCCGCCTCGGCAGCCCCCGCCTCGGCAGGCCCGCCACCCAGCACGGCCACCAGCGCCAGCGCCGTCAACCCACCCGTCACGCCTTGCCGCATCAGCATCCCTCCAGGTCCTCTCTGGCTCGCCCAACCTCGCGAACCCCGTCCCTCGCTTACCCTGTTCCAGGGGCCGACCTTTGCCTCCCGGGCGGCATCCGGGGCCAGGCCACCGCCCCGAACCCGCTTGCCAGCCGTCGTCCGCCCCTACTCCTCGTCCGCCCGCAGCTTCGCAAGGAGGCCGTAGTCCTCGATGGTGCTGGTGTCCCCCACCGTCTCCTTGCCGGCGGCGATGTCACGCAGCAGCCGCCGCATGATCTTGCCGGAGCGCGTCTTGGGCAGGGCATCCGTGAAGCGGATGTCGTCCGGCCGGGCGAGGGCGCCGATCTCCTGCACGACGTGGGCCTTGAGCTCGGCCTTGAGGGCCTCGCTGGCCTGGGCCCCGGGGCCGAGCGTCACGAAGGCCGCGATCGCCTGGCCCTTGAGGTCGTCCGGGCGTCCCACGACGGCCGCCTCGACGGCGGCCGGGTGGCTGACGAGGGCGCTCTCGATCTCCATCGTGCCCAGCCGGTGACCCGAGACGTTGATGACGTCGTCCACGCGCCCCATGATCCACACGTAGCCGTGCTCGTCCTGGTGCGCGCCGTCCCCCGTGAAGTACATCCCGGGGATCTCCTTGAAGTAGGTGTTCACGAAGCGCTCGTCGTCGCCCCAGAGGGTCCGGAGCATCGACGGCCAGGGCTGGCGCACCACCAGGAAGCCGCCCTGGCCCCGCGGCACCTCCTCGCCGTGCTTGTTCACGATCGCCACGTCGATGCCCGGCAGCGGCAGCGTGGCGGTGCCGGGCTTGGTGGCCGTCGCGCCCGGCAGCGGCGAGACCATGATGCCGCCCGTCTCCGTCTGCCACCACGTGTCGACGATCGGGCAGCGCTCGCCTCCGATGATGCGGTGGTACCACATCCAGGCCTCCGGGTTGATGGGCTCGCCCACCGTGCCGAGCAGCCGCAAGCTGGAGAGGTCGTGCTTGCGAACCCACTGCTCGCCCCACTTCATGAAGGCGCGGATGGCCGTCGGCGCGGTGTAGAAGATGGTCACGCCGTGCTTCTGCACAAGCTGCCACATCCGGTCCGGCTCCGGCCAGTTCGGCGCGCCCTCGTACATCACGGTGGTGGCGCCGTTGGCGAGCGGGCCGTAGACGACGTAGCTGTGCCCCGTCACCCAGCCGATGTCGGCCGTGCACCAGTAGGTGTCGGTGTCCTTGAGGTCGAAGACCCACCTGGTGGTGAGCATCGCGTTGAGCAGGTAGCCGCCCGTGGTGTGCAGCACGCCCTTGGGCTTACCCGTCGAGCCGCTGGTGTACAGGATGAACAGCGGGTGCTCGCTGTCGAAGCCCTCGAGGGGGCACTCGGCGGCGGCGGCCTCGGCCAGCTCGTGCCACCAGTGGTCCCGACCCGCCGCCATCGCCACGGGCTCCCCCGTGCGCCGCAGCACCACCACGTCCTTCACGCCCGGCGCCTGCTCGAGTGCGGCATCCACCGTGGCCTTCAGCGGCACGACGGCGCCGCGCCGGTAGCCTCCGTCGGCCGTCACGATCACCTTGGCCCCGGCGTCGTTCACGCGGTCCTTGATCGCCTCGGCCGAGAAGCCCCCGAAGATGATGCTGTGGGTGGCGCCAATGCGGGCGCAGGCCAGCATGGCGACGGCGAGCTCGGGCACCATGGGCATGTACAGCACCACGCGGTCCCCTGCCTTCACGTCGAGCCCCTTCAGCACGTTCGCGAAGCGGCAGACCTCGCGGTGCAGGTCGTGGTAGGTGAGGGTGCGCGAGTCGCCCGGCTCGCCCTCCCAGACGATGGCCGCCTTGTTACGCCGCCACGTCGTCAGGTGGCGATCGAGGCAGTTCGCCGTCAGGTTGATCTTCCCGCCGACGAACCACTTCGCGAAGGGCGCGTTCGACCAGTCGAGCACCTGGGTGAAGGGCTCCTCCCAGTGCAGCAGGGCACGCGCGTGGTCGCCCCAGTAGCCCTCGGGGTCCTCGGCGGCCCGCTGCCGCAGGGCTTCGTAGGCTTCCATCGAGCCCACGTAGGCCTGCGCGGAGAAGTCCGCTGGCGGGGGAAACAGGCGGGTCTCGTGCAGAACCGAGGTGAGGTCGGTGGTCACAGGGGCGTCTCCTCAGAGAGCGACGGCCAGGCGGGACCGGCGCTGGTCCTCGCAGGCCTCCACGGGCTCGAGCCAGATCTCGGCCAGCGTCGGGTGCAGGTGGGGGATCTCCAGGAACTGGGCGCACGTGGCCCGGAAGTACATGGCGACGATCAT
>JAYKHL010000070.1:0-2545 GCA_035284865.1 Candidatus Sericytochromatia bacterium | reverse complement strand
CTGCTCGCGCGCCTCGGCCAGCATGTCGAGCAGCTTCTTCTGCGTGATGGGGTCCCCGATCTGCACCACGCCGGCGGGCGCCTCCGCCCCGACCGCGTCGCTGGAGAAGGTGGCGCCGTGGATGCCGTCGAGGCCCACGCGCCCACCGGCCATCACCACCAGATCACCCGGGTGGATGGCCTTCTCGTGGCCGGGTCGGCCGGCCACCGTCTCAGCCATCAGCGCCCCCGTCCCGCAGAAAACGAGCGGCCGTCCGAGGAAGCGCGGGTCGAAGAACAGTGCCCCGTTGACGGTGGGGACGCCCGACTGGTTGCCGCCGTCCTCGACACCGCGCCGCACCCCCTCGAAGATGCGCCGGGGCGGCAGCACGCCGGGCGGGTAGGGCGGCGGCGTGTCCGGCGGCGCGAAGCAGAACACGTCGGTGTTGAAGATGAGCCGGGCCCCCAGGCCCGTGGCTGCCGGGTCGCGGTTCACGCCCACGATGCCCGTCAGGGCCCCCCCGTAGGGCTCCAGCGCCGACGGCGCGTTGTGCGTCTCGACCTTGAAGACGAGGTGGTGGCCGGGCACGAAGCGGATCACGCCGGCGTTGTCCTCGAACACCGAGACGAGCCAGTCTCGCTCGGTGGCGACCTGCTCCGTGGCCGCCCGGATGTGGGCCTTGAACAGCCCCGCGTCCAGCTCGCGGACGCCGTCGGGCGTC
This sequence comes from Candidatus Sericytochromatia bacterium, assembly GCA_035284865.1. Taxonomy (GTDB): domain Bacteria; phylum Cyanobacteriota; class Sericytochromatia; order S15B-MN24; family JAQBPE01; genus JAYKHL01. The sequence continues at coordinate 1,845 of JAYKHL010000070.1, read as the reverse complement.
TCCAGGCGGATGCGATCGTTGAAGATCTTGTGCTTGCAGTGCTCGGACCAGGTCTGGGCGATGGCCTCCAGCTCCACGTCCGTCGGCAGCGCCGGCAGGCTCGCCGTCGCCCGGGCTGCAAGCACCTCGGGCCGGGCGAAGTGCCGCCGCACGGCCTGCAGCTCCTCGGCCGTCAGCGCCAGCACGGCCTCGCGCGAGAAGGCCGCGAGGGCCGCGTCGTCGTCGGGCAGCGCGTGGGTCCGCACGGGCACGGCCGGCGCGGCCGCGCCCACGGGCTCCCTCCACCAGCCCGGCGCCAGGGCGGTGCCGGGGGCCGCCACGGCAAATCGCTGCACGAGCGGGTTGCCGAGGACCTCGGTGGCGATGCGGCGGACGGCGGCCTCGTCGAGGGGGCCATCCAGCTCGTAGAGGCGGGCGGCGTGAATCGCCACCTCCCCGGGCACTGCGACCCGCCCCGCCCGGGCCGCACAGGCCAGCAGGTCCTCGGCCGTGCGGCCCTCGTTGTCCGTCACGCCGGGCCGGTAGCCCACCTGGACGCACCAGGCATCCGGCGGCGCGCTCGGCAAGCCAGGCTCCACGGCCTCGGCCACCGGGTCGGCCAGCAGGGCCTCGCCCAGCCAGCGCGTGACGTCGGGTGCCAGGCTCCCGACGATCTCGTAGAGCTTGTGCACCCGCACGCCCTCGACCTCGAGGCCCGTGGCCTCCCGGATGCGGTCGCGCAGGCGCGTGTCGAGCCCCCCGCCCAGCTCTGGCCTGGGCTGAACACGCAGCGTGTGGACGGCGTGGTCGCTGGTGGTCATCGGGCGTGTGCCTCCACGATCTCCCCGCAAACGAAGGCTTCAGGGGCGTCCCGCAGCACGCCCGCGACGCCCTCAGGCGGCACGGCCAGGGCCATTCCGATGCCGAGGTTGAAGGTGCGGCGCATCTCGACCTCGGCCACGTCGCCGGCATCCTGCAGCCAGCGGAAGATCGGCGGCACCGGCCAGGCCCCGAAGTCAATGCGCGGCGCCAGGCCTTCGGGCAGCATCCGGGCGAGGTTGTCGAACCCCCCGCCCGTCACGTGGGCCAACCCGTCGAGGCGGTGGGCCTCCAGCAGCCCGAGCACCGGCCGCACGTAGAGGGCCGTGGGGCGCAGCAGCACCTCCCCGAGGGTGCTGCCATCGAAGGCGGCGTCGAGCGAGGCCCCCGCCCGGTCCAGGATGGCTCTGACGAGCGAGTAGCCGTTGGCGTGCACGCCGGTGCTCGGCAGCCCGATGAGCACGTGGCCAGGGCGGATGTGTCGGCCGTCGATGACGGCGTCCCGGCGCACGAGGCCGACGGCGAAGCCGGCGAGGTCGAAGTGGCCGGGCGGGTAAAACCCCGGCATCTCGGCTGTCTCGCCGCCCATCAGGGTGCAACCCGTGGCCTCGCAGGCCTGCACGATGCCTCGCACGACGGCCTCGGCCTGCGCCACGTCGAGCACACCCGTGGCGTAGTAGTCGAGGAAGCCCAGCGGCCTGGCCCCGCACGTCACGAGGTCGTTCACGCACATGGCGACGAGGTCGATCCCCACCGTATCGAACCGCCCGGCCTGGATCGCCAGGGCGAGCTTGGTGCCCACGCCGTCCGTGCAGGCCACGAGGCACCGCTCGTCATCGATCGGCAGCATCCCGGCGAAGCCCCCCAGGCCCGGGGCCAGGCGCTGGATGCGGGAGACGAGGGCGTTGCCGGCGTCGATGTCGACACCGGCCTGCCGGTAGGTGAGCCCCGGGGCTCGGGTCGTGGCATTCATCGCGAGGGTCCTCGGGGCTCAGCGCGGGCGGGTGCCGAGCGCGGGGGAGGGCTGGGGAAGGCGGTCCAGCGCGT
>JAYKHL010000069.1:0-16709 GCA_035284865.1 Candidatus Sericytochromatia bacterium | reverse complement strand
GGTTGAGACCAGACGCAGGGCCCGCTCTGCTCGCGGACCAAGCCCCCCCTGGCGTGCCAGCACCCGGTAGGCGGCCACCATTCCTGCCGGATCCAGCCCCACCGCCAGGATGCGCGCCATGCCCAGGCGATCGGCCTCGGCTTCGTCTGCTCGGGACAGGGCCAGCCGGCCCAGCCCCCCCGCGGCGTTGATGGCCGTGCCGAGCATCCCGGCGTCGCCCGTGAGGCTCGAGAGCAGGAGGCTTGTCGCCGTGTCGCGGAGCAAGGCCCGCGTGACGTGGCGCCGCTCGATGTGTTGCATCTCGTGGGCGAGCACCCCGGCCAGGGCCTCCGGCGAGGGCATGGCAGCCAGCAGCCCCTCGAACACGATGATGTGGCCGCCTGGAGCCGCGAGCGCGTTGACGCTGGCGTCATGGACCACGTGGACGCGGTAGCGGTAGGGCGTGCCGCTGCCTTGCACCAGGCGGTCCAGGATGGCCTGTACGGCTTGCTGCTTGATGCCATCGGGGCACGACCCCGCCTCCGCCACGGCCTTCCCGGCCACGGCCATGCCCAGCCTCGCCTCCAGGCCCGGGGGCACGTGGCGAGCCAGCCCCTCGGCCACAGCGGGCAGCACCCAGCCCACCAGGGCGACGAGGCCAGCAGCCGCCAACCCCAGCACGGCGGTCGCGAGGAGGGCCAGGTTCTTCTGGGAGCGTGGCCCTCGGACCCGGCCTCGCGGGGCCCGCTCCGCGATGGCCGCCAGGATGGAGGGGTCCCGCACTTCCACCTGGGGGGGGGTGGGGCCTGGACCCAGGGCGAGGGTGGCCACCTCCCCCGGCAGGTCGCCCGTCAAGACCCGCAGGGTGCCGTAGGGATGGACGGTGGCAGCCCCGTCGAGCCCCGTGATCACCAGCCCGCGAGGCTCCAGCGTGAGTGAGACCTGTCGCCGCACCGGGCTCGCGCCGTCCACGTAGCGGCCGCTCCACCTTTGCTCCATCTCGACCGCCCTCAGATGGCGAGCCCGTCCAGGCCCGCGTCGTCGCTGAACACCTCGCCCAGGGCGGTTTCCTCGAGGGCCTCCTGGCGGATGTCCTCGAGCCCGAGTGGTCCCTTCACCGTGACGCAGCTGGCGCGGTAGGCCAGGCTGCGCACCTGCACCCAGGGCAGCGCCAGCCCCGCCGTGATGCCCCCTGCCACGACCCCCAGGGCGGTCCAGCGGAGCAGCCCCCAGCCCGTCACGGCATCCTGGAAGCGAGCCTGTCCGAACCGTGTGGCGGCGGCAGCCTCGCGCCGGATGGCGGCCTGGATCCAGAAGGCACTCAGGCCGAGGGTCAGGGGCAGCAGCAGGACCCCCAGCAGGATGGGCCCGGCCAGCTGCCGGCCCGTGAGATCGCAGTCGAAGGCCTGGCTGCCGTAGTACGTCCGGGAGGTGGCCCAGCGCTGCTGCGCCGCGATGTACCAGGGGGCGTAGCACCCCATCGTGAGCATCGTGAGGATGGCTCTGCCGACGTGCAGCCGGAAGGCCTCGCCATAGGTGCCGCGGAAGGAGAACCGCACGCCGTTCAGGCTGGTCCGGGACAGCTGGTACTTCCGGCCGGCCAGGTGGACCAAGGGGTAGTATGCCAGGCTGAGCCCGCATCCCACGAGGTTCATGGCCGCACCACCGGCCTGCGCGGCCTGCTTCCCGGACATCCCCAGCCCCGCCGTGAGGCCCACCTGGAGGCCGAGGGCCAGGCCCATCAAGGCCACCGCCATCGCCAGCGCGATCCCGGCCAGCTTGGCGAAGCCGTGGAGGCCCTCCTCGCCGGTGCCGTGGTACGCGAACCGATGGCCTTGCAGCGACAGCTGCCCGTAGAGGTACCGCCGTCGCCTGGCCCGGGCCCAGAAGCGGTAGATTCCCAGGGTCACCAGCGTCAGCCCCAGGTTCACGAGCTGCAGCTTCAAGAGGGTGGCCGCCTCGCCCCTGAACCTGAGCCGGCCTGGCCCCTTCCGGCGCTTGCGCGCGGGGCTGGCGGGCTCTGCCGAGGGCTCCGCCGGCAGGGAGGGGGCGGCCACGGCCGACGGCGGCTCGTCGTCCCCTGCCGGGCCACGCACCACCGCTCCGCAGTCACACTGGGCCCGGGGAGGCTCCACCCAGGCCAGGCATGCAGGGCACTCCACGCGTCTCCCTCCTCCTGCTTCGTCTTACCCACCGGGCCAGGGATGAGACGGGGCAAAGGTGTCACATGCCCAGCAACTCGACCTCGAAGATGAGGATGGCCCCCGGGGGGATCTTCCCCGTGCCCGTCTGGCCGTACCCCAGCGTGGGCGGGATCACCAGCTTGCGCCACTCCCCCACGCGCATCCCCGCCACACCCTGTTCCCAGCCGGCGATCACGCGGCGCTGACCCAGCGTGAAGGAGAAGGGGGTCCCCCGCGCACGGGAGGAGTCGAACGAGGCGCCGCTGGTGAGCCACCCCGTGTAGTGGACGCGCACGGGGTCGCCCGGCCCTGCCACGGGTGCGCCGGCGGCCCCTGGCCGCACAATGGTGTAGCCCAGCCCGCTCGCCAGCACCACCTCCGAGACCGTGTCGAGCGCGAAGGGTGGGAAGGAACTCGGCGTGCTGGGCCGGGGCGAGGGGACCACAACCACCAGCGGGGTCGGCCGCACCACCGGTACCTCGCCGCCGTCCCCCGGCTCGGGGGGCGTCACGGGGCTCAGGGTCGGATCGCACGCCGGCAGGACCGTCATCGAGGCTGATGCCAGGAGGAGGAGGCTGGTGCCGACGGCATCACGACGCATCCCCGCATCGTCGCACGAAGGTCCGGCCGCGGGCAATCCCCCGGCTGGGCCGCGTCCCGGGCCGGGAGGCACCGGCCCGGGCGCCGGGCCTCAGGCCGCCTGCGAGGTGGGTTGGCGCTCCGCCTTGCGCGTGCCGAAGAGCCTGATGCCCCCCACCAGGCAGAGGATGCCGATGGCGACCATGGCCAGCAGGCTGTGGGTGATCCAGGCGATCACGATCGTGATGCCCGAGAGCCCGAGGGCGATCGGGAAGGTGACGAAGCCGGTGACGCCCCGGCCCACGTTCCCCAGGAAGGGCACCACGTCCAGCAGGGTGTTGAGGGGGGAGACCATCATCCGCAGGCCGCCCCAGCAAAGCAGGAAGCCGAGCAGCCGGAAGCCCCAGACCCAGAGCTCGTACTCGGTCTGGAGGGTCTTGAGCGCGTCGTCCCTGGTGCCGACGAACACCCGGTACAGCTTGCGGTCATCGAGCTTGGCGGCCCCGATGTGGTGCGGCGAGTCCAGCTGGCCGAGCACCGTGTAAACCCCACCGGGGGCCAGCGCGGTGTAGGAGAGCCGCACATCCCCCACGCGGGGCTCGGCTGGACGGGCGTCGCCGAGGTAGAGGTGGGCGCCCGAGACGGTGCCGCCCGCCGGGCCGGCTGTCTCGAGGCGCAGGGGCGAGCCGCCCGGCAGGGTGACCTCCCCCATGGCGAGGGCCAGCGCGCCGACCGACGCCTCGGGCGCCTTGAGGGTCTCGCCCTTCACGGCCATTGGCGGGTTGAAGTGGCCGTCTTGCTGCTTGAACCCGTCGCTGCGGTCCGGGGTGGAGGTCCAGCGCTGGTTGTAGGTGTAGGTGGTGATCTTTTTCTCGCTTCCGCCGAGGGCTTTCTCGGTCCTGGTGGTCTGGTCCTCGTCCCACGCGTACATCTCGGCGGTCCGGGTCAGGGCGATGTAAGGGCCCGCAGGGAGGTAGGCGTCGCCCAGTTTCGCGCTGGAAGAGAGCGGCCCCGTGGCGGCCACGAATTTGCCGACGGCCTCAGGAGCAGGTCGGGTCGCATCTACCACGGTGGCCCCCCTGGCCAGGGTGGCCTCGTTGACCGTGCCCTCGTTCTGGTAGAGCACCACGAACGAGGCCAGGAAGAGCACCACCCCGAGGAAGGCCGCGCCGACGGAGTTCCAGAGCCGGGACAGCAGCCCTCGCTCGCTCGTGACCGTCACGCTGTCGGTGATGCCGCGGGCGTCGGGGAACTCGACGGGATCATCTGCCATGGTGCCTCCTTCAACGGATGGGGGGAGGGGCGGGCGAACCGCCCGGCCCTGCATACCCGAGCACGGCAGGGGGGCAACGGGGCCGTCGTTGCGTGGTCAAGCCCTGGCCTGGCGTGTGGGATGCTCAGAGCATGTGGTAAGGGTCCAGGTCGAGCGAGAGCCGCACGCCCGTTGCATTCGCTGCCGCGATGGCCCGCCGCAGCAGGGGACGTGCGGCTGCGAGGTCGTCCGTCTTCACCACCACCTGCTGGCGGGCGAGGCCCCTCACCCGGGCCAGCGGGGCCTCGTGGGGGCCGAACACCTCGAGCCCTACGCCACCGCGCAGGACGTCCACGAAGCGCTGCGCGGCCCGGGCTGCGAGGCCCTCCTCGGGGGCGGAGGCCACCAGCACCACGAGGCCGCGATCCGGCGGCCAGCCCAGGGCCGCCCGGTCGGGGCGCTCTGCCTCGTAAAACAGCCGGTAGTCGTGGCGCGCGGCGGCCTCCACCGCGACGTGGCCGGGCTCGTAGGCCTGCACCACCACCCGGCCGGGGAGCTCGTGGCGCCCCGCTCGGCCCGCCACCTGGGACAGCAACTGGAAGGTGCGTTCCGCTGCGCGGAAGTCCGGCAGGTTCAGCGCGGCGTCCGCGGCCATGACCCCGACCAGGGTCACGCGGGGGAAGTCCAGCCCCTTCGCCACCATCTGGGTGCCGATGAGGACGTCGTGCCGGCCCTCGCCGAAGGCATCCAGCAGGGCCTCGTGGCTGCCCCGGCGCTGCGTGGTGTCCCGGTCCACCCGCACGATGCGAGCTGCCGGGAAGAGCCGCTGGCAGGCCTCTTCAACCTGCTGGGTGCCCGCGCCGAAGTGGCGAATGGTGGCGCCGTGGCAGCCGGGGCAGGTCTCCGGCAGCGCCTCCCGGTGGTCGCAGTAGTGGCACCGCAGCCCGGGCGGGTTGGCGTGGTGCGTCAGGGCGACGGAGCAGCGGTGGCACTTGCAAGTGTGCCCACACTCCCGACAGAAGACGTGGGAGCTGTAGCCCCGGCGGTTGAGCAACAAGATCGCCTGCTCGCCCGCCGTGAGCGTCTCCTCGAGCGCGCCTCGCAGGGCCCGGGAGAAGATGCCCCGGTTGCCGTCTGCGAGCTCGCGGCGCATGTCCACCACCGTCACCGGCGGCAGCGGCCGATCCGCCACACGCTCAGGCATCTCGAGCAGCGTGGCCTCGCCTCGCTCGGCGGCCGCGTAGGTCTCGATCGAGGGGGTGGCGCTGCCGAGCACCAGCTTGGCGCCCGCGAGTCGGGCCCGTTCGCGGGCGACGGTGCGGGCGTGGTACCGCGGCGAGCTGTCCTGCTTGTAGCTGCCCTCGTGCTCCTCGTCGACGATGATCACGCCCAGCGCATCCACCGGCGCGAAGACGGCGGAGCGCGCGCCGACCACCACGCGGGCCTCGCCGGCCCGGATCCGCTGCCACTCGTCGAAGCGCTCCCCGTCTGCCAGGTGGGAGTGCAGCACCGCCACGGTGTCCCCGAACCGGCCCTGGAAGCGGCGGACCGTCTGGGGCGTCAGCGCGATCTCCGGCACCAGCACGATCGCCGTGCGGTCTGCGGCCAGCGCGGCCGCGATCACCTGCATGTAGACCTCGGTCTTGCCGCTGCCCGTCACGCCGTGGAGGACATAGGTATGGGCGCCCGCGGGCCCTTGCGAGATGGCCTCCACGACCTCGCGCTGGCGCAGCGTCAGCGGAGGCGGGGGCACCGGGCTCCGCTGGGCGACCGCGCTGCGCCGGACGGGCAGGGTCTCGAGCCGGAGGTGCTCCCGCGCGGCGAGCCGTCGGAGCGTCTCCATCGTGGTGGCGGCCTCTCGCACCAGCGTCGCGGCGGGCAGCATGCCACCGAGGCGCCGGAGCGTCTCCAGCACCTCCGCCTGCCGGGCCGACAACGTCTCCCCCGAGCCGACCGCCACGCTGCAGGCATGGAGCACCCGCCGCTCCCGCCGCTGCGGCGGCTCGTAGGTTGCCCGGGTGCGGATCCAGCCGCGCTGGCGCCAGGTCGCCAGGATGGGGGCGGAGCGCCTGGCTGCGCTGCGGAGGGCTGCCAGGGGGGCAGCTCCCCCGTGGCGGAGCAGGGCCTGCGCCAGCGCCGCCTCGGCCCCCCGGGCCTGGGCCGTGGCGGCCTGGAACTCGGCCTCCGGGATGGTCTGCACCACCGTGCGTCGGATGCGCGTGAGCGTGCCACGTGGCATGACCGCCCCCACGACGTCCGCCATCGGGGCCAGCGTCGTCTCGGCCAGCCACGACAACAGCGCCTGCAAGGCGGGGGGGAGCACATCGCCCTCGACGACGTCGGCGAGATCCCGCACCTGCACCCCTGATGGGGCCACCTCCCGCAGGGCCACCACGTAGCCGGCCACGGCGTCCTGCGTGCCGAAGGGCGCCAGCACCGGGGTGCCCGGCCGCAGCTTGCCACGCCAGGCCGGTGGCACCCCGTAGGTGTAGGGCCGCGGCTCTGCCAGGTGCAGCCCGTCGATGAGGACGTCTGCGTAGGGCGCGTCCAGGCCAGGCGGGGAGGCGGGCTCGGCAAGCATGCTGGGGTTCATTATGCCACAGGTGGCCCGGCCGGGCGGCCGGCTTTGTTGCTTGACGACCAAGTATTTCCTTGGGCAAAATGTTTCCTCTGAGATTGTTAGGCTGCCAACCAAGTAGGAGGTCCTCTTGGCCCTTGACGGGTGCCCTTGCTTCAACCTCGGGCGGGCGCACCGCCGCGTGGCGCGGGTCTTTGAGGTGGCGCTGGAGCCCCTGGGCCTCACCGTGGCGCAGGCGCACTGCCTGCACGCGCTGTTCTCCCGTGACGGGCGCCCCGCCAAGGAACTGGCGCGCGAGCTGCAGATCGATGCGGGGACCCTCACGCCCATGCTGGACCGGCTCGAGCGGTCCGGCCTGGTGAGGCGCTGTCCGGACCCTGGCGATCGTCGCGCCACGCGCATCTGCCTCGAGGAGCGCGCACACCGGCTGCGGCCGGCCGTCGAGGCCGCGCTCGAGTCAGCCTCTGCGCGCCTGGCGGCTCGCCTCGCCCCGGCCGAGTTTGTCACCCTGATGCGCCTCCTGCGGCGCCTCGTGGACGAGGGCCCCACGTGGCAGGAGGCTGCCCCTGAAAGGAGCTCCCGATGAAGCTGTACAACCTCGAGCGTTGCCCGTACTGCAAGCTCGTGCGGGACAAGCTGGCGGCGTTGGGCCTCACCTACGAGAAGGTGGAGGTCCCTGGCGAGCGGTCGGCCCGGCAGGAGGTCTTCGACGTTTCGGGCCAGTGGACCGTCCCCGTGCTGGTGGACGGAGAGGTGATGCTGGATGACGAGGAGAAGATCCTGCCGTATCTGGACAGCACCTACGGCCAGGCACCGCGCTGAGGCCGCCCTGCCCGTTCCACCCGGCGTTCCTCCCCCGTGAGGAGAAAGACGAAGCGCTCCGGATGCCAGACCCCACCACCACCACCACCCGTCGCGTCGGCGAGGCGGATCTTGCTGAAGCCGGTGCCCTGGCACGCGAGCTCAACGAGCGGGCGGCGGCCTCTCCCCTGTACGCGAACAACCAGAAGGGGCTACCGCCCGGGCGACACACGGCCTGGCGGCTGTCGCCCGAGCCGTATGTCCTGCCTGCTGCGCGGGTGGCGGAGATCAGGGCCCTGGGAGGCCACCTGCTCGCCCTCCTTGCCGCCGCGAACAAGCTCTACCTCGAGAGCGTGAAGGGGCGCCAGCCGGCCTGGGTGCACGCCGTGCTCGACAAGGGGAAGCCTGAGGCGCTGGTGGAGTTTCAGCGGATGAACCGGTTCAAGGGGCTCCTGCCGCGCGTCATCCGGCCCGACCTCATCATTGACGAGGACGGGCGGCTCTCGGCGTGTGAGCTGGACTCCATTCCAGGGGGCATCGGCCTCACGGGCGCGATGTCCGCGGACTACGCGGCGCTCGGCTATGACCTCGTGGGCGGGGCCAGCGGCCTCGTGGAGGGGTTCGCCGCGATGGTCCAGGACGTGGCAGGCCAGCCGGAGCCGCTGCTTGCCATCGTCGTCTCCGAGGAGTCCAACGACTACTGGCTGGAGCAGCAGTGGCTCGGCGCACGCCTCACGGCCCATGGGCTCACCACCACCGTCGTGCGGCCGGGGGAGCTGCGCTACGACGGGGAGGCCATCCACGCGCCCTTCGGGGAGCTCGGGGAGCGCCAGGTGGATGTGGTGTACCGGTTCTTCGAGCTGTTCGATCTCAAGAACCTGCCGCGGGCGGAGCTCCTGCAGTACGCGGCGAAGAAGGCCCAGGTCGTGGTGACGCCGCCCTACAAGGCGTTCCTGGAGGAAAAGCTGCTGTTCGCGCTGTACCACCACCCGGCCCTCCGGGGGTACTGGCGGGGGGAGCTGGCCGCGGAGGCGCTGGCCGCGCTGGACCGCCTGCTGCCTCGCACCTGGCTGCTCGACCCGGCGCCGCTCCCGCCCCAGGCCGTGATCCCGGGCCTGCTGGTGGATGGCGCCCCGGTGCAGGACTGGATGGCCCTGGCTGCCGCCTCCAAGCGAGAGCGCAGCTTCGTCCTCAAGCCGTCCGGGTTCTCCAGCCTGGCGTGGGGGAGCCACGGGGTGTCGTTCGGGGCCGACCTCTCGGGCCCGGACTGGGAGCTGGCCCTGCGCAACGCGCTGGCCGCGTACCCTCGCAACCCCTACATCCTGCAGGCTTACCACAAGCCGGAGCGCACCACCGTCCGCTACTACGATTTCCGGCGCGAGGAGGTGGTCACGATGGCGGGCCGGGCCCGGCTGTGCCCCTACTTCTTTGTGGCCGGGGGCCAGGCGGAGCTGGGGGGGATCCTCGCCACCGTTTGCCCCCTGGACAAGCTCGCGATCCACGGGATGACGGACGCCGTGATGGCGCCGACCGCCGTCGCGCAGGCCCTGCCGGCATGAGCGCGCTGGCAGACCTCTGGACCGGGCTGGGGCCCGGCCCGGGAGACGTGCCCGCCATCTCCGTGCGGGGCATGCGGAAGCGCTACGGCGATCTGCAAGCGGTCGACGACGTGAGCTTCGACGTCGCCTCGGGCGACTTCTTCGCCTTCCTCGGGCCCAACGGCGCCGGCAAGACCACCACCATCAGCGCCATCGTCGGGCTGGTTCGCTACCAGGAAGGGCGCATCGCGGTGCTCGGCCACGACGTCCAGCGGGCTTACCGGCAGGCCCGGCTGGCTGTGGGGTTGGCGCCGCAGGAGTTCAACTTCGATCGGTACCTGACGGTGGAGGAGATCCTGCGTTACCAGGCGGGCTACTTCGGCGTCGCGCCGGGCGTGGCCCGCCGTCGCGCGGAGGCGCTGCTGCGGCAGTTCTCGCTCTGGGACAAGCGCCAGCGAGACGTCTCGAAGCTGTCGGGTGGCATGAAACGCCGGCTGACGCTGGCGCGGGCGCTCATCCACGCCCCGCGCGTGCTGATCCTGGACGAGCCCACGGCAGGGGTCGATCTGGAGCTTCGGCTTGAGCTGTGGGAGCTGCTGCGGGGCCTGAACCGGCAGGGCCTCACCATCTTGCTGACCACGCACTACCTGGAGGAAGCCGAGCAGCTGTGCAACCGGATCGCCATCATCGACCAGGGACGGCTGGTCGCGCTGGACGACAAGGCCTCGCTGCTGGCGCGGCGCAGCCAGGAGCGGCTGGAGCTCACGTTCCAGGCCCCGGTCCTGGAGCTACCGCCCGCGCTGGCAGGTCTGGACGCCAGCCTCGAGCTCGGTGGGCTGCGGCTGGTCGTGCGCCACTGCCCTGCCGCCGACCTGCCGCGCATCCTGCGCGCGCTCGAGAGCCAGGGGCATCACCTCGAGGACCTCGCCGTCACCCGCTGCAACCTCCAGGACGTCTTCCTCGCGCTCACGGGCAGGCCCACCTGATGAACCTCACTGGCTTCCAGACCCTCGCGCGCCGCGAGCTTCGGCGCACCTTCCAGATCATCAACCAGGTGATCTGGCCGCCGATCATGTCCACGTTGCTTTACGTGCTCATCATCGGCCTCTCCGTGGGGGGACGGCTCGAGGCGGCCACCGGCGTGCGCTACGTGGAGTTCCTGATTCCAGGCCTCATCGCCCTTACCGTGATCGAGGCCTCCTTCGCAGAGAGCTCCGCCTCGCTGTTCCAGCACCGCTTCATGAACAGCATCCAGGAGCTGCTGACGGCCCCGCTCTCGGCCCTCGAGATCGTCGCTGGCTTCCTGACGGGGTCCGTGGCGCGGGCGCTGCTGCTCGGCAACCTGCTGATGCTCTTCCTGCCGGCCTTTACCCAGCGCTGGCCGGCCCACTGGGGCCTGTACCTCGCGCTGATGGTCGTCATCGCCGTGCTGTTCTCCGCCGTGGGCCTCATCGTGGGGCTGTGGGGCGAGAAGTGGGACCACATCGCCATCCCGCAGACCTTTCTGTTCACGCCCCTGATCTGGCTGGGGGGGGCCTTCTCGCCCGTCTCGCTCATGCCGGAGGCGCTGCGAGGCCTGGTGCAGCTGAACCCGTTCTTCTACGTCATCGATGCCTTCCGCTTTGCGGTCCTGGGACGTGCGGAGGCACCCCTCGCGCTCTCGATCGGCATCACGCTCACCCTGGCTGCGGGGGCCTCTGCCCTGGCGCTGCGCCTGTTCGCCGTGGGCTGGAAGCTGCGGGCCTAGGGCACCCATCAAGCCTTTTCCCGGCGGCTGGCTCGTTCTGACGCCCCGAGGACGCTGCCATCCGTGCGACCCCGGGGTTCTGATCGGTGCGCGGGCTGGCTCAGGTTTCGGTTAATTAACACGAAAGATTCTATTAAGAATTGGTTATAACGTTCCTGGAAGGCTTCACCTGGACGCCCGTGGTCCAGCCCTCGAGGAACCGTGCCCCATGCCGCTCACGGCCGCCAATGCGTTTGTCACTTGGGCCCGTGGGGCGGCCCGGGGGCTGGCCGTGCAGCGGGCGGCGGACACCCACCTCGCCCGGGTGCAGCTGCGCGCCTCGGCGGCCCAGGACGGGACCCCCTCGGCGGTGGTGGCCCTCGGGCGGGACGTGGTGTTGCTGTCAGGGGCGGCGCTGCGCACGGCCTCCGCGGTGGCGCGCAACCCGGATGGGCTGCGCGTTGGCGAACGCGTCACCGTGGAAGGCGAAACCGGCACGGTGCTGCACACCGATGATGGGTTTGCCGAGATCGAGGCACGCAGCGTGGTGGTGGCCGTCGTCGACACTGGCGTCGATGTGCACCACCCGGCCCTGGTCGGTCGCTGCCTGCCAGGCTGGAATGCTGTGGATGGCTCCTCGGACGTGTCAGACGCTGCAGGCCACGGCACGCACGTCGCAGGCAAGGTGGCCGGCCTGGCGCCGCGCCCCGGGGATGGTGGCGTCGCGCCTGGGGTGACCCTGCTGCCCATCAAGGCGGTCGATGCGCAGGGTCGCTTCTCCGACGCCAGCATCGCCGCCGGGATCCGGCACGCCGTGGCCCGCGGCGCCCGCGTCGTGAACCTGAGCCTGCGCAGCGACGCGCCCCTGCCTCTGACGGCCGGGGCGATCGCGGCGGCCCGACGGGCCGGCGTGCTGGTGGTGGCGGCTTCCGGCAACGAGGGGCGCAACGCGGTGACCTACCCCGCTGCTTACCCCGGCGTGCTGGTGGTGGGCTCTGCGGACGCCGGACGGCGTTCGCCCTTCTCGAATGGTGGCGCCCGTCTCGACCTGGTGGCGCCTGGCGAGCGGATTCGCTCGGCGGAAGCGGGGGCCTACCGGGAGCGGTCCGGCACCTCGATGGCAAGCCCCCAGGTGGCGGGGGCGGCGGCCCTCGTGATGGCCCGAAACCCTCACTGGACCGCCGAACAGGTGGCCACTTGGCTGCAGCGCACGGCGCGAGACCTCGGTCAGCCGGGCCGAGACGTGGACTTCGGGGCGGGTGTGCTCGACCTGTTCGCTGCCGTGCACGGGGCACCGGGGCCCGCCCCGGCCGCGGCAGGCGCCTGGACGATCAGCTGGTGACGCCCGGGATTGCGGGCGGGCCGACCCGGTTGCCCGGCGGGCCCGCCGTCGGACTCGGGGACGGGGGCGGGGGAGCCGCGAAACGCTCGCCGGGCGGCCTCCAGCCGCGCAACAGGCCTGGTGCGACCTCCCACACCAGCTGCTTCAGCCCCGGGTGGTCATCCATCAGGTGGTCGAAGGCGAAGGCGTTGAAGGCCCCGTCGGGCTCTTGCAACACGGCCGTTCGGGCCTGGGCGGTCATGTAGGCGGCCGTGACGTCCTCGAGCCGCTCGAGGGCCTCACCCGGGAGCGTGTCGGCCTCGACCTCTCCCAGTCGCTGGCCCCGCTGCAGGCGGTCGGCGACCAGGGTGGTGGCCGCGTCGAGCACCACGGGGGAGTCGACGGCCTTGCGAGGCGCCCGGGCCAGCGCCGTCAGCCGGAGGGTGCCTCGCGGTCCGGAGAGCCGCACGCGAACCAGGATCCGGTCGCGGGAAGCCTTCAGCCCCTCGAGCACGAAGTGCCCACCGTCGTCGACGGTGGCAGCCTCGGCGAGCGGCTGCCCCTCGGGGTCGAGGGGCTGTGCCTCGCCCCCCGCGGCGGTGGTAACGCCCGCGGGGGCCCCATCCAGCACCACCGTGCCCACGATGCGCCCCCGGTTGACGGCCATGACCGGGCGGTACGGGCCGCTGCGCACGATCCGTTCGGGCTCCGGGGCGGCCAGGCCGATGGACGCGGGTTGGGGCGACGCGCAGCCGGCCATCACGGCGGCCAGGGCGATGGCGAGACGCATCGCCAGGGGGGGCAACAGGGGCATCAGGGGTCCCGCTTGAGGGCGAACGACGCTGGTTCCCTACCCGCCCACCCGGGGCGCATAACCGCAAATCGGCCCCCTGAGGCGGTCGCCCGGATCAGGGCTGCCGCCCGGGCGTGGGGGCGTCAGGGCACGATGGTGGCCCCGAGCAGCCGTTCTGCGGTGTCGACGCCGAGGCGCAACCGCCAGGGCAGTGGCGTCTGCGACGCGTAGGTCAGGTAGGCGGTGGACCAGGGGCGGAGCCTGAGCGTCACGTCCGCGCCCTCGCCCGGCCGGGTCTGGAACCCCCTCAGCTCGATGTCCTCCTGTCCCGATGCGGACCGGAAGGTGCCGCGCAGGGGCAGGCCCTGGTAGGTGTAGGGCGTGCCTTGCGCCAGGGGTGCGTCCGAGACCAGGTTGGCAATGGCCCAGGCCCGGAAGTGCTCCGCAAAGGTGGTCCCGCGGGGCTTGAGGAGATCCGCGATGCAGGCGACGCCGGCCTTGTTGCTGTCAAGGATCTCGGCGATCACGCCCGGCCCATACCGATCGACCAGGTAGCGCACGAAGAGGTAGCTCTGGCCGTAGGCGAACCCGTTCGGGTTCCCGCTCCAGTCCGTCAGGGAGAAATCCTCGGGGCTTTCCTGGAACACCCGCAGGTCCTTGGCGATGTGATAATCGCCAGCTGGCAGGCCGTACCCGGCGACCTCCATCGCATACATGCTGAGCCCCTCGTCCAGCCAGGTGTCCTCCGAGAGCCTGTAGCCCAGGCGGGCCGACTTGCGCGAGAAATTCAGCAGATGCTGGAATTCGTGGGCCAGCGTGCCAAAGGAGGTCAGCTCGGGCCGGTCGAAGAGCTGGTCGGTCATGAACAGCACCTCCTTCTGGTTCGAGTTGCCCCCGCCGCCGGGGATCAGGTCGCGGGACCAGAAGTAGCCCATCAGGCCCTTCTCCTTGCCCCAGTTGTCCACCGCCGGCGAGAGGACCAGGAAGATGCGCTCCTCGCCGTCGATGCCCGGCCTGGCCTCCCGGCCGAACACCGCCGTCAGGCGGGGGTAGATGCGCTGCTCCCACTCGTCCAGGAGCCGGTCCAGCTGGGCGTCGGGGATCTCCTTGGCTTCCAGATCGACGTACAGCAGCGCGTTGGCGGAGATGCGCTTCAGTGCGCAGGTCCGCTGGCGGTCGTCGGCGCTGGAGGAGGACCCCGTGTTGATCCAGAAGGCCTCGGTGCTGCCGAGGCTTCGCGCCGGTGTGGCGAGGAGCCGGCGCCCGGGGGACGTGGCCGGGGCCGCGGTGGGGCTGCGAAACCGGTCGCTGTAGGGCATCTCGAGGCGCTCCGCCGCGGCCAGCTGGCTGAGCCGGAAGGCCGCCCCGGCCTGCCCTGGCTCCACCGACAGCCGCAGCGGGATGCTGGTGGCCTGGCCGACGCTGGCCACCAGCGTGAGCTCCCGCCCCGCCGGCGTGAGCTGCTCGGCGGGACCCACGGAGGGGCCCAGCAGCGTGATCGCCGAGGCGCCGCGGGCCGAGTGCTGGTTCAGCGCCAGCCCGGGCCGGGCGCCCGTGCCAGGCGGCAGCACGGGGCTGATGCAGCCGGCCAGCGGCGCAGCGCTGGCCGTTGCGCCGCAGAGCAGCGCCAGGAGCCGACGGGAGAGGGGCGTGCGCGGGTCGGACATGGCCCTTGATCCTACCGCACCCGCCCCCGGCTTGCACCTTGCCACCGAGCCCTCGCCACCAAGGGTGCGGCGGGTCCCGGCCGTCGGAGGGGGCGCCGGGCTGGGTATGGGGAGGTGGCCAGCCTCCCCCAAAGCCGGAGTCACCCGATGCGTCTTTGCCACCCCGTTTCCCTCATGGCCCTTGCACTCACGCTGACGGCCTGCACCACCATCGAGCCGGGCAACGTCGGGGTGATGACGGACGAGTGGAATGGCGATGTCGTGAAGGAGCCGCTGCGCGCTGGCTACCACTACGTGGGGATGTACAAGAAGGTCTACGAGTTCCCGTCGGGCGTGGTCTCCAACATCAACATGGACAACTTCCGGGTGAACACCCGTGAGGGGCAGGAGATCACCATCGACGTGCGGGTCCAGTACCGCCCGGACCTGACGCCGGAGGACGACCACGCGGTGCAGCTCTTCCAGCGCTACCGCAAGCCCTTCGAGGGGGACAACGGCCTGGTGCAGACGCGCTGGATCCCGGTCATCCAGCAGGCCGCGGGCTATGCCGTCTCGCAGTACGGGGTCATCGACATCTACCAGAGCCGGGGCGCCAAGGCAGCGGCGCTGATGAGCCGCATCCTCCAGAACGGCCTCAAGACCAAGGACGTCCAGATTGACGGCATCGGCGACGACTTCGTGACGATCCAGACCGTCGCCATCAGCGACATCGTGCTGCCGGAGGCCATCAAGACGGCCGTGGAGCGCAAGGCGCAGATCGAGCAAGAGACGATGTCCGCCAAGCAGGGCCTCGAAAAGGCCCGTATGGCCGCGGAGCAGGTCAAGATCGAGGCCCGGGCCGAGGCGGAGGCCAAGGTCATCCGGGCCCAGGGTGAGGCGCGCGCCCGCGCGGCCCTGGGCATCAACCCCGAGCAGTACGTGCGCCTCGAGACGGCCAAGATGACGGCGGACGCGATCAAGTCGGCGCCGAACCTCGTGATCGTGCCGTCCAACAGCATCCTCGACACCCGGTCGCTCGGCCTGCCCGGCGCCCCCAAGCGGGGCGAGTGAGGCTGCCCCCGGGCGCGCGGGTGCCCGGGCGGCCGCGTGGACCTTGCACCTGTCCTGGACATATCCTTTGCAGCCGGGAGCCGGTATCATAGGGCCATGCGTGACGTCCTGTTGATCCTGAACTTCGGTGGGCCCCAACGGGCGGGCGAGGTCGAACCCTTCCTGTTCGAACTCTTTCGGGACCCGGACGTCATCCCCATCCCCGGCCCGCCGATCGTGCGGGACGTCTTTGCGGACCTGATCAGCGGGTTGCGCTGGACCAAGACGGCCAACCAGTATGCCGAGATCGGCGGCGGCTCGCCGCTCGTGCCCATGACGTATGAGCAGGGGGCCGCCCTGCAGGCCTTGCTGGCTTCCGAGGGCCACCCGATGGAGGTTCACTACGCGATGCGCTACACGCGCCCGGATACGCGGGCGGCGCTGGAGGCCATCAAGGCCGGTGGCCCAGCGCGCATCGTGGCGCTCGCGATGTACCCGCACTACTCCTTCGCGACGATGGGGTCCAGCTACGGAGAGCTGGCCAGGCAGCTGGGCCGCCTCGGGATGGGCGACTGGGCCGTGACCTACGTCCCCGCCTTCCCCACCGACCCCGACTACGTGGGCTCCCTCGCTGAGCTCGTGCAGGAGGCGACCGCGCGGCTGCCTGAGGGCGTCACGCCGCACCTGCTGTTCTCGGCCCACGGGCTGCCCGTCAGCTTCGTGCAGAAGGGCGACCCCTACGCGATGCACATCCAGGCCACCGTGGCGGCCGTGGTGCAGGCCACGGGCTGGCCGCACGGCCACTCCCTGGCCTGGCAGAGCAAGGTCGGCCCGGCGGCCTGGCTCACGCCCGCGACGGACACCGAGCTGCGCCGCCTCGGGGCTGCCGGCGTCGAGGCCGTTGTCGTCGTGCCCGTCAGCTTCGTGGGGGACCACATCGAGACGCTGTTCGAGCTCGACATCGAGTACCGCGAGGTGGCCGAGGAGGCCGGCATCCACCACTGGGTGCGCGCGGGCGCGCTGGACACGCGGCCCCGCTTCATCCGGGCGCTCGCGACCCAGGTGCAGCGGGCCCTGACGGGCGATACCGGGTGCAGCCGGGGCTGCTGCCGCCTGCCGCGACCCGTTGAGGTGCGGGGGCTGCGCACCGTGCCGGGGGGCTGCCAGCCGTGCCCGCTGCCGCCTTACGTCCTGCCGGGCCGGGGTGCGGGCGCCTCGTGAGCACCAGCCTGGCCACGATGGTCATGGTGGGGCTGTACGTGC
>JAYKHL010000068.1:0-27354 GCA_035284865.1 Candidatus Sericytochromatia bacterium | reverse complement strand
CCATCCTCGATGATGAGGGCAACGGGCCGGGGCCGGATCTTGCCGACAGGGAAGGTGAAGATGTAGTACTTGGCTTCCTTGGTGTAGGTGGCCGAGTCCCACTCTCCCTTCTGCGCCGCCGCGTAGTCGTCATCGATGATGACCCCCTCGATGCCCTTGTCGAGGTCAGCCAGGTCGGCCTCACCGTTCTTGAGGTGAACGAACATCCGGGCCGGGTTCTTGTCGATGTTGTTCCAGTAGAAGCTGCGCGACGACGTGAAGTCATAGCCCGAAAGGGACTCGGGGTTCATCCGCAGGTCGTCCTTGTAGGTGAGGTACGACATCATGGCCTTGGCCAGCTTGGGGTCCTTGGCGTAGTAGCAAAACGCCCAGACGAACAGGCGACCGGTCATCCGGCTGTCGTCCTTGGCCTCATCCGCCTTCGCCACGAACTTGTCGTACAGCACCCGAGCTGCCGAGGGCTCGGCGGCGGGCTCATCTGCGGCGGGCTTCTCGGCCACATCGCCCGTGGGCTTGGTGGCCGTGTCCCCAGCGGGCTTCGCGGCCGTGTCCCCAGCGGGCTTGGCGGCCCTGTCGGCTGCGCCCGCTGGCTTCGCCGCATCGGACCGGCCATCGGCGGCGGCGGCCGCCACGGCCCTGATGGCCTCGGGCGAGCAGCCGGCCAGCGTGGCGGCGAGCAGCGAACCCGCCAGCGAGAGGTGCAAGAACTTGCGCAAAACAAACTCCTCGTGAGGTGGTGCGACATCCGCGCGACGGACCGCACGCTTGCCGGATGTCGTTGTTGTGGCTCGGTCCGCCCGTTATCATATCAGAATCAGGCGGGTAACCGGGGCGAGGCCGCGTCAGCGCCGCTGGATGTCGTTGGCCGAGTACTGGCCGGCGGCCTCCACCCGGACCACGACCGCCTCCATCGCCTCCTTGGCGCCCCGGGTCCGGGCGCAGGCGATGCTCTCCTCGATGGGGCAGGTGAACCCGACGAAGAGCCTGGTCGGGGCGCCCTTGGCGCGAGGGCGGAAGGGGCGCACCACATGCAGGCACTCGGGGTTGGCACAGGCGATCTCGACCCGCATCAGGCGCTCGGCCTCCTGGAGATCCGCCACCCGCGCCTCCAGCCGCCGCCGGGTGCCACCGCGCACGAGGCGATCGCCCTCATAGGCGTTGACGTACAGGCAGGGCAGGATGAGGGCCTCGAACTCGGGATGGTCCAGCAGCGTCCTTGGCACGGGCCGGCTGCCGATCAGGGTCTCCAGCCGTCGCTGCTGCTGGCCGAGGAAGGCGGCCAGCGCCTCCCAGCCAGAGCGCCCGACGAGCTGGCCCTCGCGCTCGAGGCGCACGCCCTCGGGCCCCACGCGCAGGTCGAAGCGGTGACCCTCGTGGAACACCACCATGGCCCCCTCGCCGAGGCGTTCGAGGCCGGCAAACTGCACCAGGGGGCGGCTCTCATCCATCGGCGGGCTCCTTTCGGCTCCACAAGGGGGCGCCGGGCCCTGCTCGGCCGGGGCGCGTGGCCCTCACTATACCTCAGGCCGATCACCCGGTCGATCCCCAGCCGTGACACGCCCCGGCTGCTGAGGAATAAAACCCTCGGCAAGGCACTGGCCGGAGGCTTGGCGTGGCATCCGATGTGAACCCCCTGAGACCTTCCGGAGGCCCCCAGCCCCCACGGGCGCCCGAGGGGCCCAGCGAGATGCAGGACCAGCGACGTGGCAACGGGCGCGGGGGTCGTCGCGGCGGTGCTCCCGAAGCGCAGCCTGAAGAGGATGCAGAAGCCGAGCCAACCCTGGAGTCGGACTCCTTCGCGGGCAAGCGGGCCTCCTCCAGGCTGGACCAGCTCTTCGCCGACCAGCTGCCGTGGGAAGTCGAGGGCGCGGGTGCGCCCCCCACCAGCGAGGCCCTGATCCAGCGGCTCAAGATTCCCGAGCCGCCTGGCACGCCACGCAGGGCCGGCCGCCCCGTGCTCGGCGACCCGCGCGCCCGCCGGGTCGATGAGAGCTTCGATGCCGCAGGGGCCGTCCACCGGACGTGGCAGGCGCAGGCGGAGCTGCGGCAGCGCCAAGGCGAAGCCCCACCGTCGGGAGGCCATCAGCAGCCCGCGCAGACGGATCTGTCGCGTATCCTGCGTCGGGAGGGTTCCGCGGGCAGCGGCCGGCTCCCGGCGCCCCGACCGCCCCTGCCGCCGCCTCCCACCCCGGGAACGGGGGCCCCGCCGCGACCGGCCGTGCCCGCGCCCCTGGCGCCGCCCAGCTCCGCGGAAAACCCCGGACCCGCCGCTGCCGCCCCCGAGGAAGCGGCCCGGAGCGTGCCCGGGCTCAGCACCGGTCGGCTGCCGCCCCTGGCCGCCGCCCCCTCGCCCCGTCCGGGCTCTGACGGGATGCGGGCTGACACGGCAGATCGCTCCCTTCCCGCGGAGGCGGCAGCCCGCGAGCGCCTGCCGCGCCCGGACCGGGCGGCCTGCCAGTACCGGGTGGTGGACCTGGCCACGGACGCCCCGCTTGGTCGGGCCCGCGTCGAACTCGAACCCGTCGACGATGACCTGTTGCCCACCTTCAACGGCGAGACGGACGACGATGGGTGGTACCGGCAAGCCAGCCTTCCCCCCGGGCGGTACCGGGTGACGGTGCGCTTCCGGGGTTACGCCCCGGTGGATCGGGTGCGCGACCTGCAGGGCGGCTCGCTGGACGACCTCGCGTTGTTCATGCAGCGGGTGTAGCAGGTGCACGGGCCCGCAAGATGGCGCGCTCGGCAAGCCATGTGAGAACGCGCGCCCATCGCTCGGGCCGCAGCCGCCCCCCGTGAGCGGCACGGGACACCGCCGCCAGCGCCCGATGGGTCCAGCGGGTGGCGTCGTGCCGGGGGAGGGCCAGCGGCAGGCGAGCCGGACGCCCCGTCTCGCTGGTGGAGCCGGCATAAGCAGCCACCAGCGGCGGGGCGTTCAGCAGGGCACACAGGAAGTGGGCCTCGGCCGGATCGCTGCACCCGATGAAGTTCACCTTGCCCTCGGGCACCACCAGCTTTTGCTCCCCCCAGGGCGTCGGCGCCATGCCGACCACGGCGGCTCGCAGGGTCCCGACCTCAGGCCAGACGACCTTCCAGGGCAGGAACGTGTATGGCCCCACGCGCCACAGCCCGTAGAACGGCTTGCCCCCACCGTAGGCGCGCTGCGAGGACCGCGCGGCTAGCAGGGGTTCGTGAGCGTCCAGGTAGGCCCGAGCGGCAGGCGGCATCACCTCGGGGGGAAGCGGCCCCGGGGCGTGCGCCGCGTCGTGCGGAAACAGCAACAGGACCTCACCCGGGGTGGCGGTGAAGGGGCGGATGTCGCGCCCGCGAAGCAGGGGGGCGAGCACCGCCCGCTCCACCCCGAGTTGCTGCGGGGACGTCACGCGGCGCGCCCGGGGGTTCACCCCCGTCTCCACCAGCCACGTCGCGTCGTCACCCGCGATGGGCCCTACCGGCCGCAGCCAGAACACAGCGTGGGGAGAGGTCTCGGTGGCCCGCCGCCCCCTGTATGCGCTGGCTCCCAGGTAGGGCGCCAGCGGCTTCGCCCGCGCGCCCTCGAGCAGGTACGCCCCACCAGCCCCTCCCTGCTGCACCGCCGTGCCCAGGCAGGCCGCGAGCGTGGGGCGCACGTCGTCCCAGCCAGCCTCCGCGCCAGGCGCCCTGGCCGCATCAGCCCGCCAGGTGACCAGCGGCACCGGCGCCGGTCCCGCGGTGGCGGCACGGCGCACGACCCACGTGAGGGGGGCACAGGCCGCCTCGAAGGGGCGCGTCGCCGTCCAGTCCGAGAGCCCCACAAGGGTCACTCGCTCGCCGTCCGGGAGTTGCCAGCGACGCAGGCCCTCGGCAGCCCGCAGGTGCAGCAGCTGCCGGGGCATCAGGAACGCCAGCGTTCCCCCCGGCCGCACCCAGCGCTCCAGCGCCAGGTGAGCCAGCACGGCACACACGTTGAGGTCGGTGCCACCAACCCAGCGGTCCGCCCCCCGAAGCCCGCGCGCCTCTCGCAGGCTCCCCAGCGCCGCCCGGTGGGCCTCGGGGAGATCCCGCCAGGCCACCCAGGGCGGGTTGCCGACCACCCGGTCATGGCGCCCGCCACCCGCGCCCTCTGCGCCTACCGCAACCAGCTCGACCGGCAGGCGCAGGGGCCCACGGCCGCGAGCGACCAGCAGGGGGGCCAGCGCGAGCACCATGTTGGCCTGCGCGGCCAGCACCGCCAGGGGGTTCACGTCGAGCCCCCGCACCCGCCCCAGCACGGCCTCCAGGCGCGCTCCCGGGGACTGGTTGGCCGTCTCGGCCAGCACCTCGGCCACCAGCTCCACCAGGAAGGCGCCCGAGCCGCAGCAGGGATCAAGGGCCGTCCAGCCCGGGTCGGCGGGAGCCTCCGCCAGGACCGCCTGCACCAGCCAGCGCGGCGTGTAGAACTCGCCGAGGGCGTGGCGCAGGGCCGGCGGAATCAGCGCGTGGTACAGCGCCCGGAACGCATCGCCCCCGCCCGGCGGCGTCCACCCTCCGATGGCGAGCAACAAGGGCCGCCAGGCCGCCTCCGCCACCGGCGTGCGGCAGGCCGCCGAGGTCACCCAGCGAAAGCCATCGGGCGCCAGCAGGCCCTCGATGGCGGCGTCATCACCCGGCACCCCAGCTCCCAGGGCCTCCAGCCAGCACCAGAGCGCCGCAGCCGGGGCCCTGGCCACAGGCCCAGGCTCCCAGCGCGGGTGGCCGCCCCCGGCGAGGGCTCGCGCGATGGCGAGCCGCACCACCCAGGCGTAGGCGGCGTGCAGCGCCGCAACACCGGCCTCGGGCCCCCCGGGCGTGGCGCCGCCGAGGGCCTGCTCGACGGCCTGCGACCAGCGCTCGCGGCGAGGCCCCACGGGCACCGTGGCCTGGCTCGGCCCGTCCTCTCTCCCCCACGGCGCCCCCAGCGCGAGCGCCCGGGCGAGCGTCCGGGCAAGGGGCGCCAGGGCCTCGAGCGTCGCGGCTTGCAGGGCCACTGCTGGTCCCTCCTTGTGGTCACGGCACCCGGGCATCCGCGGGCCGGTCGTCGCGTGAGCCACCGGATGCTGGGTCATCATAACAGGCTGGCGGCAGGGGCAGAGGCGGGCCGAGGGAGCGTCTGAGAGATCGGAACATAAGCCGCCCTGATCTGAACTTTTCCGCAACCTTATGGTGCATGGCGGGTTCCGGTGTCCATGCCGTAAACTCGCGTGATGAAAAGCACGTTCGCTCTGCGGACCGTCAATAGCTTCACATATTGTTACACAAAGGCTTTCCGCTTCACAAAAGTTGACTGGAACTGATTTTTGCGATCCGTTACGATCGTCCTTGGTCCGGAAACCGACCTCCCAACTCACGAAGGAGACCTGAATGAACAAGGTGTATGCCGGAGCGAGTCCGAAGGAGAAGGAACGCCTCGTCAACGAGTACCTTCCTCTCGTTCACAAGATCGCTCGGGGCCTTGCTCGCCGCAGCACCGATCCGGTGGATGACCTGATTCAGGTGGGCTCGATCGGGTTGCTCGAGGCCATCAACCGATACGAGACGGGACACAACACGGAGTTCAAGACCTACGCCGTCCACTTCATCACCGGACACATCCGGCACTACCTCCGGGACCGGCAGACGCTGGTCCGTGGCCCTCGGGCCCTCCAAGAACTCTCGTACCGGCTGCGGCAGGTCACCCAGGAACTGAGCCACCGCCTGGGCCGGGAGGCTTCCAACCAGGAGCTCGCACAGGCCCTGAACGTCTCGCCGGACCTCATTGACCAGGCGCGCGTGTATGACCGGCGCGTCACGGTGATGTGGCTCGATCAGGAGTCGGGCGACGGCGAGGAAGACGAGCAGCGCTCGCTGTTGAACACGCTGGCGGATCCCGCCACCAGCAACGCCCACCAGAATGAGCGGGACGAGCGCCTTGTCTTGACGGAGGCGATGAAGCACCTTCCAGACCACCAGCGGGAGCTGCTTCAGATGCGGTACTTCGACGACCTCACGCAGGCCGAGCTGTCCCGCCGGCTGGGCATCAGCCAGATGGAGGTCTGCCGCCGCCTGAAGAAGGCAGAGAAGCAGTTGCGGGTGATCGTCTCCACCTCCTCCGTGCGCTGAAGCGCGCCGTGCCTGCCGGCGCCCCCCCGGGCGCCGGCTTCTTTTTGTCCACCCGAGCCGATGGCGGCCCTGTGGTAACATGGCTGCAGCCCGCTTCCCGCCTCCCCGAGGAGCCACCTTGGATTCCACCCGCCACCAAGGCCCCAAGCTAGCGAGCATGTTTGTCTATGCCTCGGCCGCCTTCGTGGCGGACCAGGTGCTCAAGACGTGGGTGACGACCCACATGACGCTGCACTACCCCTCCATCCCGCTGTTGCCGGGCTGGTTCGCCCTGACCTACACGCAGAACTTCGGGGCGGCCTGGAGCATGCTCTGGAGCCACACGTGGTTGCTCATCGGAATCGCCACCACCGTGGTGCTCGGTATCGTGGTGTACGCCCTGCGCCTGCGCGAGCGCACCTGGCTCCAGATGGCCGGCCTGGGCTTCCTGCTCGGCGGCGCGCTCGGGAACCTGTTCGATCGCGCCCGCTATGGCTACGTCATCGACATGTTCGACCTGCAGCATCACGGCCAGAACGTCTTCCCGATCTTCAACATCGCGGATGTGTGCATCGACGTGGGCGTGGGCCTGTTGTTGCTGTTCACCTACCTGGCTGGACGGACGGAACTCAAGGCCGGCCAGGACGGCTCCGCCCACCGGGACGAAGCCCTCGCCACGGAGCCACGCTGAGCGATGCGAGCCCCCCTCGTCTCGCTGCTCGTCGCGGCCACCCTCCCGGGCTGCGCCAGCCTCCTGGCCTCCCGGCCCGAGGCCCCCGAGGCGCAGGCCGAGCGGCTGCGACGAGAGCCGTTCTCACTCGCCACCATCCAGCACGAGGGCCCCACCGGTCCCACCCTGCGGCTGCGCGAGAAGGGGCTGGCAGAGGTCCCGCTGGGCGCCTCCACCGACGCGGTGCGGATGCGGTTCGGGGCGCCGCACCAGACCGCCAGCACCGTTGACGGGCTCTGGTGGGACTTCGACGAACTGGCCCCCCTGCCGGTCGAGCGCCGGCAGCCGTCCCCGGACACGCCCCCGGACGAGCACCTCGAGCCCGACGCCTGGCGCAACACGGCGCACCTGAGGGTGCTTTTTCACCAGCGCGCCGACGGCGAAGGAGCTGCCCGGGTCGTCCACCTTCAAGCCTGGGCGCCTGCCCGCTTCATGACCCGCTCCCTGGTTCGCCCCCTCGACCCGAGCACCCGCGTGCTCCGCAAGTACGGCCCCCCCGTGCACACGCGGGCCTGGGGCACCGGCGAGCTCTGGATCTACCCCGACGCCGACGTGGCGTTCGTCGTCACCCCCGACCACCCCGACCAACCCCGTGTCGTCGCTGGCATCCTTGTCGGCCTCGCGCTCCCGAGGCAGCCCCGCCCATGACCATCTCGACCTCCAGCGCCCCCGTCCTGCTGTCCCGGGAGGGCGCCGTCGCCCTGCTCACGCTGAACCGCCCGGAGCGCATGAACGCGGTCGATCGGGCCACGCTTCGGGCCCTGCGGGCCGCGGTCGAGGAACTCTGGGATGATGCGGGCGTGCGCGCCGTGATCCTCACGGGTGCAGGCGAGAAGGCCTTCTGCGCCGGCGCGGACCTGAAGGAACGGGCCGGCATGACGCCGGGCGAGGTGCGCCGCTTCCTGAAGGACATCCGAGAGGTGACAAGCCAGCTCGAGAACCTGCCCAAGCCCGTGCTCGCGGCCGTGAACGGCCTCGCGCTGGGCGGCGGCACCGAGCTCGCGCTCTCGTGCGACATCCGGCTCGCCGCCGAGGGAGCGCTGATGGGTCTGACGGAAACGACGCTCGCCATCATCCCCGGGGCCGGCGGCACCCAGCGGCTGCCCCGGCTTGTTGGCAAGGGGCGCGCCAAGGAGCTGATCTTCACGGGGCGACGCGTCGATGCCCCAGAGGCCCGGGCCATCGGGCTCGTGGAGTTCGTCGTGCCGGCCGAGCGCCTGCTCGAGGAGGCCCGCGCGCTCGCGACACGCATCGTGGAGAACACGGGACCCGTGGCGATCACCCAGGCGAAGTTCGCCATCAACCGGGGGCTCGAGGTCGACCTCGAGAGCGGCCTTGTGCTGGAGGCCAAGGCCTATGAGGTGACGATCCCGACGTGGGACCGGCAAGAGGCGCTGCGCGCCTTCGGGGAGAAGCGCAAGCCTCAGTTCAGGGGGGAGTGACGGCCCCGCGGCCCGGCTTCCTTGATCTCCACCCCGGAGAGCCCTAAAATGCTGCTTTCCAGCCAAGCAGCCAGCAAGGAGCCCTCGATGTCCGCCCCGACCGCCTCCCCCCTGACCGACGACCTGCAGGCCAAGATGGCCGCCATTCAGGCCGGTGGCGCCCCCAAGTACCACGAGAGTGCCAAGGCCGCCGGCAAGCTGTTCGCGCGCGACCGGATTGCCCTGCTCGTCGACGAGGGCTCGTTCCAGGAGGACGGGCTGTTCGCCAACTGCAACGCCAGAGACCTGCCCGCGGACGGCGTCGTGACGGGCATCGGCCTGGTCGAGGGGCGCCCCGTCGCCCTCATGGCCAACGACTCCACCGTGAAGGCGGGCTCGTGGGGTCAGCGCACGGTGGAGAAGATCATCCGCATCCAGGAGACGGCGCAGAAGCTGCGCATCCCGCTCCTTTACCTGGTCGACTCGGCTGGGGCGCGAATCACGGATCAGGTCGAGATGTTCCCGGGCCGTCGCGGGGCCGGCCGCATCTTCTTCAACCAGGTGCGGCTGTCCGGCGTGATTCCCCAGGTCTGCGTGCTCTTCGGACCCTCTGCTGCAGGCGGCGCCTACATCCCGGCGTTCTGCGACGTGGTGATCATGGTGGAGGCAAACGCCAGCATGTACCTGGGCTCTCCCCGGATGGCCGAGATGGTCATCGGCGAGAAGGTGACGCTCGAGGAGATGGGGGGCGCCCGGATGCACTGCACCACCAGCGGGTGTGGTGACTTCCTCTGCAAAACCGAGGAGGAGGCCATCGAGACCGCCAGGCGTTACCTCGGCTTCTTCCCCTCGAACTGCACCGAGCCCGCGCCCGCTGCGGCGCCAAGGCCCATCGTGGCTGGCGGCAAGCCGATCGAGGAGGTCGTCCCACCGAACCAGAACACGCCGTTCGACATGATGAATGTCATCACCCAGCTGGTGGACGAGGGGAGCTTCCTGCCGATCAAGAAGCTCTTCGCGCAGGAGATGATCACCGGCCTCGCGCGCCTCGACGGACGCGTCGTGGGCATCCTGGCCAACCAACCCAAGGTCAAGGGCGGGGTCCTGTTCGTGGATTCAGCAGACAAGGCCGCGCGGTTCATGTGGCTGTGCGACGCGTTCAACATCCCGCTGCTGTTCCTGTCCGACGTGCCGGGCTTCATGATTGGCTCGAAGGTGGAGAAGGAAGGCATCATCCGGCACGGAGCCAAGATGATCTCGGCCATGTCGGACGCCACCGTGCCCAAGATCTGCGTCGTCGTGCGGAAGGCCTACGGCGCCGGGCTTTATGCCATGAGCGGGCCTGCCTTCGAGCCGGAGTGCACCATCGCGTTGCCCACCGCCTCCATCGCGGTGATGGGGCCGGAAGCCGCCATCAATGCCGTCTTTGCCAACAAGATCGCCGAGCTCGAAGGCGAGGCGCGGCAGGCCTTCATCGAGGAAAAGCGCCGGGAGTACCAGGCCGATATTGACATCTACCGGCTCGCCTCCGAGCTCGTCATCGACGACATCGTGCCCGGCAACGCCCTCCGGGACGAGCTGGTGCGTCGCTTCGCGCGGGCTGAGTCCAAGGAGGTCGAGCCTCCGCTGCGGAAGCACGGCGTTTACCCGGTCTGAACCCCGCGCACGCGCTGACCAGGGGCGGCCTCCCAAGCCGGGAGGCCGCCCCTCACCCCAGCCGTGGCGACGGCCCTTGCCGAGGGTACAGGGGTGAAGTAACATAATCACCCCCGCCGCACCGGGGCAGGAGGCCCGCATGCCGGAGCACCAACCTGGGAGCTGGTTTCCCCGCAAGACGCTCGCAATCTCGCCCGTGGCCCTGCAAGCCCTTCTTGAGGAGCGCCACAGGGAGGACGACTTGCGGCTCGCCCGGGACCTGCAGGCAGCGGTCCACCGCCTCGATCGTGTGGACGCCCTCGTGGCTCGCGTCCGGGAGGTCACGGATCCCTTCGCGCTGGGCCGGTTGCTGCTCGATGAAGCCGTGGCCATGCTGGGCTTCCGGGCAGGGCTGGTCGCCCTCGTGGGCGATGAGGCGTTCCTGGAGGTGCTCGCGTCCAGCACGGCGCTGGTGCCCCCATACCGCATCGAGCTGGTGGAGGAGGCGTTCATTGCGGGCGAGCCCCTCCGGATCGCCGGGGGCGACGGGCTGAGCTCCGTCGGCAACGCCGACGTGCCGCCGGACACGGAGCTCATCGTGGAGCCCTTCGAAGGGCTCGACGGGGCGCCACTCGGGGTGCTGCTGCTCGAGGGGGCACCAGCCCCGGAGCGCGCAGCCTGGGTCGAGGGCTTCACCGCGCTGGCCGCCCGTGCGCTGGCCGAGTGCCGGCGCTACAACCAGGTTGAGGCGTTGCTCTTCGACGCAGCGATCGCCGTCGCCAGCAGCAAGCCATCCGGCCAGAGCCCATCAGGACAGGCGGGTGGCCAGCTCCGCACGCTCTGCTGCGGCACCGCTGCGGCCCTGGGGCTCGGCGAAAGTGACGTGCGGCGGGCGGGCTTCCTCGCCACCTTGCACGTGCTCGGGCCCGAGGCCCTGGCCGAGGGTATGCGCCAGCTCCGCCACGGCCAGGAGACCGGGAAGCGCTGGCGAGAAGCCCGCTCTGCGCAGGCCCGCTGGGAAATCTACGACTCCCCCGTGGAGGCCTGGGAGGGGCTGTTTCTGGCCCTGGCGGCCCCAGGTGGGGCTGAGCGGGTTGGCCTGCGCCGCCTCACGGCGATCCTGCGGGTGGCATTGGCCTTCCAGCAGGCCCTCGCCGCCATCCCGAAGCACGAGGCGCAGCGCCCTGCGAAGGCGCTCGCCCGGGCTCGTGATCGGCTGGCCCATCAGGGCCCCGACGGGGAGGCCCTGCTCGCCCTCGCGCGTTACCTCGGGCTGGCCTGAGGCTCGCGAAAGGCTGGCCACACCGCCCCGAGGGCCGCTCGCGTCTCCGCGATGGCGCGCGCGACCCCATCCCCCGCGACCGGATACGGGCTGGGCCCCAGCGGATCCTCGACCTCACCACCACGGAGCACCTGCACCACCGCCCCCAGCGAGGCCGCGAGGGCCTCGACGTCGTAGCCGCCCTCGAGCAGCACCACGCAGCGGCCCGCGGCCAGCTCCTCCGCCCAGCCCAGCACCACGCGCATGAGGGCGGCGTAGCCCGTCACCGTGAAGCCGAGCCGTCCCAGCGGATCCCGCCAGTGGGCATCGAAGCCGGCCGAGACCACCACGAGCTCCGGCCGAAAGGTCGCCACCAGTGGCCCGAAGACCTCGTCGAGGGCTTGCATCGCGCCCGCATCACCCGTGCCCAGCGGAAGGCGGACGTTGGCCGTGTAGCCCCGCCCGGCCCCCACCCCAATGTCCGTCGGACGCCCGGTGCCAGGCCAGTTCGGGTGCTGGTGGAGCGACATGAAAAGCACCGTCGGATCATCCGCAAAGATCGCCTCCGTGCCGTTGCCGTGGTGCACGTCCCAGTCGAGGATCGCCACGCGGGACAGGCCTCCGTGGACCTGGGCCCAGCGGGCAGCGAGGGCGGCGTTGTTGTAGAGACAGAAGCCCATCGTCTCGGTCGGCAGGGCGTGGTGGCCGGGCGGCCGGCACAACGCCACGGCCTGCCGCCCCGGGCCAGCGAGCACCGCGGCTGCGGCAGCCACCGCAGCCCCGGCCGAACCCCTTGCTGCGGCTTCGGTGCCGGGTGAAGCCACCGTGTCCTCGTCGAGGCGTCCGCCACCCGCAGCGCAGAACGCCGCCAGCCGGGCGCTGTGCTCAGGTGGATGCACGAGGGCCAGCGCCTCCGGCGCGATCGCCGCGGGCCGCTCGAAGACCAGGGGCGCTCCCGGCAGGGGCGCAAGGGCCCGCAGGGTCGCGTCGGCCCGCTCCCACCGCGCAACATGCTCGGGGTGCTCCCCCGGATCGTGAGCCGTGCAGCCGGGGTCCGAGAACACACGAATGGCCATGGCTCCATCATACGCCAGATCGACGGGGGCATTCGTGAGGGACGGCCGTGGCCGGCCCCCCGCCAGGCGGCCCATGCTGGGCTGGAGCCCGCGAAAGGAGACGCCATGAGAGCCCTGCGGCCCCTGCCCGCCCCCCCCCTGCGTTCAGGCCTGGTGCTGGTGCTGAGCCAGCTGTCCCTGTTGCTCGTGTCGGGCGCGGCCTGCCCGGCCCTCTCCGTCACGCCCCCGCCGACGCCTCCTGGAGGCCTGCGGTACGGCAAGCCTCCAGGCTGGCCCCCAACACCAGTGGGCAGCGCGCCTCCGGCCTCGACACCGGGGCCCGCCACCTCGCCGGGGCCCGCCGCCACCGAGCGCGCCGCCCGGCTCCACGGCGCAGTGGCCCTCGGGGCCTGGCCACGGGCCACCCAGGAGCTGGCCGGGCTGGACCCGTTGCTGACGGCCTGGCTGGCCCAAGCCCCCCGCACGGGCCCCCTGCGAGCCGAGCTGTATGCGGCCCGAGGGCGCCTCCCCGCGCTTGAAGCCGCCGTGGTGGAACGCCGGCAGGCCGCGGCGAACCAGGCTGCCCACCAGCTGTTGCTGGGGCTGCTCGCCATCGCAGAGGGGCGCTCGCGGGGCGGGGGTGGCGGCGGCAGCCCCCCCGCTGCCGCCCCCGCCGTGGTCCACCTGGAGCGTGGCTACACGCCAGCCGTGGCGGCCCACCTGGCCCTGCTCGAGAGCCTGCCTGTCACCGAGGTTCGGCCCCAGCTCGACACGGTGCGCGCAGCGCTGGCCGCAGCCCGAGCCGCCCGGCCAGGGCAGGCGCTCGCAACCCGCCTGGCGGATCTCGACCGACGCCGCTGGCGGGTCGTGGCGGCCCTCGGAACGCCGGCTCGCGCCCGGACCGTCAGCCACGAACTGGTGGTCGCCTACGCGGAGGCGATGCGGGTGGTGGGAGCGACCCGAGCCCCGGGACGTTGAACGCCGCACCGAGGCGGCCTGGCCGATGGCGGGGTATGAAGGGGGTCGGAGGAAGCCCCCTGCCCCGCCCCTCATGCTCCGCCTGGCGCTTCGGCCTGCTGCTCTGGCTGACGAACCACCTGGTCGCCCACCTGCCCTCCCATCGGCTCCGCAACGCCTGGTACCGCCGGGCGATGGGCGTCTCGCTCGCGTGCGGCAGCTCGATCCACCTGGGCGCCCGACTGACGGCGCGCGGGGGCGTGGCCGTGGGGCCCGGAACGACGCTCGACCAGGGGGCGCTGCTGGACGGGCGGGGGGGCCTGGCCATCGGGCGGGCCGTGGCCACAGGGCCGGACGTGATGCTGCTGACCGCGGATCATGACCCCCAGTCCCCCCACTTTGCAGGCCGCACAGCGCCGATCACGATTGGCGACCATGCCTGGCTGGGGGCCCGCGCGATGGTGCTGCCAGGCGTCACCATTGGCGAGGGAGCGGTGGTGGCGGCCGGCGCCGTGGTCACGCGCGACGTCGCGCCCTACACCATCGTCGGCGGCGTGCCCGCGCGCCCGATCGGCGTGCGCACCCCGAAGCTCGCGTACGACTTCGAGGGCTACGCGCGCCCCCTGGGCTGAGGGGAGGGCGCCTGCTGCCGCGCCATCACGGCACGGTAGTGCCCCTCCAGGTCGCGCGCGAGGCGCCGGGAATCGAAGGCCGCCATCACGTGGGACCTCCCAGCCTGTCCCATCGCAGCCCAGGCGTCGGGGTTGGCGAGCAGCCACTCCAGGCGCTCCTCCAGGGCATCCACGCTGCGCTCGGGCACCAGCCAGGCGCTCTTCCCGGGCAGCGTCACCTCTGGCACGTCCGCGTGCCAGGTAGCCAGCACCGGCAGCCCCGTCGCCTGCGCCTCGAGCAGGGCGACGGGCGCCCCACCCTCGGTGTCGCCATCCACCGCCACCACGCTGGGGGCGAGGAGCACGTGGGCGTCGAGGGCCTCGGCCAGAAAGACCGGGTGCGGCTGGTACCCGAGCCAGCGGACCTCCTGCGCAACGCCATGGGCCGCCACGATGGCCCGCAGGCCGTCTCGCAGCGGACCATCCCCGATCACCGTCAGCGCCAGCCGCCCGGGCCGCCTGGCGGCCACCCGCCCGAACGCCTCGAGGGCATATGCCAGGCCCTTCTTCTCCCGGAAGCTGGCCGCCACGAGCAGGCGCATGGGGCCAGGACCGGGGCGACGCAGCCGAAAGGGGTACCGGGTGGGATCGACCCCGAGGTGATGCACGAAGACCTTCTCGGGGGGGCACCCCAGGCCGACAAGCGCGTCCCGCATGTGGGGCCCCTCCACGAGGAACCGGCTCCCGAAGGCAAAGAGGCGCGCGAGCCGAGGCCGCCACTTCGGCTCGCGCGGCAGCTTGGACACGTCGTAACCATAAAACGTCGTCACGAGGGGCAGGTCGTGACGAAGGGCCGTCGCCAGCATCAGCACGCCCCGATCGCCGAAGTGGGCATGCACGACCGCTGGCCGAACGGCCTGGACGAGGGCCTCGTAGGTGCCAGGCCAGTTGGCGTGCCACAGCCGGCGGTGAAGCCGGTTCACCCAGGAACGCCAGGCCGGGCCGGGCTCCAGCACGTGCAGGGCCTCCACGGGAAAGGCCTCTGGCCGCTCCGGCACGTCACACACCACCACGGGGCGAAACGCACGGAGCTGGCGCAGCTGCTCGTGGATCCAGTTCTCAGTCACCGGCAGGTAAGCGCGCACCGCGTGCAACACGACGGGCCGCCTGAGCCCTGCCGTCATGCCGTGGCCTCCGCCCCGGCGCCGGGGCGGTGGAGCCAGGCCGTGGGCAGCCGCTCCCGGCAGGCCAGGAAGCCGGCCAGCGGCCACGTCAGCACCTCTGCCCCCTCGAACGGCTGAGGCCGCGCGCCAAAAGAGGCTTTGAACCTCGCCACGCCCTCGAGCCCGCTGCTCGGTCCCATATCCAGCAGGGTCGCCCCCTCGTTGGCGTAGCGGCGGATGGCAGCCTCCATCGCCAGGTTGCTGGGGCAGCCTGCCAGTGCATCCGCCCGGGCAGCCCCGGCCACGTAGTGCACGCGAGGGCCCCACCGCACAAACAGCATCGCGGCCGCGGGGGTGTCTCCTTGCCGGACGACCACGAGGCTGGACTCCGCATCCTCGAGCGCCAGCACCGCCTCGAAGAAGGTCTGCGGACGCGCCCACGTCAGACGCTCTCCCCAGCGACGCACGCTGTCTTGATACAGGGGCTCGAACACCGCGGCCGCCGAGGGGCCGTGGCGCCACTCCACCACCTGCCCGAGGCGCACCGCCTTGTTGCAACGAGCCTTGCAGCCCCGGCTGAAGCCCTGCCGCGGATCACCCTGCGCATCGAGGGCCAGCACGTGGGTGACCTGCGCCAGCGCGCGCCAGGGAGGCGCGGTGGGCAACGTCGCGAGGCCAGGTGCGAAGGGGTTACCGAAGATCCTCACGGAGCCGTGTCGGCGGCGCACGGCCTCAAGCGCGGCCACCAGGTGGGACTCAGGGAGGGGCTCGGCCGCCAGCACCCCGCCATACACCCCCGTCTCCCCCGCGACGGCGAGCGGCAGCCAGCCGCCCCCGAACCGGCGCAGCGACAGGGCCATCAGGGCCTCCACCCCGTCGGAGAACACGAACCGCGCCCGCACGGGGCTGGCCCCGAAGCAGCGTTCCATCGCCGAGAGCCAGCCCACGCCGTGGAAGGCCGTGGCGCCCGGGCAACGCCTCAGGGCTTCCCCCCAGGCCTCGGGGGGCGTGTTCCAGTCGATCCGCTGCAGCACCATCGCCCCCCCCGTCACCGCCGCAGCCGCTGAAGCACCCGCCCCACGGCTGCCACCACGTCCTCGACGTCCTCGTCCGAGAGGCGCGGCGAGAGGGGCAAGGAGACGGTCCGCCCGGCGATGTGCTCGGCCCGGGGCAGCTGACCCGGGCGCCAGCCGAACCGCTCCCGGTAGTAAGGCTGGAGGTGGAGAGCCTCGAAGTGGATGCCTGCCCCGATCTGCTCGTCCCTGAGGGCGGCCAGGAAGCCTTGGCGATCAGCCGCGAGGCCGTCGAGGTCGAGCAACACGGTGTAGAGGTGACGGGCATGCTTGGTGTCAGGATCGTCCGGTGCGGGCACGGCGAGCTCCGGGTGCGCCGCGAAGGCGGCGTTGTAGCGCTGCCAGATCGCGTCCCGGCGGCGCCAGAAGCGCTCGACCTTGGCAAGCTGATGCAGGCCAAGCGAGGCCTGCAAATCGGTCATGTTGTACTTGAAGCCCGGGTACAGCACCTCGTACGGCTGGTAGCCAGTCGCGCTGTAGCGACGCCAGGCATCTCGGCTCAGGCCGTGAAGGCTGCGAATCCGGATGAGGTCGGCCAGGTCAGCCCGGGCCGTCGTGACCATGCCGCCCTCGCCCGTGACGACGTTCTTGGTGCTGTAGAAGCTGAAGGCGGCGACGTCCCCCAGAGCGCCCACGGGACAGCCCCGGTACCAGGCCTCCGTCGCGTGGGCCGCGTCCTCCACCACGGCCACGCCGTGGCGCCGGGCGATCGCCAGCAGGGCGTCCATGTCACACGGGCGGCCCGCGAAGTGGACGGGGATCACGGCCCGGGTCCGGGGGGTGATGGCCGCCGCGAAGGCCGCCGGGTCCATGTTCGCCGAGAGGGGGTCCACGTCCACGAAGACCGGCGTGGCCCCCACGTGGCAGACCACGTTGGCCGTCGCAGCGAAGGTGAGGGCCGGCACGATGACCTCGTCCCCCGGCCCCACGCCCAGCGCGTCGAGGGCCAGGTGGAGGCCAGCCGTGCACGAGTTGACGGCGATCGCGTGGGGTAGGCCCACGTGGGCAGCAAAGCGCGCCTCGAATTCCCGCGTCTTGGGGCCCGTGCCCAGCCACCCGGAGCGCAGCGTCGCCACGACCTCCGCGATCTCGTCCTCCTCGATGAGCGGCATCCCAAAGACCAGGAAGGTGTCCCGCCTGGGCCGTGCGAGCACCTCGCACACCCCCGGCGCCTGCTCGCGCCCCATCCCACACCTCCTTCCAGGCGGCTCTTGCCGCCACCGCGGCTTCATTCTGGCGAGCGGCCACGGCCGAGGGCGAGGCAACAGTCGCCAAAGGGTCTTGGTCCAAGTGAACGAGCCAGCGGGCCTTCACGAATCGTTGGCGCCGTCTCGCCTCAGGCCGGGGCCTCGCGTGGGAGAATGGGGGGTCCCCTTTCGGAGGCTCCCCGCGATGCCCGCCCCCCTGCCCACCACCTGCCGTCGGCCCGCGTACCTGGGCACCCTGCTGCTCGCCACGGTGGCGGTGAGAGGCCTGGTGGGGCTCGTGCGCCCGGAACTCGACTGGGGCAGCAGCCTGACCATCGGGCTGTTCACCGTCGTGTGCCTCGTCCCCACGGCCTTCAGGCTGTGCCACGGCGAGGAACTGCTCGACGCCCCTCACAAGCAACGGCGTCACCTGGTGGCCATGGTGCTTGCCGGAGCCCTGTTCCTTCACGCCATCGTGTGAAGCGCCGCGTGACGTGGCATGATCGCGGGGGAGGGGCCTGCCAGCAGCCCACGGGTGCCACCGCCATGCCAATTCACGTCCGCCGCTTCCGACCCGAGGACCTCGACGCCCTGCTGGGCGTCTACAACCAGGCGCGCCCCTTCGAGGGCGCCCGTCTCACGCCGGAGCGCTTCTGGGCGTGGTTCAGCGACCCCGCCCTGGACCCGGAGCGGGATCTCCGGGTGGCGGAGGACGAGGCCGGACTGGTGGGCATGGTGGCCGCCTTTCCGTGGCCGGAACGGGTGGCGGAGGGCCACGTCTTCATCGTCGGCCCCTCGGTCCTGCCGACGCACCAGGGACAGGGCATCGGCGACCGGCTGCTCACGGCCCTGATCGCCGAACTCGCTCAGCGCTTTCCAGGCAAGCAGGCCCTGGCCCGGGTCGCGCAGGACAACACCCCCGCGCGAGCCTTCCTCACGCGCCGCGGAGGCTTCACGCTCGACAGGCGGTTCTGGCGCCTGGCCCACGACGCCATCGGACAGGCGCCGCGCGTGGCGGTCCCGGCCGGGTTCACGCTGCATTATGTGGAACCGGGGGAGGACCACGGCGAGGCGATCGCCACTTACCGCGCCATCCTGGGCGCCCCCCACCCGGCCATGCACCTGCTCGGCGAGGCCGAGTTGCGCGCCTGGCAGGCGCTGGGTGCCTACACCCCCCTCAGCTTCCTGACGGCCCGGGGGGGGGATGGGCGGCTGGCTGGCCTGTGTTTTCAGACCCTGACGGGCAGCACCAACGAGGCCGTGCTGCAGTTCCTCGGCGTGCTGCCCCCCGTCCGTGGGCGAGGCCTGGCCTCGGCACTGCTGTCCCGGGCCCTGCTCGATGCCCACGCCGAGGGCCGGTCCCGCATGCGCCTGGAGGTCTCCGGCACGGACGACAGCGTGCTGAGCCTGTACACGCGCGCAGGGTTTCGCCCCGAGGGCTCCGACGCCTTCTACAGCCGCCCGCTCTGAACGGCCCGCGCGTCAGGTTGGAGCAGCGGCGGCCACCTCCCCCCCGGCGAGCGCCTCACGTTGGACGGCCATCAGCGCCGTGGTGCCCGCCGTGGCCAGGTCAAGCAGGCGATCGAGCGTGGGCCGGTCGTATGGCGCCCCCTCCGCCGTGGCCTGCACCTCGATCAGGCGACCGTCCCCCAGGGCCACCACGTTCATGTCGACCGCCGCCCGGGAGTCTTCCTCGTAGCAGAGGTCGAGCAGCGGCTCTCCATCGACCACGCCCACCGAGACGGCAGCCAGCTGCCCGAGCAGCGGCACCGTGCCGATCAGTCGACGCGCCTCCAGCCACCGCAGCGCATCGACCACGGCGACGTAGGCGCCCGTGATGGCCGCCGTGCGGGTCCCCCCGTCGGCCTGCAGCACGTCGCAGTCGACGTGGAGCGTGCGTTCGCCGATGGCCGTCAGGTCCACGCAGGCCCGCAACGATCGCCCGATCAGCCGCTGGATCTCGTGGGTGCGGCCGCCCACGCGCCCTTGGGCGCTCTCTCGCTGCGTGCGGGTGTGGGTGGAGCGCGGCAGCAGGGCGTACTCCGCCGTGAGCCAGCCCTGCCCGGTGTTGCGGAGGAAGGGCGGCACCTTCTCCTCGACGGAGGCCGTCACCAACACGCGGGTTTGCCCGGCGCTGATGAGCACCGACCCCTCCGCATAGCGCGTCCACTGGCGCTCGATCGTGACCGGGCGCAGGGCATCCACCCCGCGTCCATCGATGCGCGTAACGCTCATCCAGCGCCTCCTACATGATCAGCAACTCGTGGGTCCGGGCACCGAGGCCCAGCGCCTCCGCGTGCTCCAGTTGATGTTCCCAATCCAACCCGGGATACAACGCCCGCAGCTTGTCGGGCGCATCGGCATGCGGCAGGCGCGTGCCGGGAATGCCAGGCGCCTGCGCGATCAGGTCCGCCGTGGCCTGGTCGAGCGCAACAGGATCGCGCGACACCAGCACCCCGACGTCGGCGATGAAGGGCGCGTCGCTCCAGGGTTGCTCGTCAGACTCGGGCGTAAGGTCCATCAGGACGTTGACGCACACCACCCGCCCGGGCTTGCCCCGCGTCAGCGCTGCGGCGGCCTCGACCAGCCGCGCTTGCACCAGTCGCGCAGCCTCTGGCGGCGGGCCGCCCTCCGCGGGGGCGGCCCCCAGGATGGTGGCCTTGCCGCGGCGCGACGAGCCGCCCCAGCCGAGTTGCGCGAGGGCCCCACCGAGCCCGGCCACCTCGTGGCCCGTGACGTGGGTGAGGACCACGAGGGCGTCAGCCTCGACCAGCGCGGCGCCGAGGCGGGCCTCCACCAGGTGCGGCCCCGGCGAGGGCACCACGCGCTCCGCCTCGCCGCGCAGGCCATCGGCCGCCACCAGGGGCGCGTCGTCGGCGCCCGCCCCGAAGCCATGCCGCGCCGCGTTCGTCAGCAACATCACCCCCGAGCGGGTCAAGCCCGTCTCCAGCGGCAGACAGGCCGTCAGGAACGGCGCCGTGCCCGCGAGCCGGAGGCGACGCACCAGCCGCTGGGCGTAGGCTGGCCGCAGGTGGGTGGTGTTGCCAGGCTCCCCGAAGGCCGTCAGCACCGCAACAGCCTCACCCGGCGCGGCCAGCCCGCTCAGCCCGATGGCCTCGGCCATCGCGTCGAGCTTGTCGAGCAAGCCCCCCCCCTGGCTGGCGCGGCGCTGCGCGAAGTAGACCAAGGAGCCCACGCCTTCCACCTCCTCGCGTGCCGGACCACGCCGGGCTTCATACCCCGTTCTGGCACCCGCCGGCAGCTGCGACGATCACGAGCCGCCCGTCCCTGGGTTCTCCGCCTCGGACCTCCAGAGGGAGTCCAGGCGGCAGCCGGTGCTGCGCCTCGCGCCTGCGGCCCCCGACACGGACCTGCCCCTCGGGTCCCTCGTCACCGGCCCCGAGCAGCTCACGGCGGACCAGGCCTTGCGGGAGGCGGACCGCGACGATGGGCAGGGCAGGGGGGTCGTTGAGGGCCGACGTGCGTTATAATCAGGTCCTGCGTGACGGAGGCCCCGTGTCGGACGAACTGATCGCCCCTGGCAAGCGCCTGGCCCGGCCCCTGATGCACCCGACGAACGGCAACATCCTGCTGCCGCTGGGCACGGTGCTCACGGGGGCGTACATCGACCGCCTGAATCGGCAAGGGCTTTTGCCCATGTTGAAGGTGTGCATGGAGGGCTTCGACGAGGCCCTTCATGGGCCGACTGAGGGCGGACGCCGGGATCTCGACAGCTTCGACATC
The DNA here is from genome assembly GCA_035284865.1 of Candidatus Sericytochromatia bacterium. Lineage (GTDB taxonomy): Bacteria > Cyanobacteriota > Sericytochromatia > S15B-MN24 > JAQBPE01 > JAYKHL01. The sequence continues at coordinate 6,445 of JAYKHL010000068.1, read as the reverse complement.
GACGTGCCTGAGCTGCCCGCCATCCTGTTCGAGTACACGGCGGCCGTGAACGTCACTGCACCGGCCAGCGCGGCTGCCTCGTCGCCAACCGGGTCCCCTGATGCCCCGCCCCCCGCCGCGGCGGGGCCAACCGGTGGGGCATCAGGAGGTCCCGTCGCCTGGCCCCCGCCCCCCGTGCCCGGGGCCCCGGCGCCCGTCGCCCCGACCGCTCCGCCCCTCCCGCCTCAGCCCACGGGCCCGCTGCTTCGCTACTTCCACAACCCGACCCACGTCCTCACGGAGCGCAACGTGATGACGGCGATGCTGGCGGCCGACTCCGCCGACCAGCAGCTGCGCGGCGGCCACCTGCCCGCGTACCCGCCCCTCGGCGCGGTGGTCCAGGAGGTCATCGCGCGCCTGGGCGCCAGCCAGGACCGGCTCGGAGACGGACTCGAGCTGCGCATCGTCAACCAGCCCCACCACAAAAGCCACCCCGTCAACGTGATGACCCTCTCGATCGCGATCGGCCTGGCCCTCGGGCTGGATGCCCGGCAGCTGGTCACGCTCGGGATCTCGGCCCTGTGTCACGACATCGGCAAGGCCGCCATTCCGCTCGACGTGCTCGAGAAGTCCGGCGCGCTCACGCCCCAGGAGATCGAGCTGCTGCGGGCGCACCCTGTGATGGGCCGCCGGATCATGGCACAGCTCCCCTGGGCCACCCCCGAGATGGCCCGCATCGTGCACGAGCACCACGAGCGGCTCAACGGGGCAGGCTACCCCCAGCGCCTGCAGGGCGATCAGATCCACGTGATGGCGCGCATCGTCGCCGTGGCCGAGGTGTACGACGCCCTGGCCTCCGACACGGGCTACCGGCCCCGTTACACGCCTGAGTTCAGCTACGTCACGGTCCGGAACGGGGAGCGCCTCGGGCTCGACCCGCTCGTGATCAAAGCCTTTGCGCGCCACGTCTATCCCTACCCGTTGCAGGCCTTCCTCAAGCTGGCAGACGGAAGGGTGGCTCAGGTCGTCCAGAACAACCGCCTGGACCCCCTCCGCCCGATCATCCGTGTGGACCAGCAGACCCTCAACCTGATGGACGTCCCCAACGTGGCGATCAAGGACCTCCACATCCAGGCTTTCTGACCGTGCTGCACCACGGCGCGCCTTGACGACCCTGGATGCGCCTGTTACCTTTGAGACGTTCATGGGTGCAAGCAGAAGTGACACCTTCTCACCCGGCAACTCGCGTTAGCCGTGGTAACCGTGACCAAATGTAGGAGCCAGCAGGCTCCCAGACATTCGGTCGGGCAGGTGTAGAGCACCTGCTCGCATTTTTTTTGGAGGAACGAGCCATTCTCAAGGAAACGGCCATCATCAACGAGCGAATTCGCGCCCGCGAGCTTCGCGTCATCGACGACAGCGGTGAACAACTTGGGATTCTGGCCTCGCGAGAGGCCCTTCGAATCGCCCAGGAAAAAAATCTGGACCTGGTGCTGGTGGCGGCGGATGCCAACCCGCCCGTTGCCAAGATCATGGATTATGGTCGCCACAAGTTCGAGACGGAAAAGAAGAACCGTGAAGCGCGGAAGAAGCAGCACGTCGTCAGCCTGAAGGAGCTCACGCTGAGCTACAAGATCGGGGAGCACGACTACCAGGTGCGGCTTCGGTCGCTTCAGAAGTTCATCAAGGACGGCGACAAGGTCAAGGTGACCATTCGCTTCCGAGGGCGTGAGGTCCAGCACAGCGCCCTCGCCACGGAGCTTCTGATGCGGTTCGTTCGCGACGTGGAGGACATGGCCGTCCTCGAGCGTGAGCCTCGGCAAGAGGGACGGACGCTGTTCATCATCGTCGCGCCCAAAAAGGAGAAGTGATCCCGATGCCCAAGATGAAGACGCATCGCGCCTCCGCCAAGCGGTTCGCGGTGAGCGGTTCCGGCAAGCTGATCCGTCGCAAGGCGGGTGGCAAGCACCTGCTCGTCTGGAAGTCGCCCGCGCGGAAGAACCGCGTGACCGGCGAAGCCGTGGTCGACCAGGCCGACGAGAAGCGCGTCAAGCTCTCGCTGCCCTACCCCCAGTACCTGCGCTGATTCACGCCGCCCTCCCGCGGCCCCATTACATAAGGAGCTCCCGCCATGCGCGTCAAACGTGGTGTCGCCAACCGCAACAAGCACAAGAAGGTCTTCAAGCTGACGAAGGGCTTCCGCGGCTCGCTCAGCAAGGTCTTCCGCGCTGCGAACCAGGCCATGATGCGTGCCCTCAAGCACGCCTACCGCGATCGCCGCAAGAAGAAGCGCGACTTCCGCGCCCTGTGGATCCAGCGGATCAACGCGGCTGCCCGCATCGAGGGCATGTCGTACAGCCAGCTGATCAACGGCCTCAAGAAGGCCCAGATCGAGGTCAACCGCAAGGTGCTGGCCGACCTGGCTGTCAACGATCCTTCGACCTTCAACAAGCTGGTCGCCTCCGCCAAGAAGAGCCTGACGGCGTAAGCCGCCACAGCTGGCCGGCCCCCTCCCCTCTCGGGGGAGGGGGCTTTCTTTGGAGCATCCACGATGTCTCTCACCCCCCTGTCCAGCGTCCAGAACCCGCGCGTGAAGCAGGCACGGGCGCTGGCCCAGCGCAAGCACCGGGAGGCGGCGGGCGCGTTCCTGATCGAGGGCTCCAAGCTGCTGACAGAGGCACTGACGGCAGGCCACGTGCCAGCCCAGGTCTTCGGCACACAGGCCTGGTGGGCCCGCGGCGTGGCCGTGCCACGGGCCGAGCGCTTCCTCGTGCCGGACGCCGTGCTGGCGGCGATCGCCACCACCGAGACGCCAGACGGCGTGGTCGCCGTGGCCCCCCTGCCGCGGCCCGTCCCCCCGGCTCCGCGCCCCGACCCCCTGGTGCTCGTCGCGCACGGGCTGCAGGACCCGGGTAACCTGGGCACCATGATCCGGGCCGCGGACGCGGCGGGCGCGGACGCCGTCATCGTGACGCCCGGCACCACGGATCCCTGGGCCCCCAAGGTTGTGCGTGGCTCGATGGGCTCGTGCTTCCACCTGCCCGTGTTGCCGCTGGCGTTGGGGCAACTCAAGGCGACGTTTCCGGGCATTCGCTTGCTGGCCCTGACGCTCGCAACGGGAGCCTCGGATCTCTTCGAGGCCGACTTGCGCGGTGGCGTGGCCCTGCTGGTCGGCAACGAGGGCCGCGGGCTTGATGCCGAGGCGTTGACGCTGGCAGACGCGCACGTCACGATCCCCATCCCGGGCCGGGCAGAGAGCCTCAACGCGGCGATGGCCGCCACCGTCTGTCTGTACGAGGCCGTGCGGCAACGTCGGGGCTGAGGGCCTTGCTCTGGTAAAATAGAGCTCCCAGGCCCTGGCCCCGCGCGCGCGTCCCACACGCGAGGCCAGGGCTCCAGGTCCGCTGACAGGTTCCCCTTGCAGATCCACCCGCTTCACCACCCGGCCACCCCCCTTCCCTGCGCGTCGCGGGGGACGGTCGTCGCGATCGGCACCTTCGACGGCGTCCACACCGGCCACCGCCGGTTGCTGGCCGATGCCGTCGAGCTCGCAACGACGCGCGGCGTGCCTGCTTGCGTCTTCACCTTCGTGGAGCATCCTCGCACGGTGCTGCGCCCAGACCACCCCGTGCGGCTGCTGACGCCGTGGGAAGAGAAGCTTCGCCGCCTCGACGGAAGCGGCCTCGCTGGCGTCTTTGCGGCCCATTTCACCGCTGCCTTCTCCGAGCTCTCGCCCGAGGCGTTCGTGCGAGAGGTGCTCGTGGCGCGGCTGGGGGTCTCAGCCGTCGTGACGGGGTTCAACTTCCGCTTCGGGCACCAGCAGGCCGGCACGCCGGAGACCCTCGCGAGCCTTGGCGCCCGGCACGGCTTCCCCGTGACCATCGTGGCCCCCGTCGAAGATGCCACGGGGGTCATCAGCAGCTCACGGGTGCGCGGCCTCGTTGAGGGAGGGCATGTGGCTGAGGCGGGCCGGCTGCTCGGCTACCCGTACAGCCTCACGGGGGAGGTCAGCCACGGCGACAAGCGTGGCCGGACGCTCGGCTTCCCGACGGCGAACCTCGCCGTCGCGCCCGACAAGCTGCTCCCCGCCCACGGCGTCTATGCCTGCTGGGCCGAGGTTGGCTCGGAACGGCTGCCCTGCGTCGTGAACATCGGCAAGCGCCCCACCTTTGACGGCGTCCGGCTGCTGGTGGAGGCCCACCTGCTTGCGGGCGGTCGCGACCTGTATGGCGAGACGATAACCCTCTCGCTGGTGGAGCGCCTCCGCGGAGAGCAGGCGTTCTCCGGTGTGGAGGCGCTGGTGGCACAGATTCAGCGAGACTGCGAGGCGGCGCGGACCCGGCTGGCCGTCGTGGTGCCCACCTGAGGGTGACTCAGACGCCCGCTAGCATCCGCACCGTGGCCCAGGCGTCCTCCAGGGTGCTCCTCTCGTCGGTGCCCTGCTTGCAGAAATCCTTGATGAGGTCCTTCATCGCGATGGCCCGGTCGTAGTCCGGGTTGGAACCGCGGACATAGGCACCGATGGTGAGCATGTCCTGTACCTCGCGCAGGTTCGCCATCATGGTGCGGACATCCCGCTGCGCATTGTATTGCGGCTTCGGCTGCAGCTGCTGGATCAGGCGGCTGACGCTGGGCAGCACGTCGATCGCCGGGTAGATGCCCTGGTCGGCGATCTTACGGGCCATGATGATGTGGCCGTCGAGGATGCCACGCACCGCGTCGGCGATGGGATCTTCCATGTCGCCCCCCTCGACCAGCACGGTGTAGAGCGCGGTGATGGAGCCCTTGTCGGACATGCCGGCACGCTCCAGCAGGCGCGGCAAGGTGGCAAAGACCGAGGGGGTGTAGCCCTTGGTGGACGGCGGCTCGCCGATGGCGAGGCCCACCTCGCGCTGCGCCATCGCAAAGCGCGTCACGGAGTCCATCATCAGGAAGACCTTGAGGCCCTGATCGCGGAAGTACTCCGCGATGGCCGAGGCCGTCTGCGGGGCCTTCATGCGCAGCAGCGCGGACATGTCAGAGGTGGCGCAGACCACCACGGAGCGGGCCATGCCCTCCTCGCCCATCGAGTCCTCGATGAACTCGTTGACCTCGCGGCCGCGCTCGCCGACGAGGCACAGCACGTTGATGTCGGCCTTGGCGTTGCGCGCGATCATGCCGAGCAGGGTAGATTTGCCGACGCCCGAGCCCGCGAACAGGCCGATGCGCTGACCCTCCCCGTAGGTCAGGAAGGCGTCGATGGCCCGGACGCCGACGGGCATGATGTTGGTGATGCGGGCCCGGCGGATGGGGTTGGGCGGGGAGTTGTCGAGTGGATACTCGGCCTCCGCCACGATGGGGCCCTTGCCGTCCATCGGGTTGCCGATGCCGTCCACCACGCGGCCGAGCAGCCTGGGCCCCACCTTCACCGAGACGAGGCGGTTGGTGGCGACCACCTCACACCCCGCCCCGATCCCCTGGATGTCCGCGAGTGGCATCAGCAGGACGCGACGGGCCTTGAAGCCCACCACCTCGGCAGGGTAGACACGCAGCTTGTCCTGCGAACGGATCAGGCACAGCTCGCCGATGCGGACGCCCTGCAGCAAGGCCTCGATGACCAGACCAATCAGCTGCACCACCGACCCCTTGGCGCGGACGGTCTCCGTGCCACGCAGCGCAAACATGTAGTTGTCGTAGTCGAAGCGGACCTCGTCCCCCGCGAGGCTCATGTCAGCTCAACTCCCCGAGCATCTCGTCCTCGTACTCCGCACGAACCTTCCTGAAGACCTCCTCGATGATGCCGAGCTGGGCCTGGATGGTGGCCGTGATGCTGCCGGAGTTGGTCTCGATGATGGCTCCGCCTCGCTGGATCGTGTGGCTGCCCTCGATGGAGAAGGCCTGCACGTCCGGCACGAGGGCCTTGAACAGGTCCTGCTTCGGCAAGATGAGGTCGAGGTCCAGCGGGTTCACCTTGACGACCACCTGCTCGAGGTCCGAGACCCGCTTGAGCGCCGTCTCCACCGTACGCTGCACGACCTCAGGCTGCAGTTCGATCTCGTCCTGGATCACCTTGCGCGCGATCTCGAGCGCCAGCGTCACCAGCCTCTCCTCGTTCTTCTTCACGGCCGCTGGGAAGGCCATCGCCATCTCGTTGAACTTCATCAGCGCGTCCGAGATGTACTGGGCTGCCATCGCCTCGCCAGCCGCCTTGCCTTCCTCGTAGCCCTCGTTGAAGGCCTGCTCGCGCAAGGCCGACAGGATGCGCTCCTTCTCGCCCTCCAGCTCCAGCATGGTCGCGGCCCGGGCCTGCTCGGCCTGCGCCATCGTCTCGGCGCTCCGCGTCATCGACTCGAGCATCGCGCGCTCCGCCTCGAGCCGCGCCTCCGACAGGATCGCCTCCCGACGGGCCATGAGCTCGATGAAGGCCTCGGCCGGGTGCGCCGCAAGCAGCCCCTCCGCGATCTCCCCCGCGCCGTCCACCAGCTGC
>JAYKHL010000067.1:0-99320 GCA_035284865.1 Candidatus Sericytochromatia bacterium | reverse complement strand
GGCCGACGGTCTCCACCGTGCTGTTCGTGTGCAACGTCGAGAGCACCATGTGGCCGGTGAGCGCGGCCTCGATGGCGATCTCACCCGTCTCCTTGTCCCGGATCTCACCCAGCATGATGGTGTCGGGGTCGAGCCGCAGGATCGTCCGCAGCGCGGCAGCGAAGGTGAGGCCGATCTTGGCGTTCGCCTGGATCTGGGTGATGCCCTCCACCGGAAACTCGACCGGGTCCTCGATGGTGACAATCGAGTCGTGCTGCTTGTCCATGGCGGCGAGCGAGGCATACAGCGTGGAGGTCTTGCCCGACCCCGTGGGCCCCGTGACCAGCAGGATGCCGTTCGGGGCGTTGATGTAGGGCATCAGCTTGGCAAGGTCCGCCTGCGTGAACCCAAGGGCCTCGAGGCCCAGCGCGATGGTCTTGGGCCGCAACAACCGCATGACGACCTTCTCGCCCCAGTGACACGAGATCACCGCGACCCGGAGATCGATCTTCTGGCCCTGGTGGCGCACGGAGAAGCGACCGTCCTGAGGTCGTCGCCGCTCTGCGATGTTCATGTCGGACAGGATCTTGACGCGGCTGATGACGGCAGACTCCACCTGCTTGGGTAGCACCATCACCGTGTGCAGCACGCCGTCGATGCGCAGGCGAGCCTCCAGCTTCTGCTCGAAGGGCTCGAGGTGCAGGTCGGAGGCTCCACTCTCGATGGCCTTGCCGAGGATCTGGTTCACGAGCTCCACGATCGGGGCATCGCCATCCTCACTGGGCCGGTCGATCTGGGACGCCTCCTTCACCCGGGTCTCCCCGAGGCTGCCACTGAGCCTGAGGGCGGCGTCGACGAGCCCCTGCGCCGAGGTGCGCGCGTAGATGGCGTCGAGGGCCTCGAGCACCAGGTCGCGCCTGAGGCCCACGCCCACCACCATGAGCCCCGTCAGGTGGGAAACCTGGTCCAGGAGCTTGACGTCGTGATCCCGCTGCGAAGCCCCATCCGCGCGGCCATAAGCGATGGCGAGGCGCTCGCCGATCTTCATCAGGGGCACGACGACCTTCTGGCGAGCCACCGGCTCGGGCACCAGGGGCGTGACGCCCTCCTCCACGGGAAACTCCCCGAGGCTGGAGACGCTGCCGAGGAGGTGTTGCAGGCGGCCAGCGCCGCGCAGTTCCTCCTCGGTGACGAAGCGCTGCTCGATCAGCGCGGCCTCGAGGTCCGTGTGCCGGAGATCCCGAAGATCCAGGGCCGCAGCCAGCTGCCGCCGCGTGATCATGCCGAGGCTGACGAGCCAGTCGCCTATCTTGTCGTCGGTGGGTGGTTCAGCCGTCTGCCCCATTCAGGTCCTTCGCCCATCGGGCCGGCTGGCGCCGCCTCGCAAGCTCGACGTGGGGCACGGTCAGCGCTTCAGCATCAAGGTGAGATCGTGCCCGTCGACCCGGAGCGTGATGCGGTCAAGCCCGATGGACCGGACCCTGGCTGTGCCGGCGACCACCTGGTTTATACCCACCGCGATGGTCCTGCCATCGACGCGCAGCAGGGCCATCGGAGCCTGTCCCCCCGCCATCGTGCCGAGCAACTCGAAGCGCCCTGCGTCGACAGCCGGGCCGGAGGTGCCCGCTGGGGGAGGAGGCAGCACGGGAAGCACGGGGGGCGTCACGCCCGGGCCCGGCGTGGCCACGGGTGGCGCAGCAACCCCCACCCCGAGCGGCTTGAACGGGTTGGCCCGTCCCGTGGCCGCATCCCGCTGGATGGGGAACGCGTAGTGGCCGGAAAAAGAGCGCCTCAGGCTCGGCTCCGACGGGGAGGGAGTGGGCGTCGGGGTGGCCGCAGGCGGGCTCGGCACCCGCTTCTCTGCGGGGCGGGTCCTGGCGCGCGGGGCTGCGGGCCGAGGCCTGCGCGCGGCGGCGCGGCCCGGGGCTCGACGACGGCCCTCAGCCGCCCGGGGAGCCGCGGAGCGTGCGGGACGAGGCGACAGGAGGTCGGCCCCGCTGTGGCGCGTGCCCTCGTCCGTGGGGGCCAGCCTGCCCCCATCCCCTTCCGGGGCCGCCTCGGCAGGTTGCTCGAACCAGGCCCAGGCCCAGGCCCCCAGGCGCTGCAGGACGGAGGTCTGCGGCCCGGCCGCCGCGGGCTCCCCCAGGACGAAGGAGATGGTGAGCTGGAAGGCGAGCTCGAGCTGCGAGGCCGACCCCCCGGCGGGCGGAGGCGGCGCCGCGCCAGGCTCGGCAGGAGGCGCGACCAGCTTGACGGTGTACTGGTTCACGCTGATCGCCTGAGGCAGGGCCTGGATCTCGTTCAGGGCCCGCACGATGTCGTCGTACTCCCCCCGCAGGGTCACGCGAAAGACCTTGTGCGTCAGGCGGATGGGCGCTGGCGTGGGGGAGAGGCCCGGGGTCGGCGTGGGAGCGGCGGTCGGGGTGGGAGACGCGCCCGGCGCGGCAACCGGGGCGGGGGTCGGCACCGGCTTGTTCAGCCCCAGGACCTCTCCGGCGGGGGTGAGCGCCTGGATCTCCAGGTGCTGGTCCTGGAAGATGGTCGTGAGCCCACCAAGGGTCTCGACCGTCCGGGCCTCCATGGCGCGAAGAGGGCTCTGGCTGCCTCGCAGGTCGAAGTAGGCGATGCGCGCCAGCCCCTGGCCCCTCCGGGCGGCCTCCAGCCGCCCGAGCTTGGCCTCCAGCTCCCGCTGCAGGCCGAGCTCGGCGGCCCGCTGCCGGGTGCGATCCTCCTGGACCTTCAGCGGCGGCGCCACGAAGAGCCACCAGCCCGCACCGCCTCCCACCAGGAAGCCAGCCACGACGAGACCTGCCAGGGCGATGCGGTTCACCGCGACGGCGCTCCTTCCTGTGGGGTTGTCGAGGGGGCCGTGCTCGGGGCGGGTGAGGGCTCAGGGGGGGGCACCTGAAGCGCGACCCGGAGCCGAAAGTTGTAGGTGCCGTCGTCCGACCTCAGCAGGTCCAGCACGGTCACGCGTGCCACCTCCCGGTAGGTGCTGATCTTCTGGGCCAGCCACAGCCCCGCCCCCTGCGAGGCGGAGCGGCCGAGCAGCAGGAGGTGCTCGGGGGTCTCGGCCTGCAGTTCCTCGACGAAGGCATCCGGGGGCATCAGGTCGGCCAGCTCATCAAGGAAGTTGATCGTGAGGTTGGGCCGCGCCTGCTCGCCGATGACCTGGAGCACCAGCGTGTTGACGCCGAGTTCCTGCTCCAGCCTCGCCACGCGGGCCGCGGCCAGCGAATTGGCTGCTTGGAGGGCCGCGATCTCTCGCCGCAGGACCTCATTCTGGCCCTGCAGCTGGACCTGCCCGTACCAGAAGGAGCCCAGCAGGGTCGCCACCAGCCCCCCGAGGGCCGCGAAGCCTCCCAGCGCCGCCCCGCGGTCGTGCGCCATCCTGTCAGCCAGGTCTCGCAGGGGACCCAGCATGTCGCGCGCAGAGGCCGCCCGGTGGGAAGGGTCCAGGCTGGGGACGCGCGGCTCGAGCCCCCAGAGTGCCAGCCCGAGGACGGCCGGGCTGATGGTGGCAAAGGCGTCGGTGGGGACGCGGCGGGTCCAGTCGTCCAGCCCTGCGGCCCGCAACGGCAGGTCCGTGTGGGCACTGAAGTAGGTGGCGAGCCGCGCGGAGTCGGCCAGGCTGGGGCCTGACACCAGCAGGTCACGCCCGCCCTCCACCTGGCAGGTCCGGGAGACCTCGGTCTCGATGAACTGGTTGAGCTGGTCCTCGTCGGCGGCCAGCGCAGGCGGCAGCGTCACCTCGCGCCAGGTCTGAAGAGACGCCACGGACCAGCGGGTGATCACGAGGCGGCCCGGCATCACGACCACCCCATCCCAGCCGGCCTCGCGCTCGGACCTGGCGTGGGCCAGGTCCCGCAGGGCTGCGAACTGCACGAGGTCGACAGCCTTCAGGTTCAGCCTGGCGGCCTTGAGGGCCTGGGCGTAGGCATCGACGAGTTGCTGGGTGGTGGCCGCGTAGAAGACGGTGGTCGTGTCCTCGTCGGCCTCGACCGTGAAGTAGTCGACGCGAGGCTCCGCGTCCCGGAACTGGGTGTACTGCTCAGCCTCCGAGAGCACCACCTGCTCCAGCTGGTTGGCGGGGATCCGGGGCAGCGAGACCATCCGGGCAATGGCCCGGCTGCCGGACAGCCCCAGCACGACATGGCGGTCCCGGATGCGGTTCTGCTCCCAGAAGGCGGCCAGCGCCACGCCCAGAGCGGGGGCATCCAGGATCTCTCCCTCCTCGTCCACAAGCGGCGTGGCCAGGGTCGCCCGGTGGTAGAAATCGAAGCCGACGGCCCCACCTTCCCCCTGGCTGCAGCGCGCAGCCTCGATGGCGGTGGGGGTGATCAGCAAGCCGACGTGGGGTTTGAGTCGCACCGAGGGGTCCTGAGGCACGCGAGGGGGCCGCCCTCATGGTACACCCCGACGACGGGGGCAGCCGTGGTGCATGCACCGCAGATCCTCACATAATGAGGACTCCTGGTTGCGCTACATCACGGAGCCGTCCGACCGACAGGTGCCCAGGAACCTGAAGGACAGCGTGTCCGTGCTGTTCAGCGTGTAGCTCAGGAGCTGGATCCTCGCGAAGCCCGAGACCGTCGCCCGGCCTCCCGAGACAACGCTGTAGAGCGGCACCACCAGCTCAGTTCCGGCGTCCCTGACGGCACTGAGCGGCGTGCTGACCGTGTGGTGGTTGTCGCAGTTGTTGAACGCGGTGATCGGATCTCCGACGTCGACGTGGGTGTCGGTTGCGCTGGTCGGGTTCACGTAGGTCTCCGAGTTGCCTGGCGCCGTGAGGCGGGCCGCCCAGTCGGCCTTGGTGGTGCCCGCGTCCCACTGCGCCCAGCGCCAGTTGGCGTCGCTGGAGCTCAGCACCCCCGTGGTGTGCCCGCTGGTGTGCCCGGCGAAGATCGCGTCGTTGATCATCACGCCGTAGAGATCCTCGGAGGGCGGGGGCGTCGGCGTGGGCGTGGGCACCGGCGTGGGCGTGGGGGTCGGCGTCGGTGTGTCCCCCGGGCTGGGGGTTGGTGTGGGCTCCGGCGTCGGCGTGGGGCTGGGCGTTGGTGTCGGCTCCGGCGTTGGCGTGGGCGCGGGGGTCGCCACCACCACGGGGGGGGGGGTGGTCGTCTCGGTGGGGACCCGGCCATCGGCGTTGCCGGCCAGCATGTTGCCATCGCGATCGCACAGCCCGAGGAAGGTGCCAGCGATCGTGTTCTGCGCCAGGTCATAGCCCGTCAGGGTGAGCTTGGCGAAGCCGACGGTCTGGTAGTCCGCCTTCGCGCCTTGCTGGCGGTAGTTGTTCCAGACCAGCACAATGCAGCTCTGGCCGATGCGGGCGTCGAGGGCGTCGCGCACCGCTGCCGAGTTCGAGACGCCCGTGTTGGCCTGGACCCAGTCGCCGATTTCGAGGCTGTGGTCGCTCGCGTCGTCCGGGTTGTGGTAGGTGACACTCGCCGGATCCGTCAGGGCGTTTGCAAGGGCATTCGCGTTGCCGACGCCGTCCCACGCCACCCAGCCGAAGTTCCCCGAGCCTCCCCCGTTGAAGACGTTGATCGAGGCGCCGAGCGCCGTTCCTGCCACCGTCTCCTCGTTGACGGTGATCGGCAGGAAGCTTCCCACGCCGTTGGTCTGGCGATCCGGGTTCCAGGGGTACTCGTCCTCCGTGTCCGGGGTGCCATCGCCATCGGAGTCGCCCGCCCCCGGGGGCGGCGGCAGCTCGTGGCTCCAGCGCATCGTGCGCGGAGCCCAGATGCTCTGGTGGTGCAGCGGCACCATCCCGGGCCGCGCCAGGCGGGTCACGATGCGGAAGAGGCCCTCCCGCACCCGGGGGTCGATCAGGAACATCAGCGTGCCGTTGGGCGGGTGGTACTCCAGCGCCGACTCGTATTGCTGGTAACCGAAGACCACCTGATCCTGCATGCCGCGAGCCCCGACCCCGATGACGGGCGAGAAGGAGGTCCCCCCATCCACCGAGAACAAGAGCTGGCCCGCGCCCTCCCACGTCGGGTCTGTGCCGTCCCGCCAGCGCAGCTGCAGGCTGCCCACACCCACGTCGGCCTGGGACAGGTCCGCGGCCCCGAGCGTCATCTGCAGCGTGGCGCCCGACGTGCTCGCCAGGGTGGCCAGGTGGACCGGCACCTCGCGGTCCAGGGAGGCCTGCAGATCGCGCGCGATGGTCTGCAGCGAGGCCTCGTCGTAGACCGCGGTGGCCGCCCGGTTGATCTCCATGGCGGCATAGGCCACGGAGGTCAGCAGCATCGCCCCCACGACCGCCGCGAGGGAGACCTCGATCAGGGTGAAGCCGGCCCGGCGCCGGCGCGCGTCAGAGGCCAATCTTGTCATCGACGGTGTCCGGAATGCGCCGCAGCGTGGAGGTGCTCAGGGTGGCGACCTCGCGCCCCCCGTGAGAGACGGTGAAGTCGAAGTAGTACAGCGTCTCGTCGGGTTCCGTCGGCGTCACGCTGTGCTGGCTCACGCTGAGCGCATAGTTCGAGCCCACGGGCGGGGACACCACCCGACACGAGCCTGCATCGGCCGGCACGCGTTGCAGCACGCGCAGGCCCTCGGCCTGGCAGCGAAGCATGTGCTCGGCCATCAGGTACCTCCGCATCCCCCCCACGTTGCCACGCGGGTCCAGGGCCTCGAGCGCGTTGGTGAAGTAGGTGGCCGCGAAGACCGTGCCGGCCACCAGGATGATGGCCGACAGGGCCACCTCCACCAGCGTGAAGCCCCTCCTGGCGCCCCGGTGTCGCATCAGTGCACCTCCTGAATGCTGTAGGACGTCAGCTCCCACGCAGGCGGGCTGGACGCGCCGTCATAGGCGGCGGCAAAGGTGACCTCCTTGCGAAAGGTGCCCACCCCGGGCACCGTGAGCGTGGCATCCACCCTGAAGGTCGTCGGGGCCATCCGGGTGACGAGACAGCTCGCCACGGCCCCGGCCACGCCCCGCGTCATGGCGACGTTGTCCTTGAAATCCAGCGAGATGCTGCTGCCCGCCACGGTCCCAAGCGGCGCGAAGGGGTTGGTGGCCGCCCGGTTGGCTGCCCGGTTCGCCTCATACATCACGTGGTTCAGGCCCATCTCGGCCAGGTAGGTGCTCTGCAGCCGCGCCAGAGAGATGCGCTGAAGCTCGAAGCTGCGCTCGAGCTGGGTCTGCACGACGGTGTGGATGCCCCCGACCACGACCGCGATCCCGATCGTCACGAAGAACGCCGTGACGATGAGGTTCCCGCGCCGCGCCCTCACCATTGGCCCGGGCGCTCGGCCGGGTAGGCCTGGTTGGAGAGGTTCGCCCGGAAGCTGCCCGTCCCCTCATCGTAGAGCCAGCCACCGTTGCCGTACCCCGGCGAGGGCCCCGGGCTGAGAAAGACCGGGTTGTCCCATTGCGGTGTCGGCGCGCCGGCGGTGAGGGGCACGGGGGAGGCGGTGGCGTCATAGGGCAGCACGGCGTTGTTGAGCGTGACGGGATCGGCGGGCATCGCCCCGGGCGAGGCGTTCGGGAAGTACGGGCGGCCCACGGAGTCGGTGTTGAGCTCGATCCCGAAGCTCGAGGCGTAGGGGGACGGCGTCGCGGCCGCAGGCGGGGGGGTCCCCAGGCGAAACTTGTCCATCTGGATGTTGGTTTTGATGGTGCCGACCATCATCTGCGCGTTGTCCAGGCGTGCCGAGGCTGCGATCTGCGTGTAGGCGAAGACGCTCGCCCCGACCACGGCCAGGCCTGCGCTGATGGCCAGCGCCACCTCAACCAGCGAGAACCCCGGGCGGGTGAGGGTGGGCATGCGCGTCACTCCATTCAATGTTTGGGCCCCCCCATGATGCCCATCAGCGGGAAGTACAGGGCCCCGACGATGAACATGACCGTGCCGCCGAGCAGCAGGGTCATGGCAGGCTCGATCGCCGAGGTGAGGGTCTTCACCGCCTGCTCGACCTCGTTGTCCATGTAGGTTGAGGCCCGCTGCAGCATCTCATCCATCGCCCCCGTCTCGTCCCCCACGGCGATGAGGCGGTTCACGAGCGGCGGAAAGATGTCTGCCGCCAGCACCACCGTGCCCAGCCTGGCCCCGACCTTCACGTTCTCGCTGATCTCGGCAATCTTCTCCTTCAGGACATGGTTCGCGGTGTTCTCGTGCAGCGAGTCGAGCGCCCGCACCATCGTCAGCCCCGAGCGGATGGACATGGACATGTTGTTGAGCATGTGGGTCAGCGTGACCTTGTAAAAGAGCCCCCCGACCAGGGGCAGCTTGAACTCGACCTTGTCCCACACGTACTTGTACAGGGCCGTGCGCGAGGCCTGCCGCCAGGCCCACAGCAAGGGTGGGATGCCGAAGAAGTAGGGCCAGTCGTGGGTCATGAAGTGGCTGATGCCAAGCAAGATGCGGGTCAGCAGGGGCAGCTCGACCTTGAAATCGGCGAACAGCTTGATGAAGGTGGGCACGATGAAGATCATCAACCCCGTCACGATCAGCACGAGGATGCCCAGCACGATGGTCGGGTAGGTCATCGCTCCCTTCACCTTCTGCTGGAGCTCGAGCTGGCGGGCCATGTAGTCGGCCAGGCGCTTCATGTTCTCATCGAGGTTGCCCGTGACCTCCCCCATGTCGACCAGCTCGATGAACAGCGGGGGAAACACGTCCCGGTAGCCCTTGATGACCTCCCCGAGCGACACGCCCTGGGTGATCTGCTCCATCATCTCGGTGACGATGCGTTGCAGGTGCTTGTTCTGGATGGTGTCCCGCAGGAGGTGCAGGGCCTGCACGATCGGCAAGCCAGCCTGGGTGATGGCCGCCAGCTGCTGGGCCATCAGCGTGAGGTCCTTCTGCGAGACCTTGGGCGGGAAAAGCCGCTCCCAGACCCGTTCAAAGTCGGTCTGCGCGAAGCTCTTGGCCTCCCGGGCCTGGGGCCCGGCCTGCTGCTGTGCAGCCTTGAACTGCCCGAGCCAGTCGACCCGAATGAGCTTTGGAATCAGGCGCTGATCGCGCAACAACTGGCGTGCCTCGCGCGGGCTGTGGGCCTTCAACAGGCCGGTGACGACCTCCCGGGTGTCGTCGTTGACGGCCTCGTAGCGGTAGTAGCGGGCCTGGCCCATGGTGGCGCGCAGGGCGTCCACCTCGGCCTTGCGCTGCGTGGCATCCTGGGCGCGGCGCTCCTGGCTGGGGCCCGCCTTCGCGACGGACGTCCGGACCCGCTCCACGAGCAACGTGAGCCGCGAGACAGGCTTGATCTCGAGCGGCATGTAGCCGCGCCCGCGCAGCTGGGTCCGCGCCGCGCGCTCGGACTCTGCCGTCACGCGCTCGCGGACGTACCGGTTGCTGGCGTCCTTGAACGTGGCCTCGAAGACTGGCAAGGTTCCTTCCTGCAGCCGGCGCCCCTTCCGTGCCGTACCCCCTCGGCCCCAGGTTTAAACCGCGCCGGCCCTGCCAGAGGCCGCTGCAGCGGGGTATAAGGCGGGGGCCGACCGTCCCTGTTCCACCGAGCCTCTGATGCCGCACGCCACCCGTCCCCTCCGGCCCTTGCTGGTCCTCGCGTCCGCCGTGTTGCTGTCCTGCAAGCCCTGGTTCACGAACGCGCAGACCGCGGACCTGCCCAAGCTCTACTTCAGGGACGTGGACGCCTTCGTGCGCACGGAGTGGGTGGGCACGCCAACGTCGCTCGCGGACATTCAGGCCTTCCAGCTCGCCATCCGGGCCTACAAGACGCCCGGCCTCTACACCCGCGACGTGCTGGGCGCGAACAACACCGTGGCACACGTCTACGCCTACGCGGACCCGGTGTTGACGGTGGCGACCACCACCACGGTGGACGTGCCAGAGGCCATCCTCACCACCGAGCCGATGACGAGCCTCACGGGCACGGTGAGCCAGGTGCGGGTCTCGCGGCAGCCCCTGTTCTTCCTGCGTCAGCTGCGGGTGAGGTGGCAGCTGGAGGGGGTGGAGTCCCCGCCGGACCAGGTGGTGGACGTCCAGCTGGGGCTGCGGACCCAGAGCTTGGCCCTGCCGCGCATCCCGATGACCCATGCCTCTGCCGCGATTGCCAAGCTGCGGGCCGCCGAGCCTGCAACCTTCGGGCTGCGTGGCACCTTGACGGTGGAGCTCACCGCCCGTGACCTGGATCCCCTGGTTGCCGACGACCAGGCCGAGCTCCGCATCAGCCGCACGCTGCCCGTGGTCTTCGCCACCGGCTTGAACTTGCTGGCAGAGGCCCTGGCTGGCTCCTCGCCGTCACCGCTGCCGAGCGGCGGCGTGGGCGGGGGCTTCGCGCTGCCGGCAGCCGCGGAGGGCGCGGTGGACGCGAGCGCCACGCCATCGGCCTCGCCTGCCCTGAGCCCCTCGCCCACTTCGAGCGCGACCGCGACGCCCTGAGGGGCGTCGTCAGGTCGTCGGCTTGGCGGGCGTGGCGGCGGCAGGCGGCTTGGCGGGCGGGTCCTTCTCCACCACCACGCGCGGCGTGATCATCACGAGCAGCTCGGTGGTGGTCTTGGTGATGTCCGTGCGGCGAAACACGCTCCCGAGGTAGGGAAGATCACCGAGCAAGGGCACCTTGTCGGCCGTCTCGGTGGTGCGTTCCTGGTTGAGCCCCCCGATGACCAGCGTCTCGCCGTCGCGGACGCGAACCTCCGGCGTGGAGAGCTTGCGAGAGCTCTTGAGCGTGGCGAGGATCTCGGCGTTCGTCGCCCCGCGCACCGTCTCCCGAATGAAGGAGATGGTGGGGTCCACCTTCATCGAGATGAAGCCATCGGGGTTGATCTTCGGGGTGATGGCCAGCGTGACGCCAGCCGTGCCGAGCGTCACGTTCTGGCGCGTGAAGATGTTGTTGGCGTTGACCGTGGTTTCAATCAGCACCTTCTCGATGATGTCGTCCGTGATCTCGATGCGGGACTCCTTGGAATCCATCGCCACGAGCGACGGTGAAGCCAGCAGCCGGGCCTTGTTGTCCCGCAGCAGGGCGTTGATCTTGACGCGCAGCTGAGAGAGCGCCTCCTGCAGCGGCGCATAGGCGAGGTCGAGCCCCGTGGCAGGCTGCCACCCGCCCGTGAGCGTGCCGGACTGGGCGTCGAACGTCACCCCGAGCAAGCTGTTGGAGGTGCCCGCCAGTTCCACGAGGCGGACCTCGATCATCACCTGCCTCAGGCGGCGGTCCACCTTGCGGATCACCTCCTCGACCAGCCGGATATCCTCCCCGGAGGCCACCACCATCAGCGCGTTCTCACGCGTCAGCGGGATGAACTTGACGCCGGTGTTCTGGGCCCCGGCGAAGAGGCTGCCCGTGAGGAGGCTCGCCGCCTCTTCCGCCTTGATGTAGTTCAGCCGGAACAGGCGATGCGAGTGAGGCCGGTCCAGGCGCGCGACAAGCCGCGCCACCTGCTCCTGAAGGTAGGCGTTGCCACTGACGATGATCGCGTTCGAACGCGGATCCGCCGTCAGCAGGGGGCCCCTCATCCCCCCCGCCACCGCCGTCGCGACAGGCGCTCCGGGGGCAGCGGGAGCCGCCGGAGCCTGAGCCGCCACCGCCCCACCGAGGCCCCCGAGGCCCGAGGCCGTGAGCGCATCTTGCAGGATCTTCACCAGTTCCGAGGCCGAGGCGTAGTTGAGCTGGAACACCCGCACCCCTCCCAGGCCCGCCCGGGGGGAGCCGGAGAACATATAGGTGGTGCCGAAACGGCGGACGTGGACGTTGTTGGTGCTGACCAGCACCTCCAGGATGCGGTCGAGCCGCTCGTTGTAGAAGTCCGTATTCACCGTGCCAGCCACGTCGGAGCCGATCGAGAAGCTGAGCCTGTGGCGGGTGGCAATCAGCCGCAAGGCCTCCGCCAGGGGAGTCTGGCGAAGGCGGAGCGTCACCCGCTGGCGGCCACCGGGCACCCGGATCGCCTGCGGCTCCAG
The DNA here is from genome assembly GCA_035284865.1 of Candidatus Sericytochromatia bacterium. Classification (GTDB taxonomy): domain Bacteria; phylum Cyanobacteriota; class Sericytochromatia; order S15B-MN24; family JAQBPE01; genus JAYKHL01. The sequence goes on along the minus strand of JAYKHL010000067.1, from coordinate 87,468 downwards.
GGCGACGACCTCTGGCTGCTCCGCGGCCCGCGCGGGCACCGCCGGCGTCCCGGCCGCACACAGGGCGGTCAGCGCCACTGCCAGAGCAAGGGGAAATCGAGTGAGCACGTGCAGCAGGCCTCAAGGGCGAGGGAGTGCGACCATTCAACCACAGGGGGCAACCTCGGGCCGTGACCCGGCTAACACGCGGCCTGCGGCCCCCGGAAAGCAGGCTGGCGGGGACGACGCGTGTCGGCCCCGCCAGCGAAGACCCTTCAGGGGGTCTACTTGCTCGTGCACTTGGCGGACCACCAGGGCACGCCATTCTTGTCACAGATGCCGACCGCGTAGTTCTTGACGGTCAGGATCGTCATGGTGTTCTGCTGCCTGATGGCCGCCCACGGGGTCGCCGCAGCGGTGGCACTCACGTAGATGAGGTTCGCCGCATTGGCCGCGTTGGCCGCCCCTGCCCCGATCTGCAGCGCGGCGGTGGTGTCCGTCGCGGTCGTGGGCTCCGAGGCGCTGCCGAAGTCGCACGCGTCGATCTCGATGGCACCATCGGTGGCGTCACCGGTCGCGCCGCCCCAGGGGTTGGTGGTTCTGTCGTCCGGGTGCTTCGAGGCCCACAAGGCCTGGAAGGTGCCTCCCGTCGCGGCCGAGGTCGGGTAGCGGCCGTTGTTGCTGCCCGCAAACTCCTCGACCAGGGTCACGGCACTGAGCACGCGGTTCTGAGCATTGGAGTTGTTGGCGTTCTCCTTGACCGCGTTGAAAGCCAGGATCGCACCGCCGATGACGATCAGACCCACGGCCACTGCGAGGGCCACTTCGACGAGGGTGAAGCCCTGTCGGTTCGTGAGCAATTGACGCCGTTGCATGATGAAGAACGAGCTCCTTTCGAGGGTGGTGACCAGGGGGCAGCCTTCCGTGGGCCGCGTGGTCGGGACCGCCGGCGGGTGTGCCCGAGCGGGGTCCCCCTCCTTATACCGGTCCGGTGCGTCGGTGTAACGCCCGGGCGCCATGTTCGTCACCGCGACGTTCCCCCGTCAAGGGGCACGCCCCACTCGCGCAACGTGCGGGCCGCGACCTGCCGGGCCTCCGCGGAGGGTGACGACCGCAAGGTCTGGCGCCAGAGGGCGATGGCGAGCTCCCGCTGGCCCGTCACCTGGTACATGCGGGCCTCCATCTCATGGGCCTGGCGCGGCGCCCCCGGGAGGGAGGCTGCCTGGTGGAAGTGGCGCGCTGCACGCCGGTACTGAGCCGGCCCGGACCCGAACAGGAAGAGGTGCATGCCTGCCTCGTAGGCGACCCCCCAGCTGCGGGGTCGGTGGGCGGTCGCCCGGTCCCACAGGCGCTCGAGGGCCGGCATGTCGCCCGCATCCCCGAGCGCCATCGAGCCCAGGGCGTAGGCCCCCTCGAAGCCGGGGTCCAGGCGGGTGAGGTGCTCCAGCCAGGGCCAGGCCTCGTCGATGGCCCGACGCTGGGCCAGGCACCGGCCGAAGTGCTGAACAAACTGCAGGTACAGCCCATCCGCCAGGAGGTTCTCGAACCCGGAGGCCACCCCAAGCAGCACCCGTGTCGGAGGGGTCCCGAGCCGGGCATCGAACGGGGTCCGCGCGTCCTGCCAACGCAGCAGCCCGATCGCCAGGGCCCAGGCCCCCACCGCCACGAGCAACGCCCCGCCCCTCACGACAGCTCCCGTCCCTCCCAGGCGAGGTGCGCCAAGGCCAGCCAGGCCGTGCCGAGCGCCGCCGCATAGCCCAAGGTCGCCCCGAAGCGGGCCCAGTCCCAGCCGGCGCCCAGGCTGCCGAGCCGGTGCTCGAACACCTCGAAGTGGGGCAGGAGGTGGTAGAACAGGAGCCCGCCCCAGTGGTTGAACAGGCTCAGGTGCACCTCCGACTCCGCGAAGGTCCGAACCAGGCCTCCCGCGTGACCGAGCACGTAGAGCGTGCTGGCATACAGCAGCGCCAGGGTGCCCGACGTGAGGCAGGCGAAGAGCACCGCCAGCGCAGCAGCCAGGCACCACTTCGCCCACAGCGCCAGACACAGCCACGGCGCCAGCGGCACCCAGGGTGCGCCGCACAGCATGAGGGCCAGCACGAGGATCGTGGCCGCGAGCGCGACCTCCCCGAGGACGAGGGCCACGCCCACGAACTTGCCGGCGAGGAACTCCCCCCGAGAGACGGGGCGAGCCAGGACGATCATCCAGGTCCGGTCGCGCCACTCCCGGGCCACGACCTGGGAGCCCAGCACCAGGGCCAGCAGGGCGCCCCCCACGCTGGTGAGCAGCATCGTGAGCTCGAGCAAGGCGAGCCCGCCCTCGGCGTCGCCGCGCACCCCGAGGGCAGCAAGGCTCCCCGCGGCCGCGACGGCGCTGGCGCCGCCCGCCCACGCGCCCTGCCGGTGGAAGCCCAGCCAGTCACATCGGGCGATCGCCATCACGCGTCGCAGGCTCTGGGTGGAGAGAACGTTCACGGCGGGTCCGACGGGTATAATGGGGGCCGGGTCCGGCAAGCGCTGGCCGGGCGCTCAGCGCCCCGGCCGGGCCGTGACGTTTATTGTAGCGGACGCCACGACGCGCGCGCCACGAGACCTCCTCTCCCCGTTCGCCCCAGAGTACCCGCGCATGCGCTGTCCGGCCTGCCTGCACCCCTCGACCTCCGGGCAGCTGTTCTGCGCGGCCTGCCGGACGCGGCATGCGACGGACCCGGAGGGGACATACGAGGCGCGCACGGGGGATGAGGCCACGGCCCCCCTGGTGGCACTGTTCAGCTGGCTGGGAGAGGGCGCGGTCGCGGCGGCGGGGGGGCGGAGGCCACGCTGGGGAGAGCGGGTGCGCCCCACGCCGGCACCGCCCCTGGAAGAGGCCGTGCCCGTCGCGCCCTCGACGGCCCCCGCCTCGGAACCAGCCCCGCCGAGGACAGCCTCGACGGCCCCCGCCTCGGAACCAGCCCCGCCGGGGACAGCCTCGGCGGCCCCCGCCCCGGAACCAGCCCCGCCGGGGACGCCCTCGGCGGCCCCCGCCCCGGAACCAGCTCCCCCCGAGACGCCTGCGGCGCCACCCAGCCCAGCAACGGCCGCCCCCGCGAGGCCCTCGCCCCCCCGCAGCAAGCCTCCGGCGGCTGCCCCTGCCACCCCGGGCCCGGCCGGGGCCACGCCCGCGGGCTCCGCGTCGGCCGCCACGCGGGACCTCCGCCCCGCTGACGCGCCTCGCGCCCTGCCCCTGGAAGGGCGCCAGCCTCCCCCGGTCCAAGAGAACCCGCCTCCCGCTGCGGCATCCGCCGGTGCGGGACTGGGGCCTCCAGCTGGACCAGGCGGGACGCCAGGCGTGCTCGACCAGTTCCTGAGCAGCTTGGGTGCCGGCCAGGGTCAAGCGGTGGCCCCGCCCCCGGGCGCCTCAGCGCCCCCCGAGGCACCCGCAGCCAAGACCCTCAGCGACTTCCTGGGCACCCTGGGCCCCAGCGTCGCCACGCCCCCCGCCAGGGCGGCCGGTTCGCCGGCCACCCCGGACGCCGCACCAGCCCAAGACGCCCTCAGCGCCTTCCTCGGCAACCTGGACACCTCGCGTCCCCCCACGCGCACGCCGTCCCCCGGGCGGCCGCCCCAGCCGGCCCCGCAGCCCCCCACCCCCGGCAGCGAGGCTCGCCAGGCCCGCGCGGATGCGCTGGCAGATTTGTTCGCCAGCCTGGACGCCAGCCCCCCACCCGTGCGTCGCCCCGCGCCCTCGGCCGGGGAGCCCCCCGTGGTCGGGCCGGAGCGGGCCATCAGCCTGGATGAGTTGTTTGCCACCATGTCCGGCTCGGACACCAGCAGCTTCATCAAGTTGCTGGCGCCGGACGCCGGGCCCGCCAGCCCCACCCCGCGGCCGGCCCCCCCGTCCCCCCAGCAGCCCGCCGCCGCCCCGCCTCGACGCTCGTTGCTCGATGAGGTGTTCGAGTGGCGCGCCGACCGCTCGGCGGCCGCGAGGCCAGGGCCGCGCCCGGCAGCCCCCTCCACGCCCCCGGCCCGCCAGGCGGACGAGGAGAGGCCCCCGCTGGAGCTCTGAAGCGGCCCCGTCGCCATCCACGCGCGCTCATGACTTGATCGGTGCCCTGGAGCACCAATCAAGTCGTCGCCCGGCGGCTGACTCGTTCTGACGCCCAGGGACGTCGTCACTCCTCGGTCACGTGCCTCCGGGCACGCTCCCTCGTCGTTCCTGGCCCCCGGACGCCAGCCCGTCGCCATCCACGCGCGCTCATGACTTGATCGGTGCCCTAGCGCACCTGGCCGGGCGGCTGCGAGGCCCGCAGCAGGGCCTCCAGATCGGCGATCATCTTCTCGGTGTGCTGGTAGGTCAGCGTCATCAAGTTGGGGAGCAGCATCACGACCATGGCCATGCCCGCCGCAGGCTTCGTGACCAGGATCAGGTCCTGGGTCAGCGAGCTGGCCTGGGGAGAGGCCTTGCTCACGTAGCCGACGCCGAGGTCCGCGAGCATCACGACGGTGACGATGGGCAGCGCCAGCTGGATGGTGAGGGTCAGGAAGGCTCCCGACATCAGGATCAGCTGGTTGGCGACGTCGGGCGTGAGCACGAAGGTGCCCAGCGGCACGAGCCGAAAGCTCTGGACGTAGGCCCCCAGCATCCACAGGTGGCCGCCCGTCACCAGGAACACCAGCAGGGCAAAGTTGAAGAAGAGCGTGCCGAAGGCATTGACGTTCGATCGCGTGAAGGGATTCAGGACGCTCGCGGCGCTGAGGCCCGACTGCACGCCGGCCAGCTCTCCCGCCGACTGAACGGCCAGAAAGACGATGCTGGAGGCAAAGCCAATCAGGCCGCCCACGAGGATCTCCTGCATCAGCAACATGATGAACGCGAACAGCATGTCGGGCACCCGCACGTAGGCCGGCATCGCGAACATCACCAGCACACTGATCGCGATCATCAGGGCGACCCTGAGCGGCCCCGGCAGCACCCTGCTGGAGAACACGGGCACCTGCAGGAACAGGCCTCCCGTGCGCGCGAACACGAGCAAGAACGTGGGAACGGTGGCCGAGAGCCAGGCGACGAGGACCTCCATGGCGTCAGTTCGCGATGACCGGGATCTGGGCATAGAGCTGTCGCAGGAAGCTCACAGCGGTGCTGAGGATCCACGGCGTCACCAGCACGAGCACGAGGAGCACGGAAAGCGCCTTCGGCACGAAGGACAGCGTCTGCTCCTGGATGGAGGTGATGGTCTGGAGCAGCGCGACCACGAAGCCGACGATCAGGCTGACCACCAGCATCGGGGCTGACAGCAACAGCACCATGCCGACGCCTTGGGTGATCAGGGTCACGATGAAGCCAGTGGTCACGTGGACGCGCCCCCTGCCGCCATCACACGCGGAAGCTGCGCACGAGGGCCTCGATGAGCAGCTGCCAGCCGTTGGCCAGCGAGAAGATCATGACCTTGAACGGAGGGGCCACCATCTGCGTCTGCAGCTGCTGCATCCCCAGAGCCATGATCACGTTGGTGATCACCAGGTCGACGATGATGAAGGGCAGGTAAACGATGAAGCCGATCTTGAAGCCCGTGGCAACCTCGCTGATCATGAACGCCGGCGTGGCCACGTGGAACGGCACGTCGGCGGGCGTGCGAGGGTCCGGCAGCTTGGCGAGGCGCAGGAAGAAGGCCAGCTCCGGCTCCTTGGTCTGCTTGATCATGAACCCCTGGATGTGTTTCACCCCGGTGTCGAGGGCCTGCTGCTGCGAGATGCGGTTGTTCAGGTAGGGCAGCACGGCGTCCTGGTTGACCTTCCCCCACGTCGGGGCCATCACGTACATGCTGAGGAACAGCGCCATGCCGATGATGACCTGCCCTGGCGGGACGTTCTGCAGCCCCGTGGCCTGCTTGAGGAAGGCCAGCACGACCACGATGCGGATGAAGGGGGTGGTGGCGATGAAGAGGAATGGGAGCAGCGTCAACCCGGCCAGCAGCACCATCAGCTGGATGGGGGTGGAGAACCCGGGGGACTGGAGGGGGGCCTTGAGGTCAAGGCTGTTCAGCAAGGTGCGCGCGTCCGGCACCTTGGGCGCGGCCTGCGCCCAGGCCGTGTCGGCCCCCAGGCTGACCAGGACGACCAGGGCGAGCACCAGGAGGCCCCATCGAATGACGTCACGCCTGCGCATCAGGCTGCCCCTCCTGCGCCACCAGCGTGGCGAATGACACGCCGAGGTCGTCGGCGGACAGCTCGGCAACGGTCGTGACGTGATCCCCGCTGGCAGCCAGCAGCCAGTGGCGGCTGCCGACCGCCACGATGAAGGCGGCACGCTGGGCATCGAGCGCGACGCGGTCCACGAGCCGCAGCGACCGCCCGCCTCGGTGCAGGGCCCGACCGAGGCCGGGAAAACGATCGCGCACCACGCGCAGCGCCGCGTAGGCCACTGCCCCCATCAGCAGGGTGACCAGCAGGAACTGCACCAGGAAGGCCCCGATCGGGAGCTCGGGTGCGACGGGGTGCACCTCCGGGGGAAGCTCCTCCGAGGCAGCCCGGGTGGCGGGCACGGCGGCCTCAACCACCTTGCATCGCCCCCCGGAGCTCGCCGTGAAACACCTGGGTGATCTTGATGCCAAAGGTCATGCCAATGACCACAACCTCCCCCTGCGCGACGATCTTGCCACCGATGGTCAGGTTGACGGGCTCCCCCGCCAGCTGCTCGAGCTCGATGTTGGTGCCCTCCCCCAGCTGCAGCACCTGCCTCAGGGGGATGCTGGTCCGGCCGAGCTCGACCATGACCTCCAGCTTGAGCTCGCGCAGCAGCTCGTAGTTGGGCTCCATCTCGATGCCCCCGCCGGAAAGGGGGGCAAAGCGCACGGGGCTGACGGTCTGGCGCTGGGTCATGGGCTCCTCACGGCGTCTTGAGCAGGGTCTCGAGGGGCTGCCGGAGCCCGACGAGCTTGACGGCCTTGTAGCCGTTCACGGTCAGGGGCTTGGCACGCCCCACAGGCTTGCCCGCGACGGTCAGTTGAACGGTCCCGTCGGGGGTCTTGGGAAGCTCCAGGACGGCCCCCTCGGCCAGCCCGAGCCAGTCGAAGGCCGGCAGCTCGAGCTTGCCGAGCTCTGCCACGATCGGCACGTAAACGTTGCTCAGGCTGCCGAGGGCCGTGGGCCCTTCCTCCTCCCCGGCGGGCAGGCGAGCCGACAGGACATGGGTGGCCTCGGGCTCGGGGCGCTGGCCGAGGGTTCCCACGGCCGGCATGTCGTAACGCTCGTACTCCCACTGCGGGTCCGCGAGCAGGCCCCTGAGCTGGCCCTGAAACTGCCGCAGCAGGGTCTGACTCTCCGCGCGCACGGCTCCCATATCGAAGGCGACGGGCTCGGTCTCCGGCACCTCCGGCACCAAGATCTCCACCGGGCGCGTGAGTTCAGGCGCCTTCGGGTCCGAAAGCCCGGCCGTCAGGTCGAGCTGCCTGGCCACCAGCGCGAACGCCCCAGCCAACATGCAGCCCGTCGAGAACGCGTAGGTGAAGGCCGTGTTGGGGTTGGTGCCCGCCCCCAGGGCGAACAGGAAGTGCCGCACCTCGTCCGGGGCCACGCCAGGTGCCGGGAACAGCGTGCGGACCACGCCGATGAGCAGGGCCCCGAGCGCGAAGCCCACGCCCATGCCGTAGTAGTGCCCGACCGCGCCCCGCACGAGGGCTGCGCCCAGGCCCTCTCCGAGGTGCTCGTCTCGGGGATCCGCCAGCTCCTTGCGCATCAAGCCCAGCAGGGCACCCAGCACCGCGAAGGGCACGGCATACCCCAGCGCCCCCCACAACGCGCCCCGCATGTACGGGGGGCGCTTGAACCAGCGGTCGCCGCGCACCTCCAGCGCCTTGCGGCGCTCCAACTTGAGCGGCGTGAGCTGCCCAGGCGTGAGCGCGGTGCCCACCACCTTGGCGATGACGACCGGCAGCTGCTCGGCCTCGATGCGGGGGCCGGGCGACAGGGTGAGGCTCACGCCAAGCGACGTCGCGAGCATGTTGTAGGCCCCCACCGGCACCAGCAAAGCCGCCACCAGCATGCCCTTCCAGAAGGCCGGCGGCACCAGGGCGCTGCGTGGCCGGTGCTGGCGGTAGAACAGGTGGTAGTTGAGCGCGAGCGCGAAGCTCAGGACCCCGAACAGCGTGAAGCCCACCAGCATCGGATGCAGCCCGGTGCCGCTGCGGAACCAGAACTGGAACAGCATGCCGAGCGGCAGGAGCCCGATCACCAGGAAGAGCTGGGTGGGCCAGAAGTTGATCTCGGGGGGGGCAGGACGACGCAGCGCCGTGGTCATCCGCTGGCTCCTGTGATCTGGACCGCCAGGCGCTTGCCGTCCTGGGTGGTGCCTGGCCGCCCGCGCAGCTCAAGGGACCCCACCTTCACCGTGAGGGGCTCCCCCAGCGCGGCGGGAAGCTCCAAGACGTCCCCCGGCTCGATGCTTTGCAGCTCTCCCACCGTGAGGGCCACGGTGCCGAGTTGCACGGACACCGGCACCGGCACCTCCTCGATGTGCGAGAACCGCTCGTAGAAGTGGGTCGTGTCGTGCACGCCGTAGGTCACCTCCCCGAGCGACTGCAGGCTCTGGCCGAGGGCCAGCAGGAAGGCCTGCGGGATGCCGACCACCACGCGCGCGGTGTAGGGCTGGCCGGGCTGCACCACCCGGAAGGCCGTCGTCACGACCGGGGTGTTCATGTTGAGGCCCGGGAACATCCCCTGCAGGTCGGACATGGGCGGCGCTGATGGGCTGGGAAAGATCTGGACGTCAAAACCGGCCGCCTCGGCCCAGGCATCCTGGAAGCAAGCTCCCAGGTGCAAGAACCACTGTTCCACCTGCTGGGCCCCAGCCTCGTCGGCCAGGTCTTCCTCTCCGATGCCCGTCACGAGAGCCACGGCCTGGTGGTCCAGGAAGGCAAAGCCCCCCCCCTGCTGCTCGGCAAAGTCGATCACGCCCCACCAGGCGTTCTCGCCGTACTTCTGGTCAAGCTGGCGGAAGGGCGTCGTCTCGACCGCCGTCACCTGCCAGAGGGTCTGCGGGAAAACGAAGTACTCGTCTTGCACCAGCCCGAGGGACTCAGCGAGCCGGGCATGCAGCAGGTACAGCCCCCTCAGCTCGAACGTGTAGTCGGCCGGCGCCGTCGTGATGACGGCCTCATCGCCCGAAGCCACGCCCCCGCGAGGCGCGCCTGACGGAACCCCGACCCCGGCCTCGGACAACCGACCCACCCCTTTCTCGCGTTCTGTAAGCCGATCTTACCAGATGCGCGGGGTGGAGGGGCGCTGCAGCCGATCACTTGACGAGCTGGTTGACGTCGTCGATGAGGGTGTTGCCGACGGTGACGAGCTTGCTGGTCGCGGCGAACGACTTCTGGGCCAGCGTGATCTCCGGCAGGGTCGTGTTGATCGAGGTGTTGGCGCTCTCGAGGGCGCCCGCGCGCAGCTGGTTGGAGCCTCCGACGACCCGCCCCGGGGTGTCGACGGCCGCAGTGCCGGCAAAGATCTGGCCCGCCACGTCGCCGTAGCGGAAGTAGGCGCCCCCGCCATCGCGCACCAGGCCCTGGACGTTGGCGAACTTGGCGAGGGCGACGTGCATGTTGGCCTGGTTGTTGGCCAGATCCCGCGGCGCACCGCCGCGCAGCAGCAACATCCCACGCGCATCGAAGGTGAGGTTCCCGCCCGCGTCCGGGTTGCGCACCAGGTCCAGCTGGAGGTTCTGGATGCCCAGGCCCAGCGGCGGGTTGACCCCGTTCGTCACCACCGTGGTGAAGGCGCCGAGGTCGGTGCCCGAGCCCTCCTCCGGCGGGGTGCCGAAGGGCCTCAGGTTGGGGTCGACGGGGGAGTTGTACCCCATCACGAAGTAGCCTTCCTCGTTCACCAGGCGCCAGGTGCCCGTGCCAGGCAGATCTCCCCGCAAGAACTCCATGTTGAAGTTCCCGTTGCGGGTGAACACGAGGTCCTCGATGGACGACGCGACGGGTCGGCGGGACAGCACGAAGAAGGCGTCGCCGTCGATGGCCAGGTTGAGGGGGTTGGCCGTCTGCACGATGCTGCCCTGCCGGAAGTCCGTGGTGGTGCCCAGCACCCGGATGCCGGAGTCCGCCCGCTGCACGGCGTTCACGGAGCCATACCCGTCCGTCGGCCTCGCCGAGCCCCGCAGCTGCTGGTTGAGCACCTCGCCGAACTCCACCTTGCTGCCCTTGAAGCCCGTGACGGTGGAGCCCGTGACGTTGTGGCCAATCACCTTCATCCACTGGTCCACGGCCTGGATCGTGTTGAAGGCGGCCGTGTGCATCTGGCTGGTCATCGCTGGGAGCTCCTCGGGCAGGGGCGCAGGTGAGGGGGGGAGGGCGTCAGCCGGCGCCGAGCACCTGCACGACGTTCTCGACGGGATGCCGCTGGCCGTTCACCTCAACCATCGGCCGGGCGTCGTTGTAGTCCACGCTGGCGACCAGCCCCGAGTGAACCTCCCCGGTGGCGGGCGTGCGGATCTGGACCTGCTTGCCGAGCAGCGAGGCCGCCGTCGAGACCAGATGGTTTTCCGTCGTCAGCCAGCTCATGCGGTTCGTGGCGATCGCTGCGTTCATCTGCATCAGCTGGGTGATCAGGGCCGTGCCGTCCATCGGCTTCTCCGGGTCCTGGTTCTGAAGCTGCGCCACCATCAGCTTGATGAAGTCCTCTTCGGGCTTCTCCTCCTTGCTGAAGGCCCCCTGAAGGCCAGGCGGCGGGGTCGGCACGATGGCCTGCAGGCCGTAGACGTTCATGGCGTCACCTCCCGGGGGCGAGGGCCGGTCCCTCCAGCGTACGCCCGCCTTGTACCCGCCCAGGATAGCCATTTCACGGGCATTCCGCTGTGATCGACCTCGCGGCGGACCGGGCTCAGGCGAGGCCGATGGTGCCCACGGCCTGGACCTCGGTCTGCGGGGGCACGATCTCGTTGTAGGCGAGGACCGAGACCTGAGGAAGCTTGCGCTCGATGAGGCGCCGGAACACCAGCCGAACCTTGCTGGAGCACAGCACCACGGGCTGCTGGCCGTTGGCGAGCATCCGCTCGACCTGGGCCTGCAGGGTCTTGAGCAGCCGCGCTGCGACGCCGGGTTCCAGCGAGACGAAGGCCCCCTGATCCGTCTGCTGCACGGCGTTGCCGAGCGTCTGTTCCAGCGCGGGGTCGAGCGTCAGGACCTGCAAGGACCCGCTGCCCGACAGGTGGGCGTGGGTGATGGCCCGGGCCACGGCCTGCCGGGCGTACTCCGTCAGGGTGTCGCTGTCCTTGGTGAGCCGCCCGTAGTTGGCGAGGGCCTCCAGGATCGGGACCAGGTCGCGGATGGAGACGCGCTCCCGCAGGAGGTTCTGCAGCACCCGCTGGATCTCGCCGACGGTGAGCAGGCCAGGCGTCAGCTCCTCGACGACGGCCGGATACTCGGCCTTGATGTTCGTCAGCAACGCCTGGACGTCCTGGCGCGTGAGCACATCGGCGGCGTGCTGCTTGACCACCTCCGTGAGGTGGGTCGCCACCACCGAACTCGGGTCGAAGACCGTGTAGCCCAGGATCTCGGCCTCCTCGCGGCGCGACTCCGGGATCCAGAAGGCCGGCAGGCCGAACACGGGCTCCTTGGTCGGGATGCCCTCGAGGGGCCCGGCGGCCATGCCTGCGTTCATCGCGAGGAAGTGGTCGATCTGGATGTCGCCGCGCGCGATCTCGATGCCACGAAGGTTGATGCGGTACTCCTTGGGCTTGAGCTGCAGGTTGTCGCGGACGCGGATTGGTGGGAGCACCACGCCCATCTTGAGGGCGGTCTGCCGCCGAATCATCGTGATCCGGTCGAGGAGATCACCGCCCTGGGCGGCATCGACCAGTGGAATCAGGCGATACCCGATCTCCAGCTCCATCGGGTCGACCGCCAGCAGGTTCATGACGTTCTCGGGGCCCTTGGGCCCCTCGGCCTCCTCGGCGGGCGCCAGGGCGCCCAGCTCGGCGGCCAGGGCGGCCTGCCGGCGGGTCTGGCTCGCCACGTATGCGGCCACCCCCGCGAGGGTGGCAAGCGTGAGGAACGGCAGCTTGGGGAGCCCGGGCACGAGGCCGAGCAGCCCCATCATGGCAGCCACGGCACCCAGCACCCGCGGATCCCCGAGCACCTGGGCGCCGATCTCGTTGCCGAGCGAGGCCTCCGTGGCGGCCTTCGAGACGAGGATGCCGGTGCCCACCGAGATGATGAGGGCGGGGATCTGGGTCACCAGGCCATCGCCGACCGTCAGGAGGGTGTAGCGCGAGGCCGCCTCCGAGAGGCTCATGCCGCGCTGCAGCACGCCGATGATCAGCCCGCCGACGATGTTCACGAGGATGATCAGGATGCCGGCGATCGCGTCGCCCCGCACGAACTTCGAGGCACCGTCCATCGTGCCGTAGAAGTCGCTCTCGCGCTGGATGGACTGCCGCCGGTTGCGGGCGTCGGCCTCGGTGATGAGGCCCGCATTGAGGTCCGCGTCGATGGCCATCTGCTTGCCGGGCATCGCATCCAACGTGAACCGCGCCGCCACCTCGGAGATACGCCCGGCCCCGTTCGTGACCACGATGAACTGGATGACGATGAGGATGATGAAGATGACGACGCCAACGGCGTAGTTGCCGCCCACCACGAAGGTGCCGAAGGCCTCGATGACGCGCCCCGCCTCGGCATTCAGCAGCACGAGGCGGGTGGTCGCGACGTTCATCGACAGCCGGAAGAGCGTCAGGATCAGCAGCAGGGACGGAAAGGTGCTGAACTCCAGCGGCCGCTGCACGTACAGGCTGACCATCAACATCGTGAGGGCCAGCGTGATGTTGGTGACGAGCAGCAGATCCAGCAGGGCCGAGGGCAGCGGCACGACCATCATGCCAACGACCAGCACCATCACCACGGCGAGGACAAGGTCCCCCGAGCGCAAGAAGGCGGCGAGGCCGGCTGGCTGCGCCGGCTGCAGGTTGACGGCCATGGTGCAGGTGTACCCTCGGCCCCGCCGACGACACGGGCCGAGCAGGCCTCCTGGGCGGGACGCGGCCTGAACATAACACGGGAGCCCGGCGCGGGGCTGTGACCCATGACCACCGCTCCGGCTCCCCGCGGGGAAGGACCGCGCCGGCAAGGCGGACCGCCGCAATCACTCGAACATCGGAAAATCCCGCGCGCGCTGCAGCAACAGCAGCAGCTGGTCGAACCCCCGGCGTTCCACGAAGCGCTTCACCCGCCGGAAGCCGACCCCGTAGGCAGGATGCGGGTCCTTCATCAGGCTCTCGATGTGATACGCGGCCATCTCGCCGCCTTGCTCCTGGTGCACGCGGTAGCTCAGGTAGTTGCAAGAGCCCTCCTCGAGCTCGAAGGCGTGCGGCGGGCCGTGGTGAAAGTTCCAGACGTGCATGAGCTCGTGCGCCGCCGTGCCCTCGAGCCACTGGAGGGGCAAGCCGTGCAGCAGACAGATCGTGGCCCGCTTGTTCCGAACCTCGCGGCCGTGGCGCTCCCAGTTCATCACGGCGATGCCGCTGACGGCCTTGATGCCCGCGTGGCTGCGGCCGAGCAGCTGGCCGAGCCGGTGGCGGTCCACCGTCTGCACGGGCGCCTCGATGGCCCCGAGGTCCACCCCCCAGGCCGCCATGCGCCGCCGGATGGCGGCCACCGTGCGGGCCACGTCGCCGTCCCGGTGGACGGCCGTGCGGTGGCACAGCCGGCAGATGGCCCGCCCATCGGCGTAGCGCACGCCGCCGCCCCCGATGGCGTCGTGGCAGAGACGGCCGCAGTAGAGGCAGGTGGCGAACTCCCGCTGGTGCTCCGCGTGGTAGACGTGGCCCCAGTGGTCCTTCAACCAGGTGCCCACGATCGCCCGTCGACAGACGTCACAGCGCGCGGCGAAGTGCTTGCCGTAGCAGGTGGCGTGGACGGCCCGTCCCTCGTGCTGGACGTAGCGGTCCGTGATGGGCTTCTCGCACACGCCGCAGCGCGGCGCGTGGCGCTCAGCGAAGCAAGCAGGGTGCAAGAAGGCCCCCTGATGCGTCTGGAAGCCCCCCACGATGACCTGTCCACATGCCCGACAGCGGAAGTGCTCCGGGTGGAAGGTGAGGCGCCCCACCTTGAGGTAGCGGCCGGTGATGGGCTCGCGGCAGTCGGCGCAGACCATGGGGAAAAACGCTCCTCGGGGAACATACCCGCGTGGGGGGCTCACGTCGAGCGCTGCGCCCGGGACGGAGGCTGGCCGCCCCCATCAACGCCGGCCGGAGGGCTCGAACGCCGCGGGCATCTCCAGGCCGTTCCCGGCCGTGGGGAGGCTGCCGGGGCGGGTGTTGAGCTTCTGCACCATGACCAGGATCTCCGCCACCGCGGCGTAGAGGTCCTCCGGGATCTCGTCGTCGATGTCAAGGCGCTTGTAGAGCTCGCGGGCCAGCGGCACGTTCTCGACCATCGGCACCCCCGCCTCTCCCGCGATCTGCTTGATGCGCTGGGCCACCAGGTCGAGGCCCTTGGCGACCACCACCGGGGCCATCATCGCCTCCCGGTCGTACTTCAGGGCGACGGCGACGTGGGTCGGGTTCGTGACGACGACGGTGGCGCTCGGCACGTCCGTCATCATGCGGCGGCGCGCGGCCTCCCGCTGCGCGCGCCGGATGCGACCCTTCACCAGCGGATCGCCCTCCGCCTGCTTGGCCTCGTCCTTGATCTCCTGTTTCGTCATCCGCAGGCCACGCTCGTGTTCCCACCGCTGGTAAAAGAAATCGAACGCCGCAAAGACGGCGAGCGCGAGGACGCAGCGCCAGCCGATCGTCCAGGCAAGCTCGGCGAAGAGCATCGCAGCCCCCACCTTGTCCATCAACACGGCGCCAGCCAGCTCGGGGTAGCGGGCCTCGATGGCCTTGTAGGCCACGACGCCCACCACAATCATCTTGAAGATCGCCTTGAGCACCTCCACCAGCGATCGCCGGGAGAACACCCGCTTGAAGCCCGCGATGGGGTTGACCTTCTCGAGCGACGGCCGCAGCGGCTCTGCCGTGAAGAGCACCCCGACCTGCAGGTAGTTGGCGGCAAGCCCGGCCAGCAGCAGCAGGCCGAGGAAGGGGGCCATGATCTGGAAGAACTGCGCCCCCAGCACCAGAAAAAGCCGGTGCAGCCCGTCGACCGTCAGGTCCTCGCGCGGGAAGTAGGAGAACGAGCCGCGCGCCAGCTCCTGCAGGGTCCCCCCCATGTCGCCGAAGCTCAGGCGCAGCCCGGCGATCGCCGCGAGCAGCACCACCGCCGTGTTGACGTCCATGCTGCGGGCGATGTTGCCCTTCTTGCGCGCCTCCTCGAGGCGCCTGGGAGTGGGCTTCTCGGTGCGTTCCTGGCCACCGTTCTCAGCCATAGGCCCTGCTCACCTCCTGTCCGCTAGGGTGAGAGGATGGACAGCACGGTGGCGAAGGTGCGCTCCGTCTGCCCGGCCAGGTAGCCCACGAGCAGGGGGAAGGAGAGCGCCATCGTCATCACGCCCAGCCCGATCTTGACGGGAAACGAGGCCACGAAGACATTCATCTGCGGCAGGATGCGGGCCACGATGGCCATCGCCACCTCCCCGAGCACCAGCACCCCGAGCACGGGTGCCATGATCATCAGCGCGACCCAGAACATGTCGTTCGAGGCCGCAACCACGGTCTGCAAGGCCCGTGCATCGAAGGTGAAGGAGCCCAGCGGCACCGCCACGAAGCTCTTCTGAAGCGCAATCAGCACCCAGTGGTGGCCGTCGAGCAGCAGGAAGACAAGCACGCCGAGCAGCATGTAAAACTGTCCGACGACCGACACCTGCGAGCCAGCCATCGGATCGAAGATGCTGGCCATGCCGAAGCCCATCTGGGTGCCCACCATCTGTCCGGCGAACTGGACGGCCACAAAGAAGAGCTGGGACAGGAAGCCGATCATCACCCCGAGCAGCAACTCCGAGAGCACGGCGGGCAGCAAGAACCAGAAGTTGCCCAGCTCCCGTGGCAAGGCCTGGTCAAGCAGCACCGGGGTGACGATCAGCGCGAGCATGGCCGAGAGGCCCACCTTGACGCGGGCAGGCACGCTGGCGTTGCCGAGCACGGGCGCCACCAGGAAGAGGGCGGACGCGCGGACCAGCACGAGCAGGAACACCAGCAGGGCCTGGGGGGGCAGCTGGAAGGCCGCGAACAGGTTCACGCGGCCCTCCTCACTTCGCGAACTGGGGCAGGTTCACCATCAGCTGGGTCATGTAGTCCAGCGTGATGCTGAGCATCCAGGGCCCGAAGAACGCCAGCGCGCCAAAGACCGTCACGATCTTGGGGATGAACGTCAGCGTCATCTCGTTGATCTGGGTGACGGCCTGGAAGATCGACACCGCCAGGCCGACGATGAGGCTGAGCAGCAAGGCAGGCATCGACAGCTGCAGCAGCAGCCAGAGGGCCTTCTGCGTGAGCTCGAGCACGACGGTCTGGGTCATCCGGCCCCCTTCACGAGAAGCTTGCCACGAGGGCGCGGCTGAGCAGGTGCCAGCCATCGACGAGCACGAACAGGATGATCTTGAACGGCAGCGAGATGACGACGGGCGGGAGCATCATCATGCCCATCGACATCAAGATGCTGGCGACCACCATGTCGATGATCAGGAACGGCAGGTAGATGACGAAGCCAATCTGAAAGGCCGTCTTCAGCTCGCTCGTGACGAAGGCTGGAATGAGCACGTAGGTGGGCACGTCGCGGGCCAGCTTCGGGCGCTTCACGTTGCCCATCTTGATGAAGAGCGCCAGGTCCTTCTCCCGCGTCTGCCGGAACATGAACTGCCGGATGGGTGCCTCGGCCCGGGCGATCGCCACGTCCTGCGAGATGGCCTTCTCCGAGAGGGGCTTCCAGGCGTTGGCGTAGATGTCGCTGCCCACCGGCGCCATCACAAAAAAGGTGAGAAAGAGCGCCAGCCCGATGACCACCTGGTTCGGGGGCATGACCTGGGTGCCGATGGCCTGCCGGACGAAGGACAGCACGATGACGATGCGCGTGAAGGCCGTCATCAGCACGAGGATGGCCGGCGCCAGGCTCAGGATGGTGAGCATCCCCAGGATCTGGAGCGTCACGGCCATGTCCTGAGGAGCCTCGGAGCCGCTCACGCCCAGGTTGATGTTGGGGACGGGCACGGGCGCGGCCAGGACGGGCGCGGCCGCCACGACCGCGAGCAAGGCCGCCGCACCGGCCACGCGCAGGAAGCCGGCACGGGTCATCAGTCCCACCCGCCGCGGCGGCCCATGTCGGTCAGGGCACCCCGAAAGGCGTCCCCCCCCGGCCCCTGCATCACGCTCTCGAGGTCGTACAGCTGGTTGAAGCTGGTGTTCTGGCCGCGGCTGGCGGCGAGGAGCACGGCGGCCTGCGCCGGGTCGTCGACGGTGGCGAGGGTCGTGAGCCCCTGCGGCGAGGACCCGACGACGATCAGGCGGTCCCCCCCCACGCTGACCAGGTGCATGCTGTGCTGCGGGCCGAGGCTCGTGCTCTCCAGCACGATCAGGTTGCGCCCCCGTCCCCCGGAGAGCCCCATGGGCAGCCGGCCGCCCCCCACCTTCCGCACGAAGGCGAGGGCCGCGAGCATCAGGCCCAGCACGATGACCAGCTTCACGATCAGGCCACCGGTCTGCTGCCACCAGGGGGCTCCGGCCTCCAGCTTGGGCTCCTCGTAGTCACGCAGCTTGAAGGGCTGGTCCTCAGCCATGTAGGCGGGCCCCGCCGGACGCGGGCGCGCGGTGGAGGCGGCAGCCGGGCGAGGGGGCACGGAGGGGGCAGCCTCCGCGGGCTCCGCGGGGGGCAGGGCCTCCGGCCCCGGGCCCCCCCCCTCGCCAGCGGCCAGCCCGCCCCCCCCTGCGCGGGGCCCACCCCCGCCCGCAGCGTCGCGCAGGCCAGCCTCGGCGGCGGCCTGAAGGTCGACCGGGGTCATGACCTTCCAGCCCTCTGCCCCACCGGCCGTCTGGGCCAAGGCCGAGGGCAGCACGGCCCCACCGCCGCCCCAGAGAGCGGTCAGCGTCCCGATAAAGAGCAGGGTGCGAGTGAATGGCGCCACAGGAGCTTCCAGAGCGACCGGCTTGGATCCCCTACCCCCGGGTCGTGCGCACGACGCGGGCCGAGCGGGGGTCAGGCCACCGGTCCTTGACACATAACGCCTTTCAACATAACAAATCCGCCGCGCGAAACTTGTGACGGATGTCTCATCGGCGCCGCCGCCCGGCCCCCAACGGCAAGCGCACGGGGCCGGGTCAGGTGCCGGGCGGATAAGGGGCCCGCGGCCCGTCAGGCCAGCACCTTGCGCACCGCGTCCAGCACGCGGTCCGCCTGGAACGGCTTCACCACGAAGTCGCGAGCACCGTGCTCGATGGCCTCAACCACCAGCTGCTGTTGTCCCATCGCGCTGCACATGATGACGCTGGCCGCCGGATGCGTGCGCCGGATCTCCCGCAGGGCCGTGATGCCATCCAACTCGGGCATGGTGATGTCCATCAGGACGAGATCCGGCTCCTGCTCCCGAAAGCGCTGGATGGCCTCGAGGCCGTTGGCGGCTTCCGCGCAGACCTCAAAGCCGTTACGCGCCAGGATGTCCCTGATCATCTTCCGCATGAACGCGGCATCATCGACGACAAGGATCTTGGACATGCCTGGGGCGGCCTCCGTGAGAGGCGACGCCCGGCGCCGCGTCTCACCGCTACTTGAGGTTGAGGCTGTTGAAGCGCTCCTGGGGGCTGACGATTTCCGTGAGCCGGATGCCGAAGTTTTCGTCGATGACGACGACCTCACCCTTTGCGATCAACTTGCCGTTAACCAGCATGTCTACAGGTTCTCCAGCCAATTTGTCAAGCTCCACCACGGACCCCTTGCCCAGATCGAGCACCTCGCGAATTTGCATCTTCGTCCGACCCAGCTCGACCGTGACCTTCAGCGTGACGTCCAGGATCAGGTCAAGGCCGCTCAGGCCTTCGCCCCCGGCCTGCCGGGTGAGCGGCGCGAACTGCGCAGCCTTGACGGAGACCGGGTCCTGCTGGGGAAAGGTCCCTGCGAGGGCCGCCGCGGGCCCGGTGGCTGTCAGCCCCATCGGGGGCAGCCCCCCTCCCGTGGCCGCGGCCACGGCAGAGGGGGCGATGTCGGCGACGGCCGAGCGGGGCACGGTCGCCTCCGCGGCCTCGGCCCAGGCGGAGGCGGCCGGAGGCGCCGGGGGCGCAGCGGGCGCCGGAGAGGCCGCGACCTGGGAGGCCCCCACCGGCCCCCCCACCTGGCCCGCCGCCTGGGCCACCTCCGGGTTGTCCGCCGCCATCACCAAGATCTCCACCAGCTCCCGGGCGCTGTGATGGGGCACCAGCTCCAGCAGCACGCTGTCCACCAGGCCCTCGAGGGTGAAGCGATGCCGCACCAGCGTCAGCGTCCCGCCGGCTGCCAGCGTCTGCAGGCCTGCGTGGCTCGCGATCGGCCCGACGGTGACGCGCGGGGGGGTGATCGTGACGCGCCGCAGCATCAGGGTGCTCAGGGTGTTCGCCGCGTTGCCGAGGCCCTGATTGAAGGCCTCGCCGATGGCCGAGAGCTGCGCCTCATCAAGGTCGGCTGCCGGGGAGGTGCCCTCCCCCCCCATCATCAGGTCACACACCACGGCGGCATCGGCCGGCTGCATCACGAAGAGATGCGGGTGGTCCGAGCCTGTCTGCAGGTCGAGCGTCACCAGCACCGCCGGGGCCGGATGCTCCGCGCCCAGGGCGACAGGCTCGATCTCCGAGACCTCCTCCACGGCCAGCGCCACCGTCTTGTTCAGCAACATCGTCATGGTGGAGGCTGCAGCCCCCAACGCGTAGCTGCTGAGATCCGAGAACGACTTGCGCTCCGACTCGGTCAGGGGGCCGCCAAGGCCGCCCGGGGTGGACTCGCTCATTCGTCTTCCACTTCCTCGTCGCCGACGACGCGGGTGACCTGCACCGCCAGCTTGTTCCGCACCAGGCCTGGCCGGCCCTTGAACTTCAACCGATCCGCCACGAGCACCGGCAGGTCCTCGTCCACGTAGGATGACAGCGGGATCACGTCGCCCACCCCCACCTTGAGGATATCCGCCACCGTCAGGTCAGCAGTGCCGAGCAACACCTGAAAGGGGATCTTGGTGGCCTCGACCCCCTGGCGGATGTCCCGCGCGTGCTCGGGCAGTTGCTCCTGCTTGGCCAGCGTGAACATCATCTGCGAGCTGATCATCTGGATGACCGGCTCCAGCACCACGAAGGGGATGCAGATGGAGAGCGGCCCCGACGAGTCTCCGAACTTCGCCTCGAAGGTGATCAGCACCACGACGTCGGTGGGGGGGACGATCTGGATGAACCGGGGGTTCATCTCCATCGACTCCTGCTTGGGCTGCACCTTCACCACGGAGCTCCAGGCCTCCTTGAAGGCCTCGAGGGCGCGCAGAATGATGGTGCCCACCAGGGCCCGCTCAATCTCCGTGAGGTCTCGTCGCATCCGGCTGACGCGCCCGGGGCCGCCGAGCATCCGATCGATGATGGCCGAGGCAATGTCCAGGTTGATCTCGAAGATGCAGTTGCCCATCAGCGGGGCGATCGAGAAAATGTTCACGATCGTCGGCGAGGGCACCGACCGGATGAACTCATCGTAGGTCAGCTGCTCGACCGACGCCACCTCGATCTGGACCACCATCCGCAGGTGCGCCGACAGCACGGTGCTCAGGATGCGCGCGAAATTCTCGTGCATCATCGAGAGCGTGCGAATGTGTTCCTTCGAGAACTTGTTCTGGCGCTTGAAGTCGTAGAGGCGGACGTTCTTCTCTCGCCGCCCCCCGTCGTCCTTCACCTTCTCGGCCGTCAGCTCCCCCGTGGAGAGGGCTGATAGCAGCGCATCGATCTCGTTCTGGGAAAGGATTTCAGCCATGGATGGCCACCCGGGCCCTCCCCGGGCCTGTCCGGACGGGGTGGCGCCCCGGTGCCACCGCTGACGCCACGCGTGGGCTCACGACACCACGAACTCGGTGAAGAAGACGTTCATGACCTCGGGCAGGGGCGGCGGGCCCTTGTGCTCGCCGTCGCTGCCGCCGCCCCCCTCGCCTTCCTCGGCCGGGGCCTCGCCGCCCTTCTTCTCGGCTGCGGCGGCAGGCGCGTGGTGGCCTGCCGGGGGGTCCGGAGGCCCGAAGACCTCCTTCAGCCGGGCGTTGATGTTGTCGCGGATCTTGCCTCGCAGCCGGGAGCGCCCGGCGTCGGTCTTGAGTTCCTCGGCGCTGTAACCCGCAATGGTCTCGATCGTGACGTCTTTCATGAAGGCCACGTACTTCTCGAGCGGATCGACCTTGGCTGCGCCGTGGCTGCCGCCGCCTCCGGGCGGCCACAGCGCGTCGTCCTGCACGTACTGCAGCACGATCGAGAACTTCAGGTAGCGGCCGCCCTTGAGGTTGATGATTTGGGAGCTCAGCAGCGGCACGCTCGGCCCCGCCGACCGGACCTTGGGCTTGTGCAGCTTGGCTTCTTCCTCGGCTGCAGCTCGGGCCTTGGCGATCATGAACTGGGAGACATAGAAATGCACGCCGAGGAAGCTCGCGCCCACCGTGGTCAGCGCGAAGCCAAAGCCGAGCGCCAGCCACTTGAGGTCAGGCGACATCCCGCCCTTTTTCTTCTCTTCCTTGCCGTCTTTCTTGAGGTTCTCTGCCATGGCTCCAAATCCTCGCCGAGGCTCGGCGACCGGTCCCCATCGTCAGGCACGGTGATCGGTCGGTTCAGTGGGGGGGCTCACACGCGCGACATAATTGGCGCCAGGGCAGTCAGAGCTGGCCGGCGGGCCGCTGGCCCTTGATGTCGGCCTTCAGGATGACGATGTCGACGCGGCGGTTCTTGGCCCGGTTCTCGTCGGTGTCGTTGGCCACTATCGGCTTGTATTCCCCGTAACCCGCTGCGGATAACGTGTTCGGGGGGAGCCCCTGGGCCTCGATCATGTACTTGACGACGGTGGTGGCGCGGGCGGTCGAGAGCTCCCAGTTGCTGGGGTACTGGCGGGTGCGGATGGGGACGTTGTCCGTGTGACCCTCGATCAAGATGTTGCGGCGGCTTCGCTTGAGCGTCCGGGCCACCTTCGCCATGATGCGCACCGCGTCCGGCCGCAGGTAGGCCTGCCCGGCGTCGAAGAAGGCGCTGCTCGCGAGCGACACCACCAGCCCCCGCTCCGTCATCTTGGTGGAAACGGCCCCCTCGTCCCCGTCGTCTCGCGTGGCCTTCTCGATCTGCTTCTGCATCTCCGCCAGGGCGAAGTCCATCGGCGCCTGGCCGCCCACCAGCACGTGTGGCGCCCCGTTGATGGGCGCCTCGCCCGCACCGGAGGTGATGTGGAAGGCGTTCCGCATCGCGTTCTGGAGCTCGGAGATCTTCTTGTAGTCCGAGACGGCCAGGGCGTACAGAATCACGAAGAACGCCATCAGCAGGGTGATGAGGTCGGCGTACGTGAGCAACCACCGCTCGTGGTTCGCGTGGCCGCCGTGCTTCTTCTTCCTGCCCATCGCTACTGCTTCTTGCCGCCGACGTGCGTCCGGTGAGAGGGGGAAAGGAAGCTCTTGAGCTTCTCCTCGACGATCTGCGGGTTGTCACCCGCCTGGATCGAGATGATGCCGGCGATCATGATCTCTCGCACGTGAACCTCCTCCTCGCTTCGCCGCTTGAGCTTCTGGGCCATCGGCAGCCACAAGAGGTTGGCCGTCCACACGCCGTACAGCGTCGCCGTGAAGGCCACAGCGATGCCGGCGCCCATCTGCTCGATCGAGCCGCCCAGGTTGCCGAGCAACGAGATAAGGCCCATCACGGTGCCGATGATGCCCATCGTCGGCGCGAAGCCACCCAGGCCATCCAGGATGGCAGCGGGGACGGCGTGCCGGGCGGCGAGGAAGTCGATTTCCGTCTCCAGCATCTCCCGGATCGTGTCCTGGTCGAGCCCGTCAGCCACCAGCTGGATGCCCTTCTGCAAGAAGGGGTCACCAGCAGCCTGCACCTCGGACTCCAAGGAGAGCAACCCCTCCCGACGCGCCTTCTCGGCGAACTTGACGAGCTTGTTGACCAGCTCCGTCTCCTCGAAGCCGTTCTTCTTGAAGGACATGCCCATTGCTTTGGGCAGGTTCTTGAGCTCGTGCATCGGGAACCCCAGCAGGGCACACCCGAGGGTGCCGCCCAGCACGATGAGCGCAGCCGACGGGTTCAGCAGGCTGAGCACGGCCCAGAAGTTCCAGCCGTTCTCCCAGATGTGGGCGATGATCATGGAGCCGAAGCCCACGAGCAGGCCGAGCGCGGTGGTGATTTCCATTGAACAGCGTTTCCTTTATCGACCTCGGGTGCGCGGAGGGCTTCAGGCGCCCGTGGTGGGCCCCGTCCCAGCGAGTATTCTCCGGCGGTAGGCCACGACGCGTTCGACGAGCTCTTCGACGCCCTCGCGCACCACGAAGGTGTGCTCGGTCGTCAGCTTCACCACGGTGTCGGGCGTGGCCTCCACGGTCTCGATCAGGTCTGCGTTGAGCACGAAGACCGAACCGTTCAAGCGCGTCACCTGTATCATGAGAGAGCCTCCCGCAAAGCGCCACGTTCGTCGTTCAGGCGCTGGATGAACACCAGCAACTCCGCCACCACCGGGTAGAGCGCCTCCGGGATGGCCGTCCCGAGCTCCACCTGCGCCAGGGCCGCCGCAAGGTCCGGATGCGCCTCGACAGGAACGCCGGCCTCGCGCGCCAGCGCGACGATGCGGTCCGCCACGAGGCCCTCACCTGTCGCCACGACGGTGGGCGCCTCGTCCCTCCCCGCCTCGTACCGCAGCGCCACCGCCCGCCGCGGGTCCGAACGCCCCTCTGCCGCCGCCACGTCAGACCCTCCGATCGAAGCGCAACAACGCGTCCGCACCGGCATCCAGGCTGGGTTCGGGCAAACGTGGGGTGGCAAGCCGGGCCTCGAGGTGGGCCAGCGAGAAGCCCCGGGCGGCGAGGGCCTCGCGCAGGCGCTCGAGGTGGCCCTCGACAAAGGCCCTCGCGTCGGCGTCTGCCAGCCCGAGCGTCAGCGTGAGGTGGCCGCCGGCCTCGACCAGGCTGGCCTGTACGGTGGCCAGGTGCTCGGTGGGCACGGAGAGGTCGAGCCGGGTGGTCCCGGGCTCATCCTCCGCGCCCGGCGGCCGCCGATGCACCCGCAAGGAGGCCTCACCCGGCGCCTCCGCCCCACGCGCCACGAGCAACGGGACATGGTGAGGCCCGGCCCACGCCCCCTGCGGCGCGCCCGCATTCGCCAGTTGAAGGTATCGGACTTCGGCCACGGCCTCGCTCAACAGCTGCTTCCCGTCCGCCTGCAACGGGCCCAAGGCGCGCGCCGCCTGCTCGAGCAGGGACGCCAGGTCCGGCCCCCGGACGACAGCCGGGCTCACATAACTTATACCCGGACCTGCCGGGAACCGCTGTGACGCGGGCACGCCCCCCTCCGCCGGGGCCGCGGGCCCCTCCGGCCCAGCCTCAGGTGGGCTGGGCCCCGGGGCGCCCGGCGGGGTCAGCCGGGCGACCCACGCGCGCAGGGCGGCCTCCACCGTCGCCGGAGGGCCTGCGAGCGGCAGGCCGCCCAGGCTCGCGAGCACGGCACGGGCCGCCTCTCCCCCGGGCCCCGAGGTGGTTGCCGCAGCCTGCAGGCCCGGCAACGCAGCTGCCAGGCGCGCGGCCAATGCGGCCGGAGCCCCCGGCTCCGCCCGGGCCATGACCTGCGCGAGCGTCGCGGGCGCCAGCGGCAGGCCCGTCCGCTGCAGCAGGGCCGCAGCGGCTGCCTCCCGAGGTCCCACGGCGGCGAAGGGCCGCAGCGCCTGCAGCAGCCGCTGGGCGGCCGGGAGGTCCAGCCTGCCATCCCGTGCCACCAGGGCGCGGGCGACGGCTCGTCCCCGGGCGTCCGCCGGCAGCCCGTGCTCACGCAGCATCCCGTCGAGCTCGGCATCCGGCAGGGCCCTGGCCGCCCCCCCCTCGGAGCCGCTGGCCTGGACCGCCAGGCGCACCACGCCGCCGGGCTGGACCTCGACGCGAACCTGGAGGCGGTCGCCCGCCTGAAGCGGTGTGTGGGCCTCGGCCTCCAGCTCGTGCCCGAGCAGCTCGAGCACCGCCGCGGTGCCCCGCGTGACGAGCACGCGGGCCTCGGCGACGCGACCGCTCTCCGCGGCGGCCCGCAGGGCCCCCAGCAACGCCGCGTCCGGCCCCGCGGGCGCGGGGCCGGAGAGCGGCTGGCCGAGGTTAAGGCCACGAAGTTCCATCGGGGTGAGGGTCCGTTCGGGGCCGCTCGAGCGGCCCCCTCAGCGCGTTACCGCTTCAGGTTGAGCAGCTCCTGCAACACCTCGTCGGAGGTCGTGATGACCCGCGAGGCGGCCTGGAAGCCACGCTGCGTGGTGATCATGTCGGCAAACTGCTCGGCGAGGTCGACATTGGAGTTCTCGAGCGAGCCCGCCAGGATGCTGCCGGCCTCGGCCTGGTTGGGAGCCCGCACCACGGCGTCCCCCGAGTTGTTGGTCTTGATGAAGTTGTTGTCGCCCTCCTTCTGGAGGCCGCCGGGGTTGGAGAACGTGGCGAGGGCCATCTGGGCGAGGATGCGCTGGCGACCGTTGGAGTACACGCCGCTGACGATGCCCGCCTTGTCGATCGCCACGCTCGTCAGGTCGCCCCGCGAGAAGCCGTTCTGGTCCACGGCCACGGCGGTCGTCTCGTTCGCGAACTGGGTGATGCCGACGCCCTCGCCCACGTTGCCGAAGTTGGGGGTGATCGTGGTCGTGGCGACCTCGCCCGAGGCGAGCCGCCAGGCGAGGTCGATGGAGCCCGCCGGGTAGCGGTCGCCGACCTGCAGCGTGCCCGGGTTCCGAAGCGTGCCATTGGCCGTGAAGGACAGCAGCGGCGTGCCGCCCGCAGGCGGGGTGGGGGGGATCGTCGGGGTCGCAATGGCCGTGCCGCCCGCGTCGACGAGGGTGGGGTCGTTGTTGACGACCTCCCAGCTCCAGTCGGAGGCCGCCGTGTGCGTGAAGCGGAAGGTCACCTGGTGGACCCCCCCGAGTGAGTCGTAGACGTCAACGGTGGTCTCCGTGAAGCTGCCGGGCGGCGGGGGCGCAGCGGCTGCCACGTCGAGGCGCTGGTCGAGGTTGCCCTTGAAGGTCACCTCCGTCGTGCGCCGCGGCGGAATGAACGACCCCTGCGGCACCTTGACCTCGCGGATGGGCACGGCGGGGTCAATCTCGTAGAACGACTCGCCGGCCGCGTCCTTGCGCTCCACCGACTGGTAGCCCATGACCTTGAGGCCGCTGGTGGGGCTGACGAGGTTGCCGTTGCGGTCGAAGTCGAACGAGCCATTGCGGGTGTAGTAGCGCTGCGGACCGTCCGCCAGGATGAAGAAGCCGCTGCCCTGGATGGCGATGTCCGTGACCTTGCCGGTGGTGGCAACGGTGCCCTGCGTGTGCACGGTGTCGATGCTGGCCACCTGCATGCCGAGGCCCACCTGCCGGACGTTGATGCCGCCGCGGTCCACCGACCCCCCCGGCGCCGTGGACGGGCTGGTGATCTGGGAGACGGCGTCCGCGAAGTTCACGCGCGAGTACTTGAAGCCCGTCGTGTTGACGTTGGCGATGTTGTTGGAGATGACGTCCATGCGCGCCTGGTGGTTGCGCATGCCGGTCACGCCCGTGAAGATCGAACGAATCATGGGGAAGCTCCTCCTGAACTGCCTGCAAGCCGAGGGGGTGGGAGTGTCGGGGCAGCGCGAGGCGCGTTCGGCGCTCGCGGGGGCTTCCTGGCCCCGCTGGTGGGCGGGGTGTCGGTCCGGCCGGGTGGCTGCCCCCCGAAGGTTCAGACGATGACAGCGCTGTCGATGTTGGTGAAGACGTTCTCCTTGAGGCCTGCCGGGTCGACGGCCGTGATGACGGTGCGGTTGCGAACGCTCACGACGAGCGCAGCCTTCTCGGAGAGCACAAGGGCCTCCCGGGCCCCCTTGGCCGCGGCGCGCTCGATGCCAGCCTCGATGCGGTCCCAGTCAGCCTTGTCGAGCTGGATCTGGCGCGACGTCAGCCGGGCCTGTGCGTGCGCACTCACCTTGAGGGGCGCCTCCGCGAGCTTTTCGGTGAACACGTCGCCGAAGCTCGGACCGGCGGGCATCGCCGCCTTTCTTGCGGGGGCGCCGGGGCCGAGCGGCCCGACCGGGCCGAGCGGGGCGTTGAAGAAGACCTCGTCCACCATGGGGGCTCCTGACGGCCGTCAGCCCGCCGCCTGAGCGGGAGCGGAGGTCACGGCCTGGATGCTCGACGCGTCGAGCTCCCGGCCGTCCACCACGACCTTGGTGACCCCGCCAACCTGGCGGACCTCGGACACGACGCCCTTGACGGTCTCGGCGTTCTCACCTGGCGTGACCAGGGTGACGTGCTTGCCGATCATGGTGCTGGCCTGGCTCAGGGAGGCGAACTGCGTCTGAGCCTCCATGAGCTTGTTGAGGTTCTGCATCTGCTCGAGCGAGGAGAACTGGGCCATCTCGGCGATGAAGGCGGCATCCTCCATCGGCTTGAGGGGGTCCTGGTTCTTGAGCTGGGTCGTGAGCAGCCGCAGGAAGGCGTCCTTCCCGAGCTCCTTGGACGCAAGCCGGGCGTTGGTGCGGGCCTCGGCCTGCCCGAGCAGGGAGCTCAGCGAGCCGACGAGGCTGGTGCCAGCGGGCATGGGGTTCCTCCTCCTGGTAGGGACGTGGGGATCATCGGCAGCCTGGCGGGCAGGCTTGAGCGCCGCAGCCGTGCAGGCACCCGGGACCGGGATCAGGCGACGTAGTCGACCGCCGTCCCCCCTTGCCCGAAGGGGGCATAGGTCACGGCCCCCCCGGGGCCCTCCTCGGGGCCCCCGGCCCACGTGTCGTAGCCCCCTGCCAGCCTGGACGGCTGGGACGGCTGCTGGCCGGACCCCTGGCCGCGCGGGTCGGCGAAGCCTGAGCCCGCCATGTCGAAGCCCCCGAGGCCCGCGCTGCTCAGCGCCACCTCCACGCGGTCAACCTTGAGGCCGAGCTCCTGCAGGCTTCGCTGGAGGCCAGCCAGCTGGGTCTCCAGCATGCCCTTGACCTGGGCGGAGTCTGCCGTGAGCTGGGCGCTCAGCACGCCCTGATGCGCCATCACCTTGATCTCCAGCTTGCCCAGGTGCTCGGGATATAGCTGCAGCTTCACGGTGTTCTGCTGCTGGGCCTTCATCAACTCGGCCTGCTTGAGGATCTGGGGCAGCACCTCCTCAGGCCGAGCCGGCTGCGTCGGGGCCGGGGACATCGTGCGGGTGGCCTCCCCCGCGCCAGGCTTCTCGGCAGAGGCCACGTTGAGCAAGGTGGGCCCTGCCCCCTCCTCTGCTTCGCCGGCACCGATCGGCTCGGCGTCCTCGGAGGCTGCCGCGGCCACGAGGGCAGACGTCTCAAGGCTCACCACCTCGTCCGACAGCTGCACCGGGGTGATCGACCCCATCGCGACCGGCGTCACCTCAGCCTCGGGCTGAGCCTCGACCCAGTTGAGGAAGGGGTCGACCGGGGCCGCCAGCGGGCCCTTGGCCGGCGCCACCCCACCCTCGATCGCCTGGATGTTGAGGGCCTGCGCCGCCTGGGCCAGCGGGGTCGCCGCTGCGGGGCCGGCCTGCCCGGGTTGCCCGACCGGGCTGACGGCCGCGGCCTGGGGCGTCAGCTGCGCGACGGCCAGCGGCCCGGCGCCGGTTGCGGTGAGAGGCGCCACGGCCTCGGGGGCCGCGGCAGACGCCTCAGGGGCGGTGGTCGCCTGGGTGGCCTGCGGCAGCTGGAGCAGGGCCACGTGAAGCTGGAGCCCGACCCCCGGTTGGGCCGTTGCCCCGGCGTCTGGCCCCTGAGGGGGGGCTGCCGGGTCGTCCTGCGCCTCGGCCCGGGGCTCCCCTGAAGCCTCCGCCTCGGGGGAGCCATCGCCCGGCTGCTGGTCGCTGGCCCGGGCCACCTCGGGAGCGCCATCCGAGACCCCAGGGTCCGGCTCCCGCGCGGCCTCCGGGCGGTCCGGGCGTGGAGCCTGCGGGGGCCGGGCGGCCGCCGACATCGCGGCGTCGAAATCACCGCCGGGCTTTCGGGGGCTGGGTGGGGCGGCGGCTGGCCTTGGGGCCAGGAACCCACCCTCGATCGCGAGCTGGGGCACGAAAGGCCACCTCCTTCGACCGTGCGCCGTGGCGCACCAGGGGATGCCTCGCATGTATCGGCCGCCCGGGCGCCACCTTGAGCCGCCCGTGGGCCTCGTCACACGCCGCGGCGGTTGTGCCTGAGCGTGGCGATCTCGTCGAGCAGGGCGGCCTCCGCCCGATCCAGGGAGCGTTGCCAAGCCTCGAAGTCCCGGGCCTTGAGGCGCCGCAGGACCTCCGCCTCCTGCTGGGTCACGAGCAGCACCTCACGCTGGTTCAACACGCGAGCCTCACAGGCCTCGAGGCGCCGCTTCGCGTCCGTGATCGCCTGGGCCCGGGCGTCCAGGCAGCCATGCATCGTCACGAGGTGGTCGAGCTCGAGCCGCCCCGCCAGCTCGGCCGCAAACGCCTGCCGTGAGGCCTCGGCCAGCGCCTCCAGCCGCGCAATCTCGGCCGCCTCCGCCGCCTGCTCGGCCAGCAACCGGCGAAGCTTGTCCTCCTCGCGACGCTGGGCCTGCTCGCGCACCTCCAGCAGGGTCTGGTACCGGAACGAAAAGCGCTTCATGCCCTCGTTTTACCACGCCCTGGGGCGGCAGCGCTGTGATGACGCGTCAGGCGGGGGACCGGGTCAACCCAGGCCAGCAGGCAGCGGCAACCCCGAGCGCCCGCTGCAGCCAACCCTGGCGGGTTAGCCGGCCGAACACGACGGGCCTGGCTCCGAGGCTCTCCTTGAAGGAAGCCACGGCTGCCAGGCGCCCGCTCGGCAGGCAGTCGAGGGCGGTGACGCCCCGCTCGTGCAGGGCTGCCAGGGTGTCAGCCATCAACAAGGTGCCCGGGTTCAGCGCGTTTCGCTCCGGCGCGGTGGCCAGGTGAAGCTGCAGCGCGGCCCCCGCGCCCAGCGCCAGCAGCTGGAACCCCACGGGCGCCTCCCCGTCCCACACCTGGCAGAGCAGCAGGGCGCTCCCCCCCTCCGCCAGCAAGGCCTCGAACCAGCGCGCGTCACGCACCCAGCGGGTGTAGCGCCACCGGGAGGCGTGGGCAGCATACAGCGGGAAGAAGGCGCCCACAGCGGCTGGCCCTGGCGCCTCGGTGACCGTGACCCGCAGGCCCGCGCGACGCGCGAGCCGCACGTGCCGGCGACGGGTGGCGCTGAAGCCCGCCAGCTGATGCTCCGGGGGCAGCACCGGGATGACCCGGGTCGCGTCGAGCACGAGGTCGGGACCGGCGGGCACCGCCTCAGCCGGGGCGTGCGGGTTGCCCACGAAGACCAGGTCGGGGTGCCGCGCCGCCAGGGCACGCACGAGGGCCTCGTGCTCGGCCGCCGCCAGGGGGCGACCGGCCAGCACGCCGCCATACCCGCCTTCCACCCCGCACTCCGCGCGCGCGACCAGCCCCCGGCTGACCCGCCGCAGCAAGCGGGGCACCACGACCATCTGGCCATCTTCGAGCCGAAAGCCCAGCGGGCTCGGCACCCCGCCGCAACAGGCCGCCACGACCCGGTACCACGCGGGCGACTGGAAGAATGTGCCCTCGGGGCAGGCCTTGTGGGCCGCCTCCCACGCCGCCAGGCTCACGTCCACCGCCTCCATCGCCCCTCCCCGCCGGCCCGCTCCGGCCACCGAGGCCAGGGTAGCAACCCCACCAGCGGGAAGCCTGTCGGGAAGGACCAGGGGGATTCAGCCGCCGGGGCTGAAGCGGTGGACCTTGGAGGGCCGGTGGTCGATGGCGGTGACGCGCGCCGGGTCCTGCCCGCCGGTGGTGCGCACGGCTGACACCGTCCAGCGGTGCACCACCCCCCGCTGAAGGGAGCCCTCGCCCTCGACAGGCAGCACGTCCGGGAACTTCTCGAGCAGCAGGGGGCTGCGGTCCCCCAGCTTCACGGAGGTGCTGGAGGTCAGGGCCGCGTAGATCACCTGATCGTCCGAGGCTCGCCAGACCCGGACGTGGTACCAGGCCGCACCCTCCACCCGGTCCCAGCTGAGGGTCGGCACCTCGTCCACCCCGAGCACGGCGCCATCGACGGGCACCAGGCCAGTGGGCGCGGGCACTTCTTCCCTCAGCACGGTGATGGCCTTCTCATCCGTGACCGTGAGCACCTTGCTGTCTCCAGCCAGCGCGTTTACCTTGTAGGCCGCCCCCTGGCCGGCGCCCAGCGCGTCATCCACCCAGCCCGGGGCCTGCAGGGTGGCCTTCACGCTGGCCTGCCCCCCCTCGAACCGGCGGATCACCTCGTAGATGCGTGCATTCGGGGCCGCAGGCCACCGGACGTGGATCCGGTAGCGGGGGTTCTGCGTCTCGGCATCCACGGTCGTCACGGCCAGCACATCGAGCGGCAACGCCCCGCTCGGACCACCAGGCCCCGCTGCCGTGGTGGCCCTCAGGGGGGCGCACGCCACCAGCCCGACGCAAGCGAGCAGCGGGAGAGCAAGGCTGAAAGCTCGGGACACGGACATCACCTCGAAACGCATCTGGGCTGGACCATCGTAGCGCGGCACCTGGCTCCGGGGTGTGACGACCACCCCCCGAGGGCCGTGTCCCTCACACCATCATGTCCCGGAGCTTCGCCTCGTTGCGCAGGGTGAGCCGGCTCTTGTCGAGGTGGATGATGCCACGGTCCTGATAGTCCATCAGCACGCGTGTCAACGTCTCGCGGCTCGTGCCGGCGAGGCTGGCCAGCTCCTGTCGGGTCATGGTGCTCGTGAAGGTGAGCCCGTCCGGCGTCTGCTCCCCGTGCTCCTTACCGAGCTCGAGCAACAGCCGGGCCACGCGACCGGGCGCCGAGAGGAAGGCCAGGCTTTCCATGTTGCGGTCGGCCGTGCGGAGCCGTTGGGACAGCGTGACCAGCAGCTTCAACGTGATCTCGGGGTTGGAACGCAGCAGCCGCAGGAAGTCCTCGCGCTGCACCGTCACCATCTGGACGTCCTCCACGGAGATGGCGGACGCCGAGCGCGACTGCCCGTCGATGAGGGACATCTCGCCGAAGAAGTCACCGTCCTGGAGCACGCCCAGGATGTGTTCCCGCCCGTCATCCGCGTTGACGACGATCTTCACCTTGCCCCGCACGATGACGTAGCAGGCCGTGCCCGGGTCGTCTTCATAGAAGATGACGTTGCCCTTGCCGAAGCTGCGGCTGCGCGCCACGGCGGCCAGCTGCTCGAGTTCGCCAGCGTCGAGGTCCGCGAACAGCGGCACCTGCTGGAGAGAGGCCTTGATGTCGGAAGCGCGTATCGCCATCGGCAGTCCTCGTCAGGGCAGGCGCCAGGCGGACAACAGCCTGGCCTGCGCCCGGCCTCGATTCTAGCACGCCCGACGCCGGCGCGGGGAGCACCCGGACGCCATCAGACGCGGAGCGCCGCCCGCCGCGTCAGCCCCGCCAGCGCCTGCCAGAGGGGCAGGGCCTCGGCCGAGACCTCCTCGGGCAGGCGCAGCGACACCCGCACCCGCAGATCCCCACGCTCCGCGCCCGGAGCTCCCGGCAGCCCCAGGCCAGGCAGGCGGTGCTCGCTGCCACCCTGGGTTTGCGGTGGCAGCCGGAGCACCACGGGGCCTTGCAGGGTGGGGACCTCGACCTCGGCGCCGAGGCGCGCATCGAGCACGGACACCGGGAGCTCGACGCGCAGGTCCTTGCCCTCTCGGCTGAGCACCGGGTGAGGCGCCACGGCCACGCGGACATACAGGTCCCCTGGTGGGCCACCGAAGTCCCCCGGGTCCCCCTCACCACGCACCCGGATCCGAGCTCCAGCCTCGATGCCGGGCGGGATCCGCACCCGCAGCCGCCGCGTCCCCCCACTCGGGGGCGTGAGGGCCACCACCACGGAGGTCCCCTCGGCCACCTCGGCGAGGGTCACCTCAGCCACCACCTCGAGGTCGGCCCCCCGGCGCGGCGGGGAGGCCGCCGCGCCGACGGCCTCCAGCGCCTCGTTGGCGGCCTCGAAGAGGGCCCCGAAGAGGGCGTCGAGCCCCCCGCCCGCGCCGCCGCTGTCCGGCGCAGCGCGCCCGGCCGTGCGCGCGCCCCCAGTGCGGGCGTCGTACGCCTCGCGGCGGCGGCGATCTCCCAGCGTGTCGTAGGCCTCCGTCAGCTCCTTGAACCGCGCCTCCGCCGTCGGATCTCCCGGGTTGAAGTCGGGGTGGTGCCGGCGGGCGAGGCGGCGGTAGGCCTTGCGAAGCTCGTCCTCGGTCGCGTCGCGGCCCACCCCGAGGGTCTTGTAGTAGTCCTTCACGCGCAGCCCCCTCCCGGACAGGACGCCCTCCCGGCACGGGAGGGCGTCACGGGGCCCAACGGCCGTTCAAGCTTGTGACCGGGCACCCCCACAACACCCGCGGTGAACCGCTTATCGCTGCTCCCTTCCGGGCCTGACGAGGTTCACGGGCCGCGCCGCATGGGACCCGGTCGGGTTCAGTATAACACGCCCGGGCCGCTGGCCCGCCACGGAGCGATTTGCTATGCTGGCCGCGCCTCGGCCCTGAACCAAGTGAAGGAAGGTCCCGTGACCACGCCCCCCCGGAGGACCGCCCGCCGCCTTCTGCTGCTCGCCGCCCTGCTCGTCGCCCCCGGGCTGGCGGCACCGCCGGCCCGGGCAGCAGGCTTGCCTGCCATCGCGGACCTCGTCGAGCGCGTGGACGGGGCGGTGGTGAGCATCGACACCGTGGCACGGTCCCTGCGGGATCCTTTCTACGAGCTGTTTCCCGACGATGGCCCCGGCGTGCCCGACCAGAAGGGGGTGGGCTCGGGCTTCATCATCGACCCCGACGGGCTGATCGTCACCAACCACCACGTCGTCCGGGGGGCCATCGCGATCCGGGTCACCACCGCTCAGGGCAACACCTACCCGGCCCGGGTCGTGGGCACGGACGCGACCACGGACCTCGCCCTGCTGAGGGTGCAGGCCCGTGGCCTGCCAGCGCTCCGCTTCCGCGACGGCGAGCAGCCCCGGGTCGGCGAGTGGGTGGTGGCGATCGGCTCGCCACTCGGGCTCTCCCACACCGTGTCGGCCGGCATCATCAGCGCCACGAACCGCGGCATCGCGCTCAGCGACCGGGTGAACTACCTGCAGACCGACGCCGCCATCAACCCCGGCAACTCGGGCGGCCCGCTGCTGGATATGGAGGGCCGCGTCGTCGGCGTCAACGTGGCCGTGGCCGCTCGGGGCCAGGGCATCGGGTTTGCCATCCCGGCCTGGACCGCACGGCCCGTCATCGAGCAGCTTCGCACCCGCGGCCGCGTCGAGCGCGCCTGGCTGGGGGTCTCGATCCGCGACGCCCGGGCCGGAGATGACCGGGGGGTCCTCGTGGTGGGGCTCGCGCCGGGCGGCCCCGCCCGGCGAGCCGGCCTCCTGCCGGGCGACGTCGTGCTGCGCGTGGACAACCAACCCGTGCGAACGGCCCGGGACCTGCTGACCTACCTGAACACCCGCGTCGTGGGCTCCCGCGTCACCCTGCTGGTGGCCAGGGAAGGCCAGCGGGTGGCCGTCGGCGTGGTGTTGCAGGCCGTGCCGGAGGCCGTGCCGCGGCGCTGATCAGGCACAGCGCACAAGGCCGTCCGGCCGTCTGGGCCTGGACGCGGACGGCCTGCCAGGGGCAGGCTGAGGCACCGGCCTTCAGGTCGGCACGGGCAAGGGATCGTGGGGGCGGACCGCCCCGGGAGGCAGCCGAACATGACGCGCAAGGGCATCCTGCTGGCCGGGGGCGCCGGCACCCGGCTTCACCCCCTGACCATCGCGAGCTCCAAGCAGCTGCTGCCGGTGTACGACAAGCCGATGGTGTACTACCCGCTCACCACGCTGATGCTGGCTGGCGTGCGCGAGATCCTGGTCATCACGACGCCCCGAGACCAGCCCGCCTTCGAAGCGTTGCTCGGGGACGGCTCGGCCTGGGGGGTGTCCCTCAGCTATGCCGTGCAGCCCTCTCCAGATGGGCTGGCGCAGGCCTTCCTCATCGGGCGCTCCTTCGTGGGGGCGAGCCCCGTCGCCCTCGTCCTCGGCGACAACATCTTCCACGGCGACAGCCTGAGCCGGACGCTCCAGCGTGCGGCCGCCGAGGTCCATGGCGCCACCGTCTTCGGCTACTGGGTGCGGGACCCGGAGCGCTACGGGGTGGTGACCTTCGACGCGGGTGGCCGGGCCGTCGCCATCGATGAAAAGCCGGCGCAGCCGCGCAGCAACTATGCGGTGACGGGCCTGTACTTCTATGACAACGACGTGCTGGACGTCGCAGCGGACATCCGTCCCTCACCCCGCGGAGAGCTCGAGATCACGGACGTGAACCGGCGGTACCTGGAGGCGGGGGCGCTGCGCGTCGAGGTGCTTCGACGTGGCCACGCCTGGCTCGACACGGGCACGGTCGAGTCACTGCTCGCGGCCTCCCAGTTCATCCAGGTCCTCGAGGAGCGTCAGGGCCTGAAGGTCGGCTGCCCCGAGGAGGTGGCGTGGCGAATGGGGTGGATCGACGATGGCGCCCTCGCCCGGCTGGCAGGGCCGCTGGCGCGTTCGGCCTACGGGCAGTACCTCCGCCAGCTGCTGGAGCGACAGGAGCCCGAGGCGCGGCTGGCAGGCCTTCACCCCGGCGGGGAACGCCCATGAACGTCTCGCCGCTCGCCCTGCCCGGCGTCATCCTGCTCGAGCCACGCGTGCACGCAGACGACCGGGGCTACTTCCTGGAGACGTGGCACGCCGCCCGGTATGCGGCGAACGGGATCCCCACCGCCTTCGTGCAGGACAACCTCAGCCGCTCCCGACGCGGGGTGCTGCGGGGGCTTCACTACCAGCTGACCCAGCCGCAGGGCAAGCTGGTGCAGGTGACGCGCGGGCGCATCTTCGATGTGGCCGTCGATGTACGCCAGGGGTCTCCGACCTTCGGGCAGTGGTGCGGGGTGGAGCTGTGCGAGGAGACCCACCGGCAGCTCTGGATCCCGGCGGGGATGGCCCACGGCTTCCTCGTGCTGTCCGAGGTGGCCGACGTGAGCTACAAGTGTACGTCCCCCTACGATCACGCCTCGGAACGTGGCGTCCGCTGGGACGACCCCGCCCTCGGGATCGCGTGGCCGCTGGCCGGAGCAGCGCCCCGGGTCTCGGCCAAGGACGCCGAGCTGCCACCTTTGGCTGCGCAGCTCGACCTGCCCCCCTACCTGACGCCTCATCGAAGGGAGACGCCATGCGCATCCTCGTGACCGGCGGCGCCGGCTTCATCGGCAGCAACTTCACCCGCCTCGTCCTCGACGAGCGCCCCGACGACGCCGTGACCGTTCTCGATGCGCTGACCTACGCGGGCAACTACGAAACGCTGCGCCCCCTGGAGGCCCACCCGCGCTTCCGCTTCGTCCACGGCGACATCCGCGACGCGGGGCTCGTGGACGGCCTCGCGGCGACGCACGACGCCATCATCCACCTCGCCGCCGAGAGCCACGTCGATCGGTCCATCAGCGACCCGGGCGTGTTCGTGCGGACCAACGTCGAGGGCACGGTCGTGCTGCTCGAGGCGGCGCATCGCCACGGCCACGCGCGCTACGTGCAGGTCAGCACGGACGAGGTCTACGGCAGCCTGGGGCCCACGGGGGCCTTCACGGAGCAGACGCCCGTCGCCCCCAACA
Organism: Candidatus Sericytochromatia bacterium; assembly: GCA_035284865.1. Classification (GTDB taxonomy): domain Bacteria; phylum Cyanobacteriota; class Sericytochromatia; order S15B-MN24; family JAQBPE01; genus JAYKHL01. Next base: position 50,801 of record JAYKHL010000067.1, on the reverse strand, counting down.
GCCCCTACGCCGCCAGCAAGGCGGCAGCGGACATGATGGTGCGCGCGTGGCACGAGACCTTCGGCCTGCCGGCCATGATCACGCGCTGCAGCAACAACTACGGGCCCTACCACTTCCCGGAGAAGCTGATCCCGCTCTTCATCACGAACGCGATGCAGGACGAGCCCCTGCCTGTCTACGGGGACGGGCTGTACGTCCGCGACTGGCTGCACGTGACCGACCATTGCCGGGCGATCGCCCGGGTCCTCGACGCGGGCCGGCCCGGCGAGATCTACAACGTGGGCGGCCACAACGAGCACACCAACCTGGCCATCACGGGAATGATCCTGCGGGCCCTGGGCAGGCCAGCGAGCCTCGTGCGCCACGTGCAGGACCGTCCCGGCCACGACCGCCGCTACGCCATCGACGCCTCCAAGCTCACGCACGAGCTGGGGTGGCAGCCGCGCCACGACTTCGAGACGGGGCTGGCCGAGACCATCGCCTGGTACCAGGCAAACCGGGCCTGGTGGGAGCCGCTGCGCGCCCGGGCCGTCGAGGCGCGGCGGGCCGCCGCGAACCGTGTGACCACAGCCTGAGGGCCGGCCTTTACACCATCTCGCTTCGTGGTGTAGGCTGCGGGCCATGCAGCCGACCAGGCGGGTGTTCAAATCCCTCTCGAAATGGCGTGCCAACAACGTTGGCGCGTCACCCAGCGGTCCTCTCGCCCGCACCCGGCATCCCCGCCTGTCGCTCTCCCTACCCCAGCCCTCCCGCGCCGAGCCCTCGTGGCTCGGTGTTTTGTTTCGCCCCTGAGGAGCACCCCGTGTTGAAATTCCTGCCCAAGGACGTGACCTTCTTCGAGCTGCTCGAGGCCTCCGCGGCCCGCGCGGAGGCCGCCATCGAGGAGCTGCAGCGCCTCGTCGGAGGGGACGCAGCCGCCGCGACGGCGCTGCGCGAACGCCGGCGGGCGGAGCACCGCCGCGAGGGCCCCACCTACACGCTCATCGACAAGCTGAATGGCACCTTCCTCACCCCCCTGGACCGGGAGGACCTCCACGACCTCGCGTTCCGGCTCGATGACATCCTGGATGCGATCCTGATCGCCGCTGACCGCGTCACGCTCTACCGCATCGACGCCTATGCCGGGTCGGTCCCCCAGCTGCTCGGGCTGCTGCAGGCCACCCAGGCCCCGCTGCAGGCGGGCCTGGCCGCCCTGCGCTCGCCGCAGACCCACAGCGTGGCCCTCGAGCAGGCGCGCGTGCTCCACGGGCTGGGGCTCCAGGCCGACGAGCTTCACCACGAGGCGCTGGCACAGCTCTATGCGATCCCGATGGAGAGCCCGCAGCTGGTGCTGGAGGCCATCAAGCTGAAGGAGATCTACGACCAGCTGAAGCGCGCGCTGGACGCCGCGGAGGACGTCGCGGACATCCTCCACGGCATCGTCATCAAGAACGCGTGAGGCCGCAGCCATGACGACGGCCCTGCTGCTGCTCGCGCTCATCGTGGCGCTGGCCCTCTTCTTCGACTTCATCAACGGCTTCCACGACACGGCCAACGCCATCGCCTGTTCCGTGTCGACGCGGGTGCTGGCGCCGGCCACCGCCATTGGCCTGGCTGCCACCATGAACCTCTGTGGCGCCCTGGTCAGCACCAAGGTGGCCGCGACGATCGGCAAGGGCATCCTGGTGCCCGGCTTCGTGACGCCCGAGCTCGTCATCGCGGCCCTGGTGGCCGCCATCGGCTGGAACCTGCTCACGTGGTGGTGGGGGCTGCCCTCCAGCTCGAGCCATGCCCTGATCGGTGGGGTCGCGGGGGCCGGGTTTGCCGCCGGCGGCGCCTCGGCCCTGCAGCTCGAGGGCCTGCTGAAGATCGTCAAGTCGCTCATCGGGTCGCCCTTGCTCGGCTTCGTGGTGGGGGGCACGCTGATGATCGGGCTCTACCTGGGCTGTCGCCGCTGGGCTCCGGGGGCCGTCCGGCAGACCTTCCGGCCCCTGCAGGTGCTGGCCGCGGCCTTCATCTCGTTCACCCACGGGATGAATGACGCCCAGAAGAGCATGGGCGTGATCCTGCTGGCCCTGATCGGCGCGGGCGCGCTGGGCCAGGGAGCCGAGGTGCCGCTGTGGGTCAAGGTCAGCTGTGCCGTGGCCATGGCCGGGGGCACGGCGGTGGGCGGCTGGAAGATCATCAAGACCATGGGCACCAAGATCGTGAAGCTCCAACCCATCAACGGGTTCGCCGCCGACGTCACCTCGGCGAGCGTGATCCTCGGGGCCTCCTCGCTGGGGCTGCCCGTGTCCACCACGCACGTGGCGGCCAGCTCGATCCTGGGCGTGGGCAGCACCCGACGGCTGTCGGCCGTCCGCTGGGGGGTGGCGGGCAACATGGTGCTTGCGTGGGTCTTCACCATCCCCATCACCTTCACCCTGGCGGCCGGGCTGTTCGGGGCGGCGCGGTCGGTCGCGGGACCCGCCCCCCTGGCGGCCCAGAGCCAGCCGGCCGTGCCCGGGGCGCGGTGACGCCGCCGGAGAGCCGGCCACCTGCCCCGCCAGGGCGGGTGGGGCAGGTCCCGGCTGCGGGGTGAGGCCGGCCGCCTGCGAGGGCGCCCTGGCACGCTACAATGGACCGTCCGCCCCTGGAGGTTCCATGTCCACCCCGCCTCGCCTGCTGCTCATCGACGGCCACGCGCTCGCCTACCGCGCCTACTTCGCGCTGATGCGGCGGGGCTTCTCAACGCGCGACGGCCGACCGACGGGGGCGATCTTCGGCTTCGTGAAGATGATGCTGGAGGCCGTGGGCCAGCTGCGCCCCACCTGCCTCGCCGTGGCCTTCGACCGCGCGGCGCCGACCTTTCGCCACGAGGCCTATGACCAGTACAAGGCCCACCGGGCCGAGATGGCCGACGACATGGTGGCGCAGATGGCCCCGCTGCGCGAGGTCGTGGCGGCCTTTGACGTGCCGGTCTACGAGCTCGACGGCTACGAGGCCGACGACCTCATCGGCACCCTCTCCCGCCAGGCCGAGGCCGAGGGCTTCGAGGTGGAGATCCTGACGGGGGATCGCGACGCCTTCCAGCTGGTGACGGAGCGGGTCAAGGTGCTCCTGCCGCGCTCAGGGGTGGGAGACCTGGAGATCTTCGGGCCGGCCGAGGTGCTCGCCAAGATGGGCGTCACGCCCGCCCAGATCCCTGACCTCAAGGGGCTGATGGGCGATGCCTCCGACAACATCCCGGGCGTGCCCGGGGTGGGCGAGAAGAGCGCGGTCAAGCTGCTGCAGGCCCACCCGACGATGGAGGCGCTGTACGCGAACGTCGCGGAGGTGCCGGGCAAGCTCGGCGACAAGCTGAGGGACCACGAGGCGATCGCGCGGCTGAGCCTCCAGCTGGCCACCATCGACCGCGACGCCCCCGTCCGCTTCGAGGCCGACCGCTGCCACCTGACCATGCCGGACCTCGGCAAGCTGACCCAGGTGCTCGAGGCGCTGGAGTTCACCAGCATCATCCGGCAGCTGCCACAGTCCCTCGCGGCCTTCGCGCCCGCGGGTGCGAGCGTGCCGGCGGTCGTCGGGGCCGCCCCCGCCGTGGGGCAGCCTCCGGGCTCGGGCCCCCAGCCCGGGCTCTTCGAGGCGCAGCCCGCCGCCCTGGACCCCGTGGTGCAGGTGGCTCGCCCGCTGGCGGTGGACCTGACGATCGTGGACGGGCCGGAGGCCCTCGCCGGCCTCGTGGAGGCCCTCGCCGGCGCCTCCACCTTCGCCTATGACGTCGAGACGACGGGGCTGCAGGCCCTGCGCTGCGACCTGGTGGGCCTGGCACTCGCCGTGGGAGGCCCCGAGGCGTCGGCGTGCCGCACCTTCTACGTCCCCCTGCGCCACGCGGGCGCGGCCAACATGCCCTGGGAGGACGTCCGGGCCGCGGTCGCTCCGGCCTTCGCGGACCCCACGAAGCTCAAGGTCGCCCACAACGAGAAGTATGACATGCAGGTGCTCGCGCGCGCGGGCCTGACGGTCACGCCCCCCACCTACGACACGATGATCGCCGACTACCTGGTGGAGTCGGGGCGGCAGAGCCACGGCCTCAAGGAGCTGGCCTGGGAACACCTCCGCTACGAGATGACCGAGATCAAGGCCCTCATCGGCAGCGGCGTGAAGGCGATCACGATGGCGGAGGTGCCCGTCGAGAAGGCCGCCCCGTACGCCGCCGCGGACGTGGCCGTGACGCTGGAGCTGCGGGGCTTCCTCGACCCCCTGCTCGAGGCCCGGGGCCAGCGCGCCCTGTTCGAGGAGGTGGAGCTGCCCCTGGTGCCCGTGCTGGCCGCCATGGAGCGCCACGGCGTGACGCTCGACCTCGCCTGGCTGGCCCGGCTGAGCGAGACCCTCGCGGCGCGGATCGCCGCCGCCGAGGCCGAAATCCATGCCCTCGCAGGCGGGGCCTTCAACATCAACTCGCCCAAGCAGCTGGGCGTCGTGCTGTTCGAGAAGCTGCAGCTGCCGGTGATCAAGCGGACGAAGACCGGCCCGAGCACCGACGCGGAGGTGCTCGAGGAGCTCTCCAGCAGCCACGACGTGGTGCGGCTGATCCTCGAGTACCGGCAGCTGGTGAAGCTCAAGAACACCTACGTGGACGCCCTGCCCACCATGGTCGACCCGGCCACCGGGCGGGTGCACACGAGCTACAACCAGACGATTGCAGCCACGGGAAGACTCAGCTCCAACGAGCCCAACTTGCAGAACATCCCCATCCGCACCGAGCTCGGTCGCGAGATCCGGCGGGCCTTTGTGCCTGGCCGGCCGGACCGGGTGATCCTGGCGGCGGACTATTCCCAGATCGAGCTTCGCGTGCTGGCCCACGTCACGGGGGACCCCACCTTCCTCAAGGCCTTCCGCGAGGACCGAGACATCCACGCCGTGACGGCCTCCGAGATCTTCGGCGTGTCGCTCGACGCCGTCACGAGCGAGCAGCGGCGCCGCGCCAAGACGACGAACTTCGGCATCGTGTACGGCCAGTCCGACTTCGGCCTCTCGAAGGCGCTGGGCATCCCCCGCAAGGAGGCCAAGGAGTTCATCGAGCGCTTCAACGCCCGCTACCCCGGCATCCAGCACTACATGATCCGCACCATTGCGGCCGCGAAGCGCGATGGCTACGTCTCGACGCTCGCCGGCCGCCGGCGCTACATCCCGGAGGTGAACGCGGGCAACCGGCAGGTCCGCGACTTCGGAGAGCGCATGGCCATCAACGCGCCGATCCAGGGCACGGCGGCGGACATCATCAAGATCGCCATGGTCCGCCTGGCGCCTCGGCTTGCAAGTGCCCCGGCCGACCTGTTGCTGCAGGTCCACGACGAGCTGGTCCTCGAGGTGGACGCTGACGCCGTCGCGGACGTTGCGGCGCTGGTGCGCGAGGTGATGGAAGGGGCCTTCCCGCTGGACGTGCCCCTGAGGGTTGACGTCCACTGGGGCCCCACCTGGATGGATGCCAAGTAACCATAACGCGCCTTCGTGATCGGCGTCGCAGCCTTGGAACGACCGACCTCAAGTCGGGCCCTCGCCCGGTCGATACCAGGGGTGGAGCCAAGGATGGAGCCCGGCCCTGCCGAGGGCCAAGTCGACAAAGGAAGGCGCGATGAACATCACCTCCAGCACCCCCCTGATGACCTCGCCCCGCGGCCCCGCGGCGCAGTCCTCACCCGCCCGCGTGGGGGCCACGGCCCCGGAGCTACCCCCCATCTCGCTGCAGGCCTCGGCCGTGCCCGAGACGGGCACGAGCCCGCTGCTCGAGGCCGCCGTGGAGCAGGCGAACCAGAAGCTACGCGGTGGCGGCAACGTTGAGTTCGCCGTCCATGAAGGCTCCAACCGGGTCGTCGTGCGCATCGTTGACCCGCAGAGCATGGAGGTCGTGCGCGAGTTCCCGAACACCGACCTGCTCGACATGGTGACCAAGCTGCAGGAGTTGTCCGGCGTCGCCCTCGACGAGACGGCCTGACGACGGTCCCGGGAGAAGCCCGGGGGGGCTTCCCCCCCCGACGTTCGAGAGAGAGGCACCCCATGGTGACGAACCCCTACTTGCAGTACCAGGAGGCAACCCTGGAGACCGCCAGCCAGGGCAAGCTCTTGCTGATGCTCTACGACGGCGCCATCCGGTTCCTGGTGACAGCCCAGGCAGCGATGGCCGAGCGCCGCTGGGTCGACGCCCACCAGGCCAACGTGCGGGCCCAGGACATTGTCCATGAGCTGTCGTTCAGCCTGAACATGGAGGCCGGGGAGATCGCCCAGAACCTGTACCGGCTGTACGAGTACATGACCTGGCGGCTGGTGCAGGCGAACGTCCGGCGGGACCTCGCGGGCGTGAAGGAGGTCGAGGGGCTCCTGCGCGAGCTGCGCAGCGGCTGGGTGGAGGCCGTGAAGGCCAACCCGGGCCACACCGGCTCGGTGGGGGCGGCCTGAGCCGATGCACCCCTTGCACCAGCTGTACGTCGCCCTCCACGCCGCGAGCCTGCGGCAGCTCGACGCCCTGCAGCGCCAGGACCAGGCAGCGTTCGAGGCGGCCACGGACGAGCGGGACGGGCTCTTCGCCGCGGTCCAGCGGCGGGAGCCCGAGCTGGCCGGGCTGGACGGGCAGACCCGCGAGGGCCTCCGGGCGACCATCGTGGCCGTGCTGGCGAGCGACGAGGCGCTGCAAGGCCTGCTCGCGGAGGCCTCGGAGCGAACGCTCTCCGAGCTGCAGGCCGTCTCGACCGGGCTGGCCGCCCTGCAAACCTACGGAGCGACCGAGGCGCCCCCGGCCTACTACATCGACCGGAGCCAGTAGGGGGCACCGGCTTCTTAAAACTTTACAGCACCCGTTATGTGATTCCCTCGGCAGCGAAATCGCCGGGGTATATGCACCTCACGCGGATTTGTGACGCTTTTCCTATTTCTCACATAATCCTGCTTGATAGGATGGGCACCGCCCGGTCCGTGCGCCGAGGCCTGAGCAGGAGGTCGCCCCCTTGCTGGAGTCACTTTACGGGAACGTCCCGATCCTCGAGAAAGCCCTCCATGGCCTGACGGCGAGGCAACGCGCCATCGGGGAGAATGTCGCCAATGCCGACACGCCCCGCTTCAAGCGCCTGGAGGTTGCCTACGAGGCCCAGCTTCGGGCCGCCGTGCGGGCCGCGGGCCGGCCAGCCGATGAGCTGCCCCTGGACAGGGCTCACCCGTTGCACCTGAGCCTCGGGCCGCGGGCCACGCGGGTCGAGGAGGTGGTGCCGCTGCTTCGTCAGGTGGCCGACGAGACGCAACGCAACGACGGCAACAACGTCGACATCGATGCCGAGATGGCGAAGCTGGCCGAGACCAACATCCGCTACAACACCATGGCGACCCTGGCCCGTAACAAGTTCGAGGGCCTCAAATCACTCCTGAAAGAGGTGCGTTGATGAGCTTCTTCGACAGCCTGCACGCGAGCGCCTCCGGCTTGACGGCCCAGCGCCTTCGGATGGACATCATCGCCAACAACCTCGCCAACGCCAACTCCACGCGAAGCAAGGACGGCGGGGCTTACCGCCGCCAGCTGGCCGTGCTCGAGTCGCGCGAGGCCCAGCAGCGGGACGTCGATGGCCGCACCCGCAGCACCCCCCTTGGCGTCCGGGTCGCCCGGATCATCCAGGACGAGAGCCCGCTCCGGCTGGTCCACGACCCCGACCACCCGGACGCCAACGCCGATGGCTACGTGGCCTACCCGAACGTCAACACGGTGCAGGAGATGACCGACATGATCTCCGCAACGCGCTCGTACGAGGCCAACGTGACGGTCATCAATGCCGTGAAGGGCATGGCCGGCAAGGCCCTGGAGATCTGACGCGATGCTGCCCATCCCCGCCGCCGGCCTGGGCCGGATCGCGCTCCCGGCCTTCCCTGCTCAGCCGCTGCCCTCGGGGCCGACCGGTCCGGGCTTCGGCCGCGTCTACGACCGGGCCCTGGCCGGCGCCGCGAGCCTGCCCACCGGCCTGCCCACGGCCATGGAGGTGCGGCCCCCGATCGCCCCGGCGGCAGACCTCTCGCAGCCCTTCGTGGAGTTCCCATCTGCCGTGGGGGCCGATGGCCTGCGGCTGCCCGATGCCGCCGCGCCGCGCCCAGGCGCCGACGCCACGGGGCCACAGCACCTGCTGACCCCGTTCCGGGCTGGCCTCGACGAGGTCTCCAGGCTGCACCAGGACGCCGAGCGCCTGGCCAACGAGGCCGCCCTCGGGGGCGACGTCGATCTGCACGACGTGATGATCGCCAGTGAGAAGGCGAGCGTCGCGATGCAACTCACCCTTCAGGTCCGCAACAAGCTGGTGGAAGCCTACCAGGACGTGATGCGGATGCAGGTCTAGGCGCGGCGGCCCAACGCCACGCGCAGCGTAACGCATGAACAGCTTCTTCCAACAACTTGGCGAAGACGCAGGGCGCCTCTGGGGACAGATGAGCGCCGTGCAGCGCCTGCTGTTGGTGGGCGTGACGCTCGGCGTGATTGCGCTGTTCGGCATCCTGGTGCTCTGGGCCCAGCAGCCCGCCTACGTCACGCTGTACACGCGGCTCTCCGACAAGGACGCCGGGGCGATCGTGGGCAAGCTCAAGGAGCGGAACATCCCCTACAACCTGGCGGGCAACTCCATCGGCGTGCCCTCCGGCCAGGTGCACGACATCCGCCTGGCGCTCGCCGCAGAGGGGCTGCCCAGCGGGGGCACCGTCGGCTTCCAGGATCTGTTCAACGGCAACGGGAACTGGACGGCCACGGACTTCGAGCGCAACCTCAACTACCAGCGCGGCCTGGAGGGCGAGCTGTCCCGGACGATCGAGGCGCTCGAGGGCGTCGACAAGGCCCGGGTGCACATCGTCATCCCCAAGGAGTCCCTCTTCGTCTCCGAGGAGCAGCCCCCCACCGCCTCGGTGATGCTCTCGATGGGCTCAGCCAACGTGCTGGAGGGCTCGCAGGTCCGCACGATCCAGCACCTGGTCGCGAAGGCCGTGCCCCGCCTCAAGAAGGAAAATGTGTTCGTCACGGACACGACGGGCAAGGACTACACCGAGGCGGCCAGTGGGCTGGAGATCTCGGGCACGGATCTCTCGGCCCGGCAGCTGGAGCTGAAGCGCAAGTACGAGCGAGACCTCGAGCGTCGCCTCCAGGCGATGCTCGACGACGTGCTCGGGGCCGAGAAGTCGGTGGTGCGCGTCAGCACCGTGTGGGACTTCGCGCAGCTTGAGACAAACAGCGAGTCCTACGCGCCCTCGATCCCGGGTGGCACCGGCGGCCTGCTCGTGTCTGAGCGCGGCAAAACCGAGCAGTACAACGGCCAGGCGGCGGGCGATGGCGGCGTGGCGGGCTCCACGGAGAACGTCCAGCCCAACTCGTACCCGGCCGGTGGACAGAACCAGACGGGGCTGTACAGCAACAACGAGTACACCCGGAACTACAACACGAACAAGGAGGTCCAGCGCCGCATCAAGGAGCCGGCCGTGCTCCGTGACACGATCGTGTCGGTGGCCTACGACGTGACGCCGCCTGCGCCGCCTCCCGGGGCTGGCCGAGGCAGGGGCAGGAACGCCGCCGCGCAGGCGGCAGCCGCGCCGCCGCCGGACCTGACGCCGATGATCAAGCAGCTGGTCGGGGCCGCCGCTGGCATCTCCGACCCGCTCAACAGCACCAAGGTCGTCGTGAACCCGATGCTGTTCAAAGGCGTCGATGCCAAGGCTCGCGAGGAGCAAGCCCGGCAGGACGCGCTCTGGGCGCGCGGCATCCGCATCGGCACCCTGGTGGCGAGCGTGCTGATCGCCCTGATCATCTTCGGGATGTTCCTGACGGCCTTCCGGCGTCGCCAGGCCGTGATGGACGAGCTCGGCACCACGATGCCGAGCGGGGGGATGTCCGCGGACGAGCTCAGCCTGGCGCTGCTGGAGGCCAAGGGGGCGAGCATCGGGAAGCCACCCTCGCCCGAGGACGCGAAGCTGCTCGGGATGCAAAAGGAGCTCACCCAGTACATCAAGCAGAACCCGCGCGAGGCCGTCACGCTCGTCCGGGCCTGGGTCAACGCCGACGAGTAGGGGGGCGGGAGCGTCATGGCAAGCAAGTCGTCGAAGAAGGGGGCCAACGAGCTCACCGGCCGCGAGAAGGCCGCCATCCTGCTCGTCAGCCTCGGGCAAGACGTCGCCAGCGAGGTCTTGAAGCAGCTGGGCGACCAGGACGATCTCGAGCAGATCACGATGGAGATCGCCAACCTCGGGCGCGTCGAGCCCGACGTCTCCCGGGCCGTCGTCGAGGAGTTCTACACCATCTACCAGGCGTCGCGAAACGCGGCTGCCGGGGGCGTCGACATCGCGCGTGACATGCTGATCAAGGCGCTCGGCCCGGAGCGGGCCGCGGAGCTGCTGGGCCGCCTGACGGACCAGCTCGCCACGATCCCGTTCGAGTTCATGCGGCGCATCGAGGCCAACCAGCTGCTGAACTTCATCCAGAACGAGCACCCCCAGACCATCGCGCTGATCTGCGCCTACCTGAAGCCCGAGCAGTCCGCCACCATCATCGGCGGCCTGAGTCCCGAGGCGCAGTCCGACGTCGCGGCCCGCATCGCCTTGATGGACCGGACCAGCCCCGCCATCATCCGCGAGGTCGAGCGCATCCTCGAGCGCAAGTTCAGCGCGGTCGTCTCGCAGGACTACTTCAATGCTGGGGGAGTGAAGAGCCTCGTCGAGGTGCTCAACCGGGCCGACCGCTCGACGGAGAAGACCATCATCGAGGCCCTCGAGGAACAGAACCCCGAGCTGGCGGACGAGATCAAGAAGCTCATGTTCGTGTTCGAGGACATCGTCGTGCTCGACGACCGCTCGATCCAGCGGGTGCTCAAGGACGTCGAGAGCAAGGACCTCGCCCTCGCGCTCAAGGGCTCCAACGACGAGGTCAAGGCCAAGATCTTCAAGAACATGTCGGAGCGCATGGCGGGCATGATCCAGGACGAGCTGGGCTACATGGGCCCGGTGCGCCTCAAGGACATCGAAGAGGTCCAGCAGAAGATCGTGGCCGTGATCCGGAAGCTCGAGGAGGGTGGCGAGATCGTCATCAGCCGCGGCGGCGCGGACGAGCTGGTCTACTGAGGCCACGGGACCACGCCCCCGGGAGGCTCCCTTGAACCGACCCAAGATCATCAAGCTGTCGTCCTTCGAGGATGGCTCCTACACCATCAAGGCCCCCGGTCCTTCCGAGGCGAAGCCGTATGGTCCGACGGCCCCTCGCAGCCCGGACCCGAGGCTAGCCGGGGCACAGGATCGGGCCAGCCAGATCGTGGCGGTGGCGGAAGCCGACGCGGAGGCCATTCGGGCCGCAGCCACGGAAGAGGGTCGGCGCCGGGGCCACGCCGAGGGCTACGCCGCGGGCCTGGAGGAAGCCAAGGCCGCCGTCTTCGGCGAGTATGGGCGGCTCCTGGAGAGCCTCGCTCGCGCCGAGGCCGGCTATGTCGCCGACGTGGCGGGACGCGAAGCAGCGCTGTCCCAGCAGCTGGCTCGCCTCTCGGTGGCCATCGCCAGCAAGCTGCTGGCCGTCGAGCTGGCCCACGGCCGGGAGGCCGCCGTGCCGCTGGCCCGGGTTGCGATCAAGCACCTCACGGAGAAGACGCAGGTGCGGCTGCGGGTCCACCCGCTGGACATGCAGACCATGGTGGGCGCCAAGCAGCAGCTGATGCTGAGCGTGGACGGCCTCGCCCAGCTGGACCTGGTGGCGGACCCCGCCGTCGGCCTGGGGGGTTGCCTGATCGAGACGCGCAGCGGCCTCATCGACGCCCGCCTCTCGACGCAGCTGGCCGAGGTCGCCTCGGAGTTGCTGGAGGTCGAGCTGGGCATCGAGGATGGCCCGGGGCTCGACCCCGTGGTCGCTGCCGCCGTCCGGGCGCTGGGCAGCAGCGGCCTGCTCGCCGCCGCGGAGGCCGCCCCCTCGATGCCGGCCTACGAGCTGCCGGGGCGCCAGGATGCCGCCGCTCTGGCGGAGGCAGAGGCCCGCGCACGTCAGATTGTGGCCGCGGCGGAGGCCCAGGCAGCCGCGATGCTGACCCAGGCGGAGGCGGAGGCCCGCGCCATACAGGCGGCTCACCAGGCCCAGCCGCCTGGAGGGCCCGCGGCGCCGGCCCCGGCCCCGGCGGTGGTGGTGGCCTCGCCGGCCGCCCGCAAGCCCGCAGCGGCGCGCCCCGCGCCCCAGCCCGCGAAGGCTGCCGTACCCGAGGGGCCCTTGCCCAACGAGAAGCTCGACGAGATCGTGCAGGGCGCCCGCACCCCCGTCGTCGCCGAGGGCCTGCTTGCGACCAAGCCCAAGCCGGCCGAGAAGGAGCCGGACATCGAGCAGGCCACCAGCTCGCTCAAGCGGCTGCTGGGCAAGGGCAAGCCCAAGCCGTCGCGCCCGTGGTGAGGCCATGACGGAGCACGACGCCTCGCTCGAAGGCGAAGACGCGCTGCTCTCCCGGTTCCACAAGCGGCTCGCGCAGCTGGATGCGATCCGGGTTGAGGGCAGGGTGGCCCAGGTCGTCGGGCTGGTGGTCGAGTCTGACGGCCCGGCCGCCCGGATGGGTGAGGTCTGCCTGATCGCGGCGGACAGCCAGGCGCCCTCCGTGGCGGCGGAGGTTGTGGGGTTCCGAGGCGATCGCCTGTTGCTGATGCCGCTCGGCGAGATGAGCGGCATCCGGCCGGGCTCCGAGGTCGTGGCAACGGGCAAGCCGCTCACGGTGGCGGTCGGTCCGGCGCTGCTGGGAAGGGTGCTCGACGGCCTGGGGCGGCCGATCGACGGCGGCCCCCCGCTGCGCGGGCTGCCACGCGTGCCCGTCGAGGCCCCCCCGCCCAACCCGCTGCTGCGCGCGCGCATCAGGCACCCCCTGCCCCTCGGCGTGCGCGCGCTGGATGGCCTGCTCACGTGCGGCCGAGGCCAGCGGCTCGGGATCTTCGCCGGCTCGGGCGTGGGAAAATCCACCACGCTGGGGATGATCGCGCGCAACACCGAGGCGGCCCTCAACGTGATCTGCCTGGTGGGGGAGCGGGGGCGCGAGGTGCGCGACTTCCTCGAGCGGGACCTCGGGCCCGAGGGGCTGGCCCGCTCGGTGGTCGTGGTGGCGACCTCGGACCAGCCGGCGCTGCAGCGCATCAAGTGCGCGCTGGTCGCCACGGCCATCGCCGAGCACTTCCGGGACCAGGGCCAGGACGTCGTGCTGATGATGGACTCCGTGACGCGCTTCGCGATGGCGCAACGGGAGGTCGGCCTCGCGATCGGAGAGCCACCAGCCACCAAGGGCTACACGCCATCGGTGTTTGCGCTCCTGCCGCGCCTGCTGGAGCGGGCTGGGACCGGGGCCAGCGGGTCGATCACGGGGCTGTACACCGTGCTCGTCGAGGCCGACGACTTCAACGAGCCCGTCAGCGATGCCGTGCGTGGCATCCTCGACGGGCATGTGATCTTGAGCCGGGACCTCGCCGCCCAGAACCACTACCCGGCGATCGACGTGCTCGCCTCCGTGAGCCGCGTGATGCCGGAGATCACGGACGAGCGGCACCGCAAGGCTGCGGGGTGGCTCCGTGAGGCCCTGGCGACCTACAAGAACGCCCAGGACCTGATCAACATCGGGGCCTACCAGCGCGGCAGCAACCCCCAGATCGACGTGGCCATCGAGCTGCACGAGGCCCTCAACGGCTACCTGCAGCAGGCCGTCGATGAGGTGGTGCCTTACCCCGAGGCCCTGGCCCAGCTGCAGGCCATCTTCGAACCCTTCTTCGCCGCCGAGGCCGCCCAGGGCCGCGGGCGCTGAATGCACGAACGAATTCGGCCGGCCTGACAGGGTCAAGCCCCTCCCGCGTGTCGATGATCGGTGCCGGGGAGGCGCGAAGATGGCACTGCGAACGGGGGTGGTGGTTGCCGTCCTGGGGGGGCTGCTGGCCTGCCAGCCGGGCGACGCGGACCAGGCGGTGAACACCGCGGGGCTCTCCTCGGAGGGACCACGGCACGCGCGGCTGCCCGAGGGTCGCATCGTCGTTGACGCCACCCGCACGCTGCACGCAGCGAGCCCCTTTACCAACGGCTACAACCGCAACCACAGCCACCGGCAGTTCGAGGTGCACCGGTGGTCACGGGCCCGCTGGCTGGCCGCGCTGCGCCGGCTCTCCCCGACCTGGGGGGGCGCCTGGGTGCGCGAGCAGCAGCGAGCCGGCTACCCGGCACGGCTGGAGCGGCGCGCCAGCTACCGGCTGGGCCACGGGCCGACGGACGGCCGCTCGGACTACAGCTACATGGAGGGATACCGGTTTCTGGCCTGCTGGGGCCAGGACGGCCAGGCCGCCACCTGGGACGGCTACCCCTACGACGACATGCGCTATCCGCTGGCCGAGGCCGAGGAGGCCTCGGCCGAGCCGCTCGTGACCGTCAACTTCGGCACGGACACGCCGGCAGCGGCGGGCCAGCTCGCAACCTGGCTGAACGCCCCGAGCTCCGCCCTCCGCGCCACCCATCCCTTCTTTGGAGCCCAGGAGGCGGCGCTGGCCCCTCGCGGGGCCTTCATGTTCGAGATCGGAAACGAGGTGCAGCTCCGGGTGGTGCGCGGTCACGAGCGCGCCCTGACGATTCCCATGTACGTCCGGGAGGCGCGGCCCTACATCGAGGCCTTGCGGGCCGGCAGCCCCCACCCGGTGAAGGTGGCCCTGGCAGCAGCGGTGAACGTCTACTGGGGTGGGCCCAACGATCCTCTCCGCGGCTCGGCCTGGGCTCAGCAGGGTGAGATGGTGACGACCTTCTGGGAGGCAGCCAGCCGCGAAGGCGTCCGGGTGGACGCCCTGCAGCTCCACGGCTACCCCAGCTGGCCCGTCACCGAGCGGCTGGCCGGCAATGCCTACCTGGAGCGGCTGTTACGCACCCAGCTGCTGCCGGCCCTGGCCCGGGCCCCGCACCCGATGGAGATCTGGAACGACGAGTTCCACGCCGCCAGCGGGCTCCCGCGAAACACGGGCATCTATGGCGCCCTTTACGCCGCGGACGCCGCCATCGTGGCGTTCAGGTCCTCGCTGGGCGGGCGCCAGGCCGTGCCGGTCACGACGGACTTCGCGGCCTGGCACGCCGGCCGCGGCGGCGCCTCCGACTCGCTTTACTTTCCGGAGGCGCAGCTGGAGAGGCCCTCGCCGCTCTACCACTTCCGCCGGCTGCTGGCAGCCCACTGGGGCGACTGGATTGTCGACACCAGCGTGAGCGGCATCCCGGCCTGGGAGGACCTTGGCCGGAACGGGGAGACCACGGTCGTGAGCAGCCTGGCCGCCACCGCCGCGCGGGCCGAGGACGGCACGCTCCACGTGCTGGTGGTGAACCGCAGTCGCACGCCGCAAGCAGCCTGGCTCACGGCGCCCTCTGGCCAGCCGCTGGGGCCAGCCGCGACGCGCCACGTGATCCGCCCGGCGGCGGGCGTCAGCGACCCGTGGGACGCAGCCTGGGACGCGGTGGAGGTGCGGGAGGGCGAGGGGGCCTCCCTGACGCACGCGCTCTCGTTTCCGGCCGCGTCGATCACGCTGCTCAGCGTCGCGCCAACGGCGCGGTGAGGCCCGGCCGTCAGCCGAACCGGTTCCGGGTGTAAACCACGGCGCGCGCGCGCGCGGTCTTCTTCTTGCCTCGGTAGACGACCCGGGCCTCGATCACGTGTCGGCCATTCCGGGTGATCTGGCTGGGCCACTCGGTGGCAAAGGGGGCCTTCTCGAAGCGCTCCCAGTGCTTCCCGTCCACCGTCAGGGCCACGTGGTCGAGGTGGCTGGCGGCCTTGACGTCCAGCTTGATCCAGACATTGCCCGTGAGCTGCGCCTGGTTGCGAGGCTGCAGGATGGCGACCCCAACCGGCCCTGCATAGGGCGGCGGGGGTGGGGGGGGGGCGGTGGCCGCCGTGTAAGCGCGGTGCGCCCAGCCCGCGAGCCCCACGACGACGACCACCACCAGCGCCCCGAGCATCGCTTGGGCCCAGGCGGGCGGCCTCCGCCCCCCTGGCATCGGCGGCAAGGAAGCCGTCATGCCACCAAGCTTGCCCGTGCCCCGGCGCGGCAGCGCCCCGGTGCCGCGGTTCTTCCTCGGAGCGTCGGGCTCGAGCGCGCAGCGGAAGCAGTGCTGGGCCCCGTTCAGGCAGGCCGGGCAGTGCGGCTTCTTGCAGCGCCGGCAGCGGGAGTCGACGGGCACGTCCTTGTGGTTCAGGCACTTGAGGCGCCGGGCCCGCTCGCCGGGTTCGGCCTCCCGGTTGCCGCCCTTGGCCGCCGCCCGCGAACAGGCCTCACAGCGGCCACCGTTGCCGTTGAGGCGGCAGCGGTCGCAGATGTGGTGTCGGCAGACCGCGCAGTTGGCGGAGGCGCGGGCCTCGGGGTGGTAGTGACACTGGGCCATGCGTCAGCGGTTCTTGATGATATAGGTGCGCTTGGCCTGCACGGTCGGGCCCCGCTTGTAGTAGGCCTTCACCACCACCTCCACCTTCCCGTTGGGCCGGCCGTTGGTGGGCCAATCCGTCTTGAAGGGGGGGCGTTTCAGCAACGCGAAGCGCTTGCCCCCGACGAGGACCTCCACGTGATCGACGGCCGTGGGCGCGGCCACCTGCAGCTTGAGTACCTTGAAGCCACGGATGGTCTGGGCCTTGGGCGCCACGATCTCCACCTTGGCAGGGCCGGTGTAGGCTGGTGGCGGCGTGGGCCCCCCCCCCTTCCCTGCCAGAAACCACCAGGCCCCGCCCGCCAGGACGCCGACCACCGCCAGAGCCCCGAGCCCTCCCAGCAAGAGCTTGGGGTTCAGGGCCCGGCCCTTGGCCTTGGGGGGCGCCTTCTTGGCGCCTCCGCCCCGCTTCCCTCCGCCCTTCCTGGCGCCCCCGGCCTTCCGGGGGCGGGCCGTCACCGCGGCCGTGCTGCTGGCCTCGTAGGCCTCGAGGCCCTCGTGGATGCCGCCGCGGTCGAGGTAGCTTGCCGCGAAGTCCATCCCCGGCTCGTAACCCAGGTCGGAGACCACGGGCGAGGCCTCCTCGGCCTGCACCGCGCGGCCACCCGGGTCAGCCTTGCAGGCCGCACAGGTGGTCCCGGCAGGCAGGCACGCCATGCAGTAGGGTTGGAAGCAGTTGAGGCACTGGATGTCGGCCACCACGTCCCCGTGGTACGAACACATGACCAGGGGTTCCTCCGCCGCGCCGGTGGCCTCCGCCCCCGCCACCCCTGCCAGGAAGTCGTCGAAGCCCGTTACGGGGGCCGCGTCGAAGCCTGCGGCCGGTGCCTCAGTCCCGGCCACCGGGGCGAAACCTGCCTCGGGCCCATAGCCAGCCACCTCGCTCTGGTAGGCCTCCGCCGCCTGGTAGGCGCCACCGCCCTCAGGGGCCACGCCCTCGTAGCCCGTGCCCGGCGGGAAGGGCTCGACCGGGATGGACTCGTAGTCGGGGGGGGGCATCGCGCCCCCGGCCCGCGGCTCGGCCGGCCGGGGCGCGGGCCCGCCCTCAGGAGGCCCGTGGACGGCGCAGTGGGCGCATCGCTGCAGGCCCCCTTCCAGGCGGCAGGCGTCACAAACGTCCTGTCCGCAGTCGGGGCAGACGAACTTGGCGCGGGTGTCCGGGTGGTAGTAGCAGGTGGCCATGAAATCAGATGGAGGGCAGCGACGGGTACGGGCCCATCATTCCCCAGCAAGGCGTGCAACCCACCGGCCCTCGAGCCGCAGACAGCCCGGCCGTCACACGAGGCGGGGCGCAGGCCGCGCCCCACAAGGTCCCTGGCGCCGGCTGCAGGCGGGGTGGTAAGATAAGGCCGTCCAACCGCCCCCTGTGCGCGCCGCCGACGCCCCGTCGCCACGGCCCAGGCGCCCATCACGACGTCGAGGAAGCCGCCGTGTTCAAGAAGATTCTCATCGCCAACCGCGGCGAGATCGCCCTGCGGGTGCTGGCCGCCTGCCGCAAACTCGGCATCCCGGCCGTGACCGTGCACTCCGAGGCCGACGCCCTCGCTCCGCACGCGCGGGAGGCCGATGAGAGCGTGCTGGTGGGCCCAGCTCCCGTGCCTCAGAGCTACCTCAACGTCGACCGCCTGCTCGAGGTGGCCGCGGCGACCGGATGTGACGCCGTGCACCCCGGCTATGGCCTGCTGTCCGAGAACGCCGCGTTCGCCCGTCGGTGCACCGAGGCGGGGCTGACCTTCATCGGCCCCACGCCTGACGTGATTGCGGCGATGGGCTCCAAGACGCAGGCCCGGGAGGCAATGGCCGCCCACGGGCTACCCGTGGTCCCGGGTTCGCCGGGGCCTGCGCGGGATCTGGCCGACGCCGAGGCCATCGCCCGCGACCTCGGCTACCCCGTGATGCTCAAGGCCGCAGCGGGCGGAGGCGGCATCGGGATGCAGGCTCTCCACGACCCTGCCGAGCTTGAAAAGGCCTGGAAGATGGCGACAGCGCGGGCCAAGGCCTACTTCGGGGATGACACGATGTACGTCGAGAAGCTCATCGTTGAACCCCGTCACGTGGAGGTGCAGGTGGTGGGCGACCACCACGGCAACGTGGTGCACCTGTTCGAACGCGACTGCTCGGTGCAGCGCCGGCACCAGAAGGTCATCGAGGAGGCGCCCGCGCCGCGCCTTCCCGAAGCGGTGCGCCAGGCCATGGGGGAGGCTGCCGTCGCGGCGGCTCGCGCCATCGGCTACACCAACGCCGGCACCTTCGAGTTCCTGGTGGACGCCGAGCACCGGTTCTACTTCCTGGAGATGAACACGCGCATCCAGGTGGAGCACCCCGTGACCGAGGCCATCACCGGCGTCGACCTCGTGGCGCTTCAGATTCAGGTGGCGGCCGGGGAGCGCCTCCCCTGGGCCCAGCACGAGCTCGCGCAGCAAGGCCATGCCGTGGAGGCGCGCGTCTATGCCGAGGACCCGCGCACTTTCATGCCTTCGCCGGGGACCATCACCGGGCTGACGTGGCCCACGGGCGAGGGGCT
This sequence comes from Candidatus Sericytochromatia bacterium, assembly GCA_035284865.1. Taxonomy (GTDB): domain Bacteria; phylum Cyanobacteriota; class Sericytochromatia; order S15B-MN24; family JAQBPE01; genus JAYKHL01. The sequence continues at coordinate 31,878 of JAYKHL010000067.1, read as the reverse complement.
GCGCATCGACACGTGGATCACGGGCGAGACGGTGGTGACGCCGCATTATGATCCCATGCTCGCCAAGGTGGTGGCGCACGGGGCCACCCGCGCGGAGGCGATCCAGCGCCTCCGCAACGCCCTCCGCGCCACGCGCATTGAGGGGCTCAAGACCAACCTTCCCACCCTGATCGAGCTCCTGTCGCACGAGGCCTTCGTGGAGGGCCGGCACAGCACCCACTTCGTCTCCACCGCCCTCCAGGCGGGTGCGAGTCGCTAACCGGAGGAGAACCCACCGTGGCCAACCAGATCAGCGCCAACATGGCGGGGACCGTGCTCGATGTGCTCGTGAAGCCTGGCGACGCCGTCACCGAGGGCATGGATGTCGTGTGTATCGAGTCCATGAAGATGCAGATGTTCATCCCGTCGGAGATGGACGGGACGGTCAAGGACGTGAAGGTGGGTGCCGGCGACTTCGTCAACGAAGGCGATCCACTCATCGTCCTGGAGTGAGGGAGGATGTTCCAGGCCCTGCCCCCGGCGGTGACGGTGGTCGAGGTCGGCCCCCGGGACGGCCTCCAGAGTGAACCTGAGGTGGTCCCTACCGGCGCGAAGATCGCCCTGGTGGATGCCCTGAGCGCCGCCGGCTGCCGCCACGTCGAGGCCACCTCGTTCGTCAACCCCAAGTGGGTGCCCCAGCTGGCAGACGCGGCGGCGGTGATGGCCGGGGTGCAGCGCCGGCCAGGCACGGTGCTGAGTGCCCTCGTGCCCAACCTTCGCGGGCTGGAGGCCGCCCTCGAGGCCGGCGTGGACGAGGTGGTCATCTTCGCGGCGGCCTCGGAGACCTTCTCCCGCAAGAACACCAACCGGGACATCGCCTCGGCCCTGACGGCCTATGCCGAGGTGGCCGCGGCGGCGATGGCGGCAGGGCGACGGGTGCGCGCCTACGTCTCGACCGTGTGGGGCTGTCCCTACGAAGGGCCGATCGAGGCCCGGACGGTGCGCCATGTGACGCACGCGCTTCTGGCCATGGGCGCTTACCAGGTGTCGCTCGGCGACACCATCGGGGTGGCCACCCCCCGCAGGGTGCAAGCCGTGCTGGAGCTCCTGCGACGCGACCTCGCCGAGCCCCAGCTGGCGCTGCACTTCCACGACACCCGGGGCCTCGGCCTTGCCAACGTCGTGGCCGGCCTCGACATGGGGATCACCACCTACGACAGCTCGGTGGGAGGGCTCGGCGGCTGCCCCTACGCCCCGGGCGCCACGGGCAACATCGCCACGGAGGACCTGCTGTACATGCTGGACGACATGGGCATCGAGACGGGCATCTCGCTGCGAGGCGTCATCGACGCCAGCCGGCTGATGATGCAGACGCTCGGCCGCGAGCTGCCGAGCCGCTACCTGCGGGCCCACCTCGCACGCGAGTGCCGCAGCCGCACGGCCTGACGGAGGCCCCTGTGGAGCCCCGCCAGACGCCGCCGCCGCCGCCAGATGCGCCTCCCGTGCCACGCCCGGTCGCCGGCAAGTGGTACAGCTGCGATCTGTGCGGCCACACGATGCTGGACGTCCACTGCAAGCTCAGGTGCGAGCGGTGCGGCTTCGTGCGGGACTGCTCGGACCCTTGAGGCGCGAACGCCCGGACGGTGACGCCCCTCGGTGGGGGCGCTGACGCCGCGAGCAGACCTCAGTCGTCCTTGTCACCACCGCTCCAGGTGCGCGGGGCCGGACTCGGGGAGGGCGTGGCCGTCGCGTCGCCTGTCCAGCGACTGCCCTTCCCGTCGTCGTCGTCGTCGTCGCGGCCATCCGGCGCTGATGAGGGCGAAGGTTGGCCCGCCGGAGACTCGTCGGGTCGAGGCTTGGTGGCCCCACTCCAGCCACCGTCGCGGCTGTCGCCGTCACCCCGGTCGGCATCCGCCACGTCGTCATCAGCAGCCTGGGCATCGCGACCGGCCTGGTCATCAGCGCCGTCGTCGTCATCAGCGCCGTCTTTGTCATCGTCGCCCGCTCCGGCGTCGGAGCCGTCCCCGGGTTCAGCGCCGGCACCATCTTCGCTGCCGGCCCGTTCCTTGCCGGCTACCTCCTCCTCGGCGTCATCGTCCCGATCGTCCAGCGTGGCTCGGAACTTCCCACGCTGCTCCTTGCCGTCTCGGCCACGAACGCGCACCTCAGCTTCGTCCCGACCGGCACCCCGCACCACGGCGACCTCGATCCCCTCGACGTCAGCCTCGACGCGTTCGTCCCCGGTCACGGCGCCAGACACGGCAAGCGCGATCGCCTGGCCGTCCGTCCCCCTCACGGACCCCGCCCCCGTCACCTCGCCCTCGGCGGAGACGGTCTTGCGCCAGGACAGCGTGCGAGCCTCGGCTCCCACCCCAAGCAGCGTGGAGGCCTCGACCTGAACCGAGCCATCTGGGCGGAAGGTGCGGGAGCGCGTCGCCTCGACGGCCACCCCCTCGAGTTGGCCCACAAAGCGCTGCGCCACGCGCACGGGGGTGCCGCCGGCGTCCACCTCGCGGGTGACGACAACCTCACCACCCGGGGCAGCCAGCGTGACGAAGGCAACCTTGCCCCCATCCGACGCCGCAGCCTCGGCCGCCGCCCCCACCTGGCGGAAGGCACCACGCCGCCGCTGGAGACCTTCCCGGGCCAGCTCCAGGACACGCTCCTCGCGTTGCCGGTGCAGCGCCTTGCGGGCCTCCCGATCGGCCTCGGAGAGTCCACGCCAGCCCTCCCGGGCCACGCGGACCGCCTCCTCGGCGGCGGGTTCGTCGTCGGCCCCCAACACCACGTAGCGGAGGCCGCCGTCACTCACGAGCCGGGCCCCGCCGTCGGACAGCAGCAGGCCGCCATCAAGCCCCACAAGGCCATTCCCGACCAGCAGTTCGGCGTCCGAGAGCAGCGCCTGCACGGAGGTATCCAGGGCCAGGGCGGTGCCGACCTCGACCGACCCCTGCGTCGCCACGGCTGGGACCTCACCGCCTCGGGACACCGGCGCGAGCAAGGCCGCCACGGCAGCAGCTCCCCTCGGCACCCGAGCAGCCAGGGTCCCCGGAACCCGCGCGGCAACCCGGGCACCCGGCTCGCCTGGCAGGGGTGAGGCAGCGCCCGCCAAACCTCCCCGGATAGCCACCGGCCCTCCCTCGCCACACGCGGTGAGCCCCAAGACCGAGAGACTCAAAGCGAGGAAGGTACCAAGCAACACGTCAGGCTTCACTGGAGGTCATCTCCCCGCTGCGCGGCATACCCCGCGAGCCATTGCAGGCCCACACCCCCGGGGTTGGCACAGACCGCACCCCCGGACGAAAAACCCACTGTCGGCATCCGATTCACGGCCTCCCACCCTGTTTGTCATTGCCGTTGCCGTTACCCGCGTTCGCGTTGCCGTTGCCGGCGTGCGCGTTGTTCGCACTCGCGTTGCCGTTGCCCGCGTTCGCGTTGTTCGCGCTCGCGTTGTTCGCGCTCGCGTTGCCGTTGCCCGCGCTCGCGTTGCCGTTGCCCGCGCTCGCGTTGCCGTTGCCCGCGTTCGCGTTGCCGTTGTTCGCGCTCGCGTTGCCGTTGTTCGCGCTCGCGTTGCCGTTGCCCGCGTTCGCGTTGCCGTTGCCCGCGCTCGCGTTGCCGTTGTTCGCGTTCCCGTTGCCTGGGTTCTCGTTCGCGTTGCCTGGGTTCGCGTTCCCGTTGCCTGGATTCGCGTTGCCGTTGCCGTTGTTCGCGTTCCCGTTGCCGTTGTTCGCGTTCCCGTTGCCGTTGTTCGCGTTCCCGTTGCCGTTGTTCGCGTTCGCGTTGCCGTTGTTCGCGTTCCCGTTGCCTGGGTTCCCGTTGCCGGCGTTCGCGTTCCCGTTGCCTTTGTTCGCGTTACCGGTGTTTGGTTTCGCCTGTCCTGGCGACGCGTTTTTCCCCGCAGAGGAGGCTGGCACCGGCGTCTCGCGCGCCCACCGCGCGTTCACCCGTACGATCTGGGCCTGGCCCTGACCACCCTCCACGCTGACCGAGGCCTCGCTGCGGCCTGCCAGGCGCTGGATGCCGACGGCCAAGCCGTGTACCCGGGCCTCAGTCCGCTCAAAGCCCGTCACGTTGCCGCCGGCGTTGAAGGCCACCGTGAGGCCGCCGGCGCTGGCGATCTCCCCGGCGCCCGTGACGGTGCCATCGGGCCCCACCTGCTTGGCCACCGTCACCCTCGCACGGGCGTCACCCTCCCCGAGCACGGTCTCGGCGCCTACCTCGGCCGAGCCATCGGCCAAGATCGAGCGAACCCGCTCCGCCTCCACCCGCTGACCGTCGAGCACCCCCTGGAACCGCTGCACGAGCCGCAACGGGATGCCGGCAGCGTCTGTCTCTCGAACCACCGTGATCTCGCCGTCTTCCACCACCAACGTGGAGGTGATGCGCCGCCCCCCATCGGCCAGGGTCTCGATGGCGGGCTCCTCAGGCCGGCTGAAGGCCGCCACCCGACCCGCCAGCCCCGCCTTGATGGCCTCGAAGACCCTTGCTTCCCGCTGCACGTGGGCCTTGAGGCGCTGGGCCCGAAGCTCGGGGGCCAGCACCGCCCAGGCGGCTCGCACATCAACGCCGGGCGGAGAGGCTTCCTCGAGCGTCGCCAACCGGTACCGCAAGGTACCATCCCCCACCAGGCCGCTCGCGTCCAACCCGATCAGCCCGCTGGCGTCCAACCCGATCAGTCCGCTGGCGTCCAACCCGATCAGCCCATTAGCATCCAGCCCGACGAGCCCACTCGCATCGAGGCCGATCAGGCCACTGGCATCGAGCCCGATCAGGCCGTTGCCCGCGAGCCATTCGGCCTCGACCAGCAGCCCTTCCACAGAGCTCGACAGGGCCAACTCTGTGCCCACCTGTCGGACTTGGGCGACCTGCTCGGTGGGTTGGCCCGGGACCTGCAGGGCATCCAGCAGGGTGCGCACCGCCGGAAGGGCCGCGTCGGCCTCGACGGGGGGCGAGCCGCCGTCGGCCGGGTTGGTCCCGCTCGCAGCGGGCGCGGCCGGAACACCGGGCCCCGTTGCCAGCGCAGCCCCCGCCATCGGAGCCGCGGGCTTCGAGGACCGCGCCTTCGGCACCCCCCGGGCGACGGCCGAGGGGCCGACGGCACCTGGTGCCACGCTGCAACCCGCCACCAGGGCCAGGCAAGTGGTCCAGGCAATCAAGCGTGTGCCACGGACGTACAGCTGGGGCATGTTCAACTACCTCCAACCGGGGGTCTGGGATCGGACGCCATCGACGCCGGGCTGCCAGCCCGCTCCTCGTTGATTCTGTACCCTGGGGGCGCAACGATAAACGCTGCGCATCACATTGTCTTTCGGGTCGCAGCGGCCCTTCTCCCAGCCTGCCTTCCCCCTCTCTCCTGGCGGGAGGGCGGAAGGCTGCGCGCATTCGCGCCCGATGGGAGCGGCGCGGCCTGAGCCAGGCTCGCCCCGTTCAGGGTACATCCAGCGCCACCGCCGCTCGCGGCGCCTCCCGGTGGAGCAGGGTCAGGACCGCAGGATCGGGTGACGACACCGTCAGGCGCTGGCTCGCGCCAGCCCGTCGAGCCGCCTCCAGGCAGGCCCGACCGACGCTGACGCCGGCCAGCCCCGCAGGCAGCTGGGCAACCACGCGCACGCGCGCAGCCACCTGGGCGCGCAGGGCCGCCTCAGGCAGCAAGCGGCCCGGACCGTGGGCGTGGTGCCCGGCATAGGCCTCGAGGAACAGGAAGACCTCATCCAGGGAGACATAGGCGTGGGGCCCGGACCAGCCCCGCGCCATCGCGAACGCCGTGGCGACGGGGGAGGCCGCCGGGTCGAGGGTCTGGGCTGGCTGCCCCGACAGCCTCACGCCGCGGTCATAGCGCGCCCGCAGCTCAGCGAGGGTCAGGGAGGCGAGGCCTGGCCCCTCCCCGAGCAGCCCCCAGGGTGCCCCCGCGCTCCCGAGCAGATCCCGGTGCTTGCCCGCCCGCACCACCGCGTCGAGCGCCGGCACCGCCCGGCCATCGCGCGTGAGCCGGGTCGGCAGCGCGAGGGCCGTCACCCCCACATCGAGCGCGGCCTCGATGCCAGCCAGCGTGCCCTCGGGCCGCAGCCCGCGTGCCCCCGCGAAGCCCCTCACCTCCACGCGCTCGGGGTCTGGCAGGCCGGCGGCATCCAGGCAGTCTCCCACGCGCCCGTCGCCGTCGCGGTCGAGGGCCGCCAGGGCCAGCACCAGGACGTCGGGCCGGTCTCCCCCGATCCCATCGACCCCGAGCGCCATCCAAGCCCTGACCTCCGCCCGGGTGCGCAGGCCCGTCGCCACCACGCGCAGGCCGCTGGCCCGCAACCGGGCCCAGGGGATCGGGCCGACCGGGCCACCGGCCACCCAGCGAGGCCCGACGGCCAGCGTGGGCCGCTGGTTTGCAAGCTGACCTGGCTTGCGCAGGGTGCCCAGCGCATGCAGGGGGCGCTGCCAGGCCTCCGGCACGGCCGCCAGGTGGCCTCGTCCCAGCAACCAGGGGCTCCCCAGCCCGCCCGTGGTCAGGGCCTGCCCCGGGGCCGCCCCCACCCCGGCGGCGACAGCCCCGAGCAAGAGGGGCCACACCCGCAGGCCGTTCAACCAGCCTCCGGGCCCGGCAGCACCCAGCCCCGCGAGCGCTCCACGGCCCGGGTCCAGCCGGCCACCAATCGGGCCCGCTCCGAGGCTGCGAGGTGCGGCTCGAAGCGCCGACCTCCCCCCTGCAGGGTCGCAAGCGCGGCGGTGTCGGGCCACACCCCGAGCGTCAACCCGGCCATCGCGGCAACCCCCCACGCCGTGCTCTCCACCTGGCCCTGCCGCACCACCGGCACGCCCAGCACGTCAGCCTGGAACTGCATCAGGAAGGCGTTGGCGGCCGCGCCCCCATCCACACGCAGCTCGGCCAGAGACACCCCGCTGTCGGCCGCCATCGCCGCCAGGATGTCGCGGGTCTGGTAGGCAATCGCCTCCAGCGTGGCACGCGCGATGTGCGCCTTGGTGGTGCCCCGCGTCAGGCCGACCATCGTGCCCCGCGCGAAGCCGTCCCAGTGGGGCGCCCCGAGCCCGACGAAGGCAGGCACGACATACACGCCCCCCGTGTCGGGCACGGCGGTCGCCAGCGCCTCACTCTCCGCGGCCGTGCGGATGATGCCGAGGCCGTCCCGCAGCCATTGCACGGCCGCCCCGGCAATGAAGACGCTCCCCTCCAGCGCATAGCACGCAGGCTGCCCCTCACGCTGCCAGGCCAGGGTCGTCAGCAGACGGTTGCGACTCGGCACCGGGGTCGTGCCCGTGTTCATGAGCATGAAGCAGCCCGTGCCGTAGGTGTTCTTGGCCTGGCCGGGGGCAAAGCATCCCTGGCCGAAGAGGGCCGCGTGCTGATCGCCCGCGACGGCGCCGATGGGGAGGCCAGCTGGCAAGCAGCCCACCTCGGCCGTCACCCCGAAGTGCGTGCCGCTCGGGCGCACCGCCGGCAGGACCTCTCCGGGCACCCCGATGGCCGCCAGCAACTCGTCGCACCAGGCCAGCCGGTGGATGTCGAACAGCATCGTGCGGGAGGCATTCGTCACGTCCGTGGCGTGCAGGGCCCCTCCCGTGAGCTTCCACAGCAGCCAGGTGTCGATGGTGCCTGCCGCCAGCTCACCCCGCGCCGCCCGCGCGCGGCCGTCAGGGACGGCATCCAGCAGCCAAGCCAGCTTGGTGCCGGAGAAGTAGGCGTCCACCACCAGGCCCGTACGGGCCGTGACGGTCTCGGCCAGCGTCGTGCGCGAGAGGTGCGCACACGTCTCGGCCGTGCGGCGACACTGCCAGACGATGGCACGATGCAACGGGCGCCCCGTGGCCCGCTCCCAGAGCACGACGGTCTCCCGCTGGTTGGTGATGCCGAGGCCGGCCAGGGCCCCAGGCGAGATGCCCGCCCGGGCGATCGCTTCCGAAACGGCCTCTGCGGTGCGCTCCCAGATCTCGTCCGCGTCGTGCTCCACCCACCCGGGCTGGGGGAAGTGCTGGGTGATCTCCCGGTAGCCCTTGCCGACCACGGCGCCTGCTTCATCGAAGACGATCGCCGTGCTGCCGGTGGTGCCCTGGTCGATCGCGAGGACATAGGTGGCCATGGCGGGAGGCTCCTCCAGGGATCAGCGAGCGGGAGGTGGGGTGGGCATCGACAGGTCGAGCCAGCCTGGGGGCGTCTGGAGCTCGATGGCCACGGCTCCGTTGGGCTCGATGGCAAAGAGCTCTGCCGGCAGCGTGAGGGGAGCGTTGAGCCTCAGCTGCACCGCCCGGGAGCGTCCCACCCAGTAGGTGACGGCGGGCAACTCGGCGGCCAGAAAGCCGCTGACGGCCGTCAGCGCCAGGACGACGCGGCAGGCATCGGGGTCGACCTGGTTGGGCTCGGGCGGGAAGACCTCCTGCACGACGGCGCGGCACGTGAGCTTCTTGGCCCGCAGGGCCAAGGTGTCTTGCTCGGCCCGAGCCTGGATCTGGAGCCTCGTGAGGCGGCCCGAAAGGGCCTGATAGCGCTCGGAGAGGACCGCGTCACGGAAGATGACGACCTGCCCGATGGCGACCGCAGGGCTGGCTGCCCCTGCCAGCACGAGCAGGGAGAGGACGAAGGTTGCTAGCCGTCGCGCAAACGGCAGGGCCATGGACGTGGACTCCAGGGACGGGCGGACGCCGGGCTTCACTTACCCGCCGACCGTCAGGGCGTCACCGACGGCCCGGCTGCGGCCACGGCCCGGCGGAAGGCAGCGACCGCCGGGGTGGCGCGCCGCGTGAAGTCCCCGGCCTGACACTCCACGCGGTAAAGCCCGAAGCGGTTGTCGAAGCTCCCCCACTCGTAGTTGTCCGTGAGCGTCCACCAGCAGTAACCGAGGATCGGCACCCCCTCCGCCACGACCTGCCGGACCTCGGCGATGTGGGCCTCGAGGTACCGTTCCGAGGTCATGCCATCTGGCCGCGGCTCGTGGTTCCGCGTGGCCATGCCGTTCTCGCCTATCAGGATCGGCAGCTGGTAGCGCCGCCAGGCATCGCGCAGGATCCGACCGAAGCCGCTCGGCCGGGCGGTGAAGCGGTGAAAGCGCAGCGGGAAGTGGAGGAGCTCCAGCGGGGGGATGTCCCCGTAGTAATGCAGGCTGAGAAAGTCCAGGTGCTTGAACCGCAGCGCCGCCTCTGGCCCGTCGGCGCGGGTCCGCAGGGGGTCCATCAAGCGGCCTGGCGCCCACGTGAGGCCGGGGCCAAGCCCCAGGATGCCGGTGAACTCGCTCACGGAAACCTGGGCCCCTGGCTGCTCCTCGTGGATGGCCTCGTAAGCCAGCTCGTGGGCCTGGACCATCACCCGGGCGGCGGCGGCCACAGCCAGCGGGCCCCGCCGGAAGGGGGGCATGCGGCCCGCGAGGTGGCCTCCCACCAGGAGGTTGGACGGCTCGTTGAAGGTGAGCCAGTAACGCACCCCGCTCCCGAACTCCCGGGCGATAAACCGGGCGTAACGGGCAAACAGTTCCGCCGTGGACGCGCTCTCCCAGCCGGAAAGCCCCCCCCCGTGCAGCCACTGCGGAGAGGTGAAGTGGTGCAGCGTCAGCACCACGGCAAGGCCCCGGTCACGGGCCCCTTCCAGCAGGGCGTGCAGGAAGGCGAGCTCGGCCAGATCATACCGCCCCGGCTCGGGCTCGACCCGCGCCCACTCCACGCTGAAGCGGAAGGCATTGCCGCCAAGTTCGTCCCGCACGCGATCCAGATCGGCCCGCCACTGCCCGCGAAAGTCGGCGCCCACACCAGAGGCCACAGGCAGGCGGCCCGCGCGCTCGGCAACGGTCCAGTCGGAGGCCGGCGCGCCTCCATCGTTCTGGTGGGACGAGATGGCGACGCCCCAGAGCATCGAAGCAGGGTGGGTCATGGTCCTCACGGCAGGGGCGTCAGGGAGGGGGCACCGCCAGAGCGACCTCGGGGAAGGCGAGGCGGATCCCCCCCCGCAGCCGGGTCGAAGAAACCGGGCCCGGGCAGGCCGGCCCGTCCGGACCCCGAATTGTAGGGCAGCGGGGGCCTCCCGAACAACCCGGGAGGCAAGTTTTCTCTACCCGGCCAGACGCCCGCGACCCGGCCCCCGGGGCCGGGTAGGCAAGGGGTGAGGCTCCCCGAGGCCGGCCTGCGCCCCGCCCTCGCCGTCCCGGGGTGCCAAACCCGAGGGGGTCGTGACAGAATGGAGCGGCTTCCCCTCCCAGGTCGTGGCCTTCCGGCCACGGGCCTCGTGGCTGGTCTCAGGTCGGCCCAAGCCCCCGCATCGGGATGAGTCGAGGAGAGTTTGGGTCCAGGAATGGTCAAGGGATTGCTTGCAAGGGGAAGCTGGGCGTGGGTGGTCGTGGCCGGCCTTGCCGTCCCGCCCGCCTGGGCGGGCCTCGAGCCGCCGCTCGACGCCGGCGCGGAGCCGCCCCCCCTGGCGCGGGAGTTCCGTGGCGCCTGGGTCGCCTCGGTGAGGAACATCGACTGGCCGAGCCGGCCGGGGCTCCGGCCGGCGCAGCAACAGGCCGAGCTGCGGGCCCTGCTGGACCGCGCCGTGGCGCTGCGGCTCAACGCCGTCGTGCTGCAGGTGCGCCCAGCCTGTGACGCCCTGTACAGCTCCAAGCTGGAGCCCTGGAGCGAGTACCTGACGGGCCGCCAGGGGCAGCAGCCGGAGCCCCTGTATGACCCGCTGGCGTTCGCGGTGACCGAGGCCCACGCGCGAGGGCTCGAGCTGCACGCCTGGTTCAACCCCTTCCGGGCCCGCCTGCTCGACGCGAGCTCGCCATCGACGCCGACGGCCCCGACCCACGTCAGCATCGCCCACCCCGAGTGGGTACGGCGCTACGGCAAGCACCAGTGGCTCGATCCGGGTGAGCCGGCCGTCCACGACCATGTCATCGCCGTCGTGCTCGACGTGGTGAAGCGCTACGACGTGGACGCGATCCACATGGATGACTATTTCTATCCGTACAGGGAGCCCGTGGTGGGCCTCGACGGCAGGCCCTCCCTGGATGCCCAGGGGCAGCCCCTCCACCTGGCGTTTCCAGACGACCCGACGTGGCAGCGGTACCGCGCCCAGGGAGGCTTGCTGGAGCGGAACGACTGGCGCCGCGACAACGTCAACCGCTTCGTGAAGCGGCTGCACCAGGCCATCAGGCTCGAGAAGCCCTGGGTGCGCTTCGGCATCAGCCCGTTCGGCATCTGGAAGCCCGGCCACCCCGGGCAGATCAAGGGGATGAACCAGTACGAAGCCATTTACGCGGACGCCCGCCTGTGGCTGGCACGCGGCTGGGTGGACTACTTCGCGCCGCAGCTCTACTGGTCGATCGAGAACCCGGATCAGAGCTACCCCGTGCTGCTGCGGTGGTGGGCGGAGCAGAACCGGGAACGCCGCCACGTCTGGCCCGGGCTGTTCACGAGCCGCATCAAGCAGGGCGGCTTCGACGCCCGCCAGATCGGCTACCAGATCCTGTGGACCCGGCTCGAGCCGGGTGCGTCGGGCCACATCCACTTCAGCATGAAGGCCCTCGGGGAGGACTACGGGGGCGTCGCAACGGCGCTTGGCCGTGACCTGTACCAGGCCCCGGCGCTCGTGCCGGCCACCCCTTGGCTGGCGGGCAAGCCTCCAGGCACGCCCAGCCTGGTGCTCTCAACCGACCGCCAGCAGGGCACGCTCGAGGTCACCCTCAAGGCCACACCCGGTGCCACGCCGTGGCTCTGGACCCTCTTCACCCGGCGTGAGGGTCGGTGGCGCACGGAGGTCCTGCCCGCGGCGCGCAGCGAGCTCAGCCTGCCGCTTGCAGGCCTGGAGGCCCTGCACGTCGGCGCGGTGGACCGGCTCGGCCAGGAGGGACCCCGCAAGCGACTCGTGTTCCGAACGCCGCGCGGAGGCGAGGCCCAGCCGGAGGTGAGCCCCTGATGTCGACGGTGATCGCCAACCGGTACGAGGTGATCGCGCCCCTCGGCGCGGGCGCGATGGGCGTCGTCTCGCACGTGCGGGACGCCGTGACGGGGCAAGAGGCGGCCCTCAAGGTCATCTCGCCGCGCCAGCGCAGCAACGAGAAATCCGCGCTGCAGCTGAAGCAGGAGTTTCGACTGATGTCCCAGCTGCGGCACCCGAACTGCTGCCAGGTCTTCGACTACGGCGTGACGCCCGAAGGGGAGCCCTACTTCACGATGGAGTACGTGCCCGGCGTCAGCCTCAGCACGCTGGTGCCGCTCACCGGCGAGCGCTTCGTCGCCGTGATGACGGGGCTGCTCGCCGCGCTGGGTTACATCCACCAGGCCGGCCTGGTCCACCTCGACGTGAAGAGCGACAACGTTCGCATCCGGCCGGATGGCAGCGTCAAGCTCATGGACTACGGCCTGATGGACCACGCTCGCAAGTCGGGGGGCTTCGTCAACGGCACCCTGCAGTACATCGCGCCGGAGGTCATCCGGCGTGGCTCGATCGACCAGCGCACCGACCTTTACTCGCTCGGCGTGCTCGCCTACGAGATGCTGACGGGTCGGTTTCCCTTCGACAGCGAGGTGCCCCGAGAGCTGCTGCAGGCCCACATCGAGCAGCCGCCGACGCCACCCTCGACGTGGCGAGAGGGCATCGACCCCCAGCACGAGCAGGTGGTCCTGAAGCTGCTCGCCAAGAACCCGCTCGACCGGTTCCAGAGCGCCCAGCACGTGCTCGCAGCCCTCGGCGCCGAGGTCGCGGAGCGGGCCCGGGGCCTGCTGCTGACCTCCCCGATGGCCGGGCGCGACCTGGAGATGCGGGTGCTCGACACCGCGCTCGAGGCCATCGCCGCGGGCCGCAAAGGCGGCGGGCTGATGGTCTGCGGCGCGCCCGGCATTGGCAAGAGCAGGCTGCTGCAGGAGTTCCGCTTCAAGGTGCAACTGGCGGACCTGCTCTGCGTCACCGGGGCCAACTTCGAGACGAGCAACGCCCCCTATGAACCCTGGATCACCGCGCTGCGACAGCTGATGACCCAGCTCGAGGCCCTGATGCAGGGTTCCCTCGCGGCCCACGGGCCGGTCCTCGCTCGCCTCCTGCCTGAGCTCGGCCCACCGGCCCCGCCACTGGACAGCCCGACGAAGGAACGCCTCCGCCTCCAGGCCGCGATCGCCGAGACGCTGGCCCGCATCGCCGTGGTCCACCCCCTGGTGGTCGTCCTCGAGGACTGGCAGTGGGCAGACCCGCTGTCAGTCGAGTTGCTGGACTACGTGCTACGCAACACCCGTGAGCAGCCCCTGCTGGTCGTCCTGAGCAGCCGCACGACCCCGGAGTACGAGCCCCCGAACCTCGGGGTGCTGCCCGTGTCCGCGCTGACGCGCGAGGGCATCCGCCGGATGGTGACCGCGATGCTCGGCACCCAGCATGTCTCGTCGTCGTTCATCGATGGCGTCGCGGGCCTGGCCAAGGGCAGCCCGTTCTTCGTGGAACGGCTGCTGGAGCACCTGGTCCAGAACGGCACCCTGACCTATGCCAACGGGGCCTGGAACACCGATCTCGAGCTCGCCGTCGAGCAGCTGCCCAAGAACCTCAAGGGCCTGCTGATGTGGCGGATCACCTGCCTGGATGAGACGACGCAAAGCGTGGCGAACGCCGCCGCGGTGCTGGCGCACGCGATGTCCCTTGACCTGCTCGGCGCGGTGGCGCAGGTCGGAGATGACGCGCTGTTCCAGGCGGTCGGGACGCTGGCCCAGGCCCACGTGCTCGTGGAGTCCGAGGGTGGCGTCTACAGCTTCGCGCAGGACCTGATCCAGGAGCTGCTCGCCGCGAACCTGGAGCCGGAGGAGCGCCAGCGGCTGCACGCGCGCGCCTGCGAGGCGCTGGAACGCAGGGCCGGGGGCGCATGGAAGGACCTTGCCACGCGCCGGGAGTGGGCCGCGAGCCTGCCCCTGGATCGGGTGAGTGCGATGGCCCATCACGCGCTGCAGGGCCTGGGAGGGGCCGCCGCCATCGCCTGGGCGCAGGAGGCTGGCTCTCGGCACGCGGCCCTCTACGCCAACGCGCCGGCCGAACACTTCCTGACGGCCGGCCTGACCCTCATCGCCGAGGCCCCGGAGCCAAACCGCTTCGATCAGGACCGCCTCCGGCTGCTTTCAGCCCTGGGCGACGTGCGGCGCGTGATGGGCCGCAACGACGTCGCCAAGCGCGCCTACCAGGAAGCCGTCCCGCTGGCTGAGGCCCTCGGCGAGCAGCGGCTGCTCGGCCACCTGCTCAGCTGGCTCGGGCGCTGTCACCAGGTGCTCGGAGACCTGGAAGAGGCGCTCGTCACCGTGCGCCGCGCGATGGAGGTGGCCTCCGCTGCCGGAGACGAGGCCGGGGCCATCCGGGCGCTCATCCTCGCCGCCCGCATCGCCTACTTCAGCGGGGATCTGCCCCTCGCCATCGAGTTCGCCGAGCAGGCCCTCGTCCGGGCGGAAGCGGCCGACCAGACGGGCCAGGTGGGCGAGGCCCTCGGGATGCTGGGCTACTTCTACGTGGCGTCGGATCCTGATCGCGCCGCGCTGGGCGTCTCCCACCTGGAGCGCTCCGAGGCCTGCCTGTCCGAGCTGCAGGACTGGATCGCCCTCAACACGACGTTGAACTTCCTCGGCTCCGCGCAGAACCTGCTTTCCGACTTCCGAGGCGCCCAGCGGACGTTCGCCCGCAACCGCGCGATCTGCTTCGAGATCGGGGCCAACGACGAGCTGGTGATCGCGGACCTCAACCTGGCGATCACGGACTTCGAGCTCGGCCTCTACCGGGACATGGAGGGCCATGCGGCCGAGGCCAAGGCCGTGGCGGCCACCCTCAACTCGAAGTACACCCGAGGCATGGCGCTGTGCCTCCACGCGGTCGCCTGCGCCTTCGTGGGACGGCCTGAGGTCGTGGTGAGGCAGCTGCAGGAGGCCCTGGAGATCGCCCGGGCCCTCCAGCACAGGTACATGGAGAGCCAGGTCTTGATGTACCAGGTGCGGGTCCTCACCTACCTCGGCTGCTTCAGCCTCGCCGAGGCCGCCAGCGAGGCGCTGCTTGCCTTGATGGCCGCCACGGGCGATCACGAGCCCGCCGGGCGATTGCGCCTCGACATGGCCGAGCTAGCCGCACGGCGCGGCGACTTCCCGCGGGCCCGTGCCATCCTGGAGGAATCCGCGACCCCAGGCGGGGCCCACGGCGGCCAGGGAGCGGCGGTCGGGCTGCCCGCCGTGAAGGCCTTCCTCGCGCTGCTGGAGGGCGACCATGCCCTCGCGGAGCGCTCGGCCCGGGAGGCCCTGGCCGTGGCAGAGTTCTCGGGCACCCGGCAGGTGGAGGCGCTGGCGCGCCAGGTGCTGGGGGAGGTCGCCCTTGCAGCTGGCGAGGGCGAGGTGGCAGCGAAGCATTACCAGGCGCTGCTGGCAGCAGCCAAGGCGATCGGCTCGCCCGTGTTCGAGGCCTACGGGCTTTATGGGCTGGCCGCCTCGAACCCGACGGCGCCGGAGGCGCGCGCCCGCTCGCTGCAGGCGCGCGCCCTCCTGGAGGATCAGGCTGGCCGGGTCGAGGATGCGGCCGCCAGTGCCTTCTTCTCCCATGCCGAGCGGGCCACCGTGCGGCGGGGCAACGTGCAGGCCGGGGGCCTGTTCGGGCGGCCCCGGGTGACCTGAGGCCTCGGTCGCGAGGCAGGTCCCTGCGTGCTAGACTGGAACGATCCGCTCGACGTCGAGACGCTCGCCGGGCTCTGCCCCCGGCGGCGCCCCCACCGCGCTTGGAGGAGCTTTACTTGACGCGCTTTCCCGAGATCGAGCCCGCCGCCCTCACGCAGATCGTGGCGCGCTACACGGGCCTGGGCCCCCTCCGGGGCATCGTGCGGAACGGCCTGTCTGCCAACACCGCGACGTGCGTCTTCGAGACCGACACCGGCCGCTACTTCGCCAAGCGCTATGACCCGCGGGTAACGGATCCCCACGCCCTGCTCGGCGAGCACAGCATCGTGTTGCAGCTGCGTGCGGCAGGCTACCCGACCCCGAGGCTCCACGCCAACAACCGGGGAGACACGCTCACGTGGCTGGCAGAGAGCCCCTATGCCGTCTTCTCGCTGGCGCGCGGCGAGGATCGCTACGGCGACGAGCCCGTGTTCGCGCCGTACCGCGACCGGGAGGATGCCCGCGCGGCAGGCGCCATGCTCGCCCGTTACCACCTGACCCTCCGCGAAGGGCCGCTGCCTCGCCCAAGGCCATTCAAAGGCCTGGTGGCCCAGTTCCAGGCCGTGGCCTCGGCGGATTTCCCCGCGGCGTTGGAGGGCCTCGTGGCCGCAGCGCCCCCCCTGGCGACATACACCGCCACCAGGCCGGAGTGGCAAGACCTGGTGCGGGGGTTGCACGCACCGGCGGACCGGCTGCAGGCCCTGGCCCGGGACTGGCCGGCGGGCATCATCCACGGCGACTGGATCAAGCGGAACCTGTTCTGGCAAGGCCACGAGGTCGTTGACGTGCTGGACTTCGGCCTCTGGAACGTGGGGCCGTGGGTGTACGATCTCGCGCTGGCCTTGCTGCCTGTGGGGTTCGACTGGCCCCGCGTGCTCGCCGACGAGGCCCCCCCCAACCACCGGGACATGGTGGCGTTCCTCGCGGGCTACCAGGGCGTGCGGCCGCTGGAACCCGACGAGCGGGAGGGGCTGGCGACGCTCGTGGAGACGGCTCGCGTGGAGTTTTACCTCTCGGCCGTGCTGCAGGCCCTGGAGCGCGAGGACCAGGGCCAGGCTGCGATGTTCTGGGACCTGCTGGTGGCCACCCGAAGGTGGTTCGAAGCGCATCCGGGGTGGTCCGACGCGCTGGCGCGCTGAGCCCGCGGCCCCTTTAAGAGTGCGTTAAAAGTGACCCTGTGCCGGTCAGCTCAGGCCCCGGGCAGCCCATAACCTCCTGCGTGAGGTCGGCGAGCCAGCTCGCCCGAGTCGGGGACCCGCTCAGATGGCGCTCAACCTGCTCTCCAAGCTGAACATCGGGAGGGCCTTCATCACGGAGGCTCGCGCCACGGTGGCCGAGCAGGGAAGGAAGGTGGCTCCTGCGCTGGCGCGTCGCGCTGAGGGCGACGCCTTCGTGAAGAGCACCCGGCCGGGCACGGGGCTGTTGAACCGTGCGTCGACGGGGGCCTCCACTGGCGTCCCGGCCCGGGCCCTCGCCGATCAGAACCTCGGCTTCGCCGAACTGGTGGCTCGCAACCCGGGCATGATCTGGAACACCCAGCTGACGCCCCGGACCGAGCAGGCCATCAAGGCCTTCGCCGCGGGCACGCTCGGCGCCTCCGTCAAGGGGCTGGACCTGCGCAACCGGACGGCCGACGAGGTGCGCTCGGCACTCGCGCGTCGGGGGTTCCTGCGTGAGTTGTCCCACCTTCGGGACGTGCGGACGGGTCAGCCGGTGCTCAACCCGAGGACGGGCAAGCCGGTGCCGATGGAGATCTGGACGCATCGCGACGGGGGCATGGTGCGCATCAAGCCCGAGGGCGACCCCACCAGCCGCCACCGCCCCCTGCCCCACCTGAGCATTGCGGTGCTCTACCCGCCCGGGGCGAGCGGCCACGACTTCAACAACGAGGCCTTCAAGGTCGACTTCGCGGGCAACGCCTTGCCCAAGTGGGCGGCCGACGCTCGGAACCCCTACCCCGCGGCCTCCCCCGCGGGCAAGCGGTTCCTCGACGACCTCGCGGGCCGGACGCACATCAACCTGCGCTGAGGCCACCCCGGCCGGGCCCACGGGGCCTGGCCGCCCTTGACCCGTCCCGCCGCCCATGCAACCGTGGGACGGTGATGACGCGAGCTGCCGTGTTTCTGGACCGGGATGGGGTGATCAACCGTGCGACCGTGCGCGACGGCTTGCCTCGCGCCCCGCGTGACGTTGCCTCGCTGGAGGTGCTGCCCGGGGTGCCAGAGGCCCTGACGGCCCTGCGGAAGGCAGGCCACGTGCTCGTGGTCGTGACCAACCAGCCCGACGTGGCGCGTGGCACGCTCACGCGAGCCTCCGTGGAGGCCATCCACGAGGTGCTGCGGGCCACGCTCCCTCTGGACACCATCCTGGCCTGCTTCCACGACGACGCGGATGGCTGTGGGTGCCGCAAGCCTCGCCCTGGCATGCTGCTGGAGGCCGCTCGCACCCACCGCATCGATCTCACGCGCTCTCATATGGTGGGGGATCGGTGGCGGGACGTGGAGGCAGGCCGCCGCGCGGGCTGCCGCACCTACCTCGTGGACCACGGGTACGAGGAGGCCCTGCCAGCCCCCCCGGACCACCGCGTGGGCTCTCTCCAGGAGGCGGCCTCGTTGATCCTGGGGCGCCCGGTGTGACGCGGCCGGGCTGCTGGCGCTGAGGACAGGCCGTGCAGGTCCACTACTTCCTGATCCCTGAAGCAGGCGCGCCCTTTGCGGCGGCGCTCGAGGCCCGGCTGGCCGGCCTGCCGACCGCGTTCCGCCACCCGGATCCGCGCGAACGCACGTGGGTGGTGGCCGCTGACGCCGGGATGGCCCGCTGGCTCGCCGCCCGCGTCGCGCAGCAGCCAGACCTCTCGCTGGTGAGCCAGGGGCTCGTCATCCTCCACCCCGCAGCCGTCGAGATCTGGCAGGACGCCCCGCGCGAGATCCTCGCGACGCTCGAGCCACTGGTGACGTGGTTCCTGCAAGCATACCCCTGTCAGGTCCTCTCGGAGGAGGGCGAGGACTGGACGGCGCGGTATGCCGCGCACCCGCACGCGCTGTTCGTGGAGGAGGATGCATGGGCCTGACCCCGCCAGGCACGGTTAAGGCCAGGAAAAGCCTTTGTTAAACGCCGCAGGACCGTCGCACCCGAGGCCGATACAAGCTGCGGACGCCCTGATGCCAGCGAGGAGTGTGAGATGGTCCGGCTTCGCCACGTGCTGCCCGTCGCGCTGACGCTTGCCCTGGGGCTGGCCGGGTGTGGGCTGGGGGGGCCGCGGGCGAGCGGCGTGCAGGTCGGCGCTGAGGCCCTGGCCGCGCTGGGGGCCCCGCGCGGGTTGCGCCACCTCAAGACCCCGATCGGCACCATCGTCGCCGGCCTGCTGCCCGAGCCGGGCGCGCGCAGTCGCCAGGAAGACGAGGCGGTGCTGAGCGTCGAGGAGCAGGACCTGCTCGGCATCTCCATCATGGGGGGCAAGGGGCGCTCGTTGCCGAAGCAGGTGGATCTGCGCGCGCACTTCGCCCCCGTCCGTAACCAGGGGGCACTCGGCTCGTGCTCGGCCTTCGCGGCGACGGCCGTGATGGAGGCGATGCAACGCCTCCAGGGCGGGCGGGACGCGGAGCGGCTCTCGCCGCTCTTTTTTTACTACGCCACCCGTCAGGCCATGGAACGCGAGGGCGTGCGCCAGGCCACGCGCAAGGACACGGGGGCGTACATGTCCCTCGCGGCGGCCACGGCCGTCAAGGTCGGCGCCACGACCGAGCGGCAGGTCCCCTATGCCGACGGCAAGAAGGGGCTGGGCTATGACGCCACCGAGGCCCACTTCGAGGCCGCGTCAGCCCACCGGATGAAGAAGAAGGCCCGCATCAAGACCCTGCAAGGCATGAAGAGCGCCCTGGCGGCCAAGAAGCCGTTCCTGCTGCCCATCATCCTCTACGACTCGTTCATGACGCGCGAGGTCGCCAGGACGGGCCTGATGCCCCTCCCCACGCGCAAGGAGGCGATCCAGGGAGGACACGCCGTGGTCGCCGTCGGCTACGACGACGAGAAGCAGGCCTTCCTGGTCCGGAACTCCTGGGGCACCGGCTGGGGCGTCAAGGGCCACTTCTGGATGCCCTACGCCTTCTTCACCTCGACCTACGTGGGTTCCTACTACTACGGAGAGTGCTGGACCCTGGAGTAGCCACGGAGCCGATCCTGGGGCTTCCGAGCCCCGGCAGCGCGCCGTTCAAGGGGCCCTTCTGGCGGAGCAAGCGGCCGTCGGGGGTTGGAGCGCCCGCGCCCCTACCAGAACCAGTGGTACATCTCGTAGGGTTCGTGCCGCCCATCGACGACGTCGATGGTGGGCGTCTTGAACGTGTAGGTGCGCTGGAAGTCGTGCGGGCGGCCATCCTCCACGCCCTCGTGTCGCACGAAGGCCCGGATCGTCAGGTGCCTGTACGGCAGACTCGTGACGCTGGCGCGGAAGCCCTCCTGCGCATTTCGGCCCGTCATCACGGCCAGAGGGCGGTCCAGGTCGGGGTTTCCATGCGCCGGGAACACGTGGTACGTCGCCGCCACCATCGGAATGCGCCACTCAAGGTTGCGTACCTGGGCCGCCCGCGACACCTGGTGGGTGACATCGACATCCGGGATGCGCGTGTAGCGCCGAGGTTGCCGATGGATGCTGCACTGCACGCTGTAGGTGGGCTGGCCGTCCGTGGTGTTGTGGCCATCTCGCCAGGCGAAGGCGTGCAGGTTGACGTCCTGCTCCAGCATGGCGTGGTAGATGCCCTGCACGGGCTTCACGTGGGCCATGCCGCGATCGGCAACCTTGTTCCAGACGGACGCCTGCTCGCGGTCGTCCTTCTCCAGGTGATAGACCGCCTGGGCCCCGGCGGGGGCCATCAGGTTCCCCCAGCAGGCGAAGGCGGCAAGCGTGGAAGCCAGGCAACGCATGGCGGACTCTCCCTTGGTGGGTGGCCGAACCCTCGGCCGCCCACCTCGTACCCGGTGACGCCGCTCACAAAACCCTGAGACGCAGGCGTTATGACACTTACGAGCTGCGGGCCGGCGCGGGCGAGGGCGCCGGGGCCAGCCGCTGGACCGTCAACAGCTGGGGCGGGGTGGCATCCGCCGGGTAGACCAGCGTCACCCGCAGGGCCCGGGTCGCCTTGCCCGCCAAGCCCACGACCTCGAAGGGGGGGAGCTCCTGGCCTCGCCGCAGCACCAGATGGGTGAAGCGCGGGGGGGCCCCCCGACTTCCGGGCTCATCGACGCGCACCGCTCCGCGGAACGTGACGCTCGCCTCGGGCGGGGCCAGGTAGATGGCAGCCTGCGCCGTCCCCTTGCCCTCCACCCGCACGGGGTGGCTCAGCGCCAGCGCATAGGCCCGGGGCGTCGGGTCGGGGTTGTGCAGGGCGAGATCGAGCACGTAGGTCACCCCGTAGTTGCCGTGTCCCTCCCGGGCGGCCTCCGCGTAGCGCACGCGCATCGGCGCGCTCTGGCTGCGGGCCGTGCCGAGGCGGCTCAGGTGCACGCTCGAGATGGGCACCCCCAGCCGCTGGCCCTCCGCCAGGGCCCCCACCAGGCGGGTGAGCTGTCCCCGCCAGGCCTCGCCAGCCGTCACGCCGCCCACGCGGCCATAGCGAAAGCCGGCCGGGGCTGCCTGGTCAGGCCGGTAGTCCGTCGCGGGAGGCTCTGCGGGCCCCGCCCGGCGCCCCGTGCTCAGCAACGCCTCGAACGCGGCCTGCGAGACGGGACCGAAGCCGCCCCGCCCGTCGGGTGGCGCGAAGGCGGCCACCTCGGACAGGTGCACCCGCCCGCTGGCCTCGAGACGCAGCATGGTGGTCCGGCCGTTCACGGGGGGGGGGATCGCGACGTCGGTGGGCACCGGCAGGTCCAGCAAGAGCCGCGTGCTGCGGGGCGGCAGCACCCAGCGCGTGGGAGCCAGCGGCGAGCGCCCGTGCAGCATGTCGGTGGCAACCCGGTCCCCCGGCCCTGCCCAGATGGCCCCGGCCGGATCCGGCAGCATCGGCGCCAGCCTGACAAATGGGGAGTCAGGCTGGCTCAGCCAGCTGGCGCCCTGGAGGAGGCGAAGGGTGACGGATCTGGACAGCGGGTTGTGGGCGAGCAACCCCAGGCGGAGCAGCCTCGCCCCGGGCCGCACATCCCGCGCGATGTGGTGCGAGAACACGGAAAACCGGCCCACGAAGGCCTGATCCAGCCGCCCGGCCGCTGGCCCGAGCCACGTCGAAAGGGTGATGCCTGGCTCCGTCACGACCTCCGGGTTGTTGCTGTTGAACACGAGCCGGCCGTCCAGCCGCCCAGGCAGGGGCGCGATGCGCATCGGCACGGCGCGCGGCTGTCGGGCCTGCCTGGGCCACCCCGGCGGGCGCTCGCCGTCGGCGGCCTGACGCAGGGCGGCACAGCCGGCCAGCAACAGCCCAGCAGCCACGAGGGAGGTGATGCAGCGCACAACCATGGGGGAGGCCTCCTGCCTGACGCGAGCGGCACCGGAGCGCGTGCCACCATCTTAAAGCAAGGTCATCGACCGAGAAAGCGGCCCCGAGGCGCCGGGGCGGCGCCGTCAGGGTGGCGAGGATGGCCGAGCACGCAGCCACGCCAGGCCCTCGTCCGGCGTGGGCACCACCTGCGCCTCCGGCAGCTCGCCCGGCGCGATGCCCGTCAGCCGCAGCACCCGCGCCGGCTGACTGCCCAGCCCCGCCAGCACGAGGCGCGCGCCGCGGGCGCGCAGATCCAGAGCCAGGTCCGACAGGGCATACGCCGCTGACTGATCGAGGAAGGCGGTCTCCCTGAGATCCAGCACCACGCCTCGGGGACGGTCCAGGCCCATCACGAGGGCATGGAGCCGCAGCGCGTTGCCGAAGAACAAGGGCCCGTGCAGCGACACGACCCAGAGGTCATCGAACGCCGGGGCGGGGGTGCCGACCTGCGTCGCGGAGGCGGCCTCGGCCGCCTCCGCCGGGGTGCCGACCTCCAGGTCGGACATGCGCTTCATGAACACCAGGCTCGCCATCACCATCCCGACGCCCACCGCCTGGATCAGATCGACCAGCACCGTCATGACGAGCACGACGCTCATGATCAACGCATCGGCCCGCGGCACGCGCGCGAAGTGACGGAGCGCCCGGAGATCCACGATGCCCAGGCCCACCGTGACCAGGATGCCGGCCAGGACCGGCAGGGGGATGTGTGCGGCCAGCGGGGCCAGCGCCACCAGGATCAGCAGAAGCACGAGGCCATGCACGACACCAGAGAGGCCCGTGCGCCCCCCGGCCTGGATGTTGACCACCGTGCGCATCGTCGCCCCGGCACCGGGCACCCCGCCCACCAGGGCTGCCAGGGTGTTGCCCAGGCCCTGCCCGATGAGCTCCTGGTTGCTGTCGTGCCGGGTCCGCGTGAGGTTGTCGGCCACCAGGGACGTCAGCAAGGAGTCGATGCTACCCAGGGCTGCCAGCGTGACGGCAGCCGGCAGGGCCGCCGCGAGGAGCGTCGGGTCCAGCGGCGGCAGCTGCACGGCCGGCAAGCCCGTCGGGATGGCCCCGATCAGCGGCACCTCCAGCCGCAGCAGTGCCGCCACCACCGTCAGCGAGACCAGCGCCACCAGGGCCCCGGGCAGCCTCGGCGCCACGCGCTTGGTGCCATACACGATCGCGATCGCCGCGAGGCCCAGCGCCAGCGCGGCCGGGTTCAGCTGGGCCACCGCGGCAGGCACCTGCGCCAGGCTCTTCAGGACGCCGGACGCCCCAGGCCCCCCGAGCAGCGGCAGCAGCTGCAGCGCGATGATGATGACACCGATGCCCGTCATGAAGCCGGAGACCACGGGGTACGGCACGTAGCGGATGAAGACGCCAAGGCGCGTCGCCCCGAACAGCACCATCAACACCCCTGCCAGCACGAGCGTGGCCACCACGAGCCCGGGCTGGCCCGAGGCGGTGGCCACCACGCCGGCCACCACCACCGTCATCGGCCCCGTGGGCCCGGACACCTGCGAGGGGGTGCCTCCGAGGGCGGCAGCGACCACGCCGACCACGATGGCGCCGTAGAGGCCGGCCGCCGGCCCCAGGCCCGAGGCAACGCCAAAGGCCAGGGCCAGCGGCAGGGCCACGACGCCAGCGGTGATGCCGCCAAACAGATCACCAGGGAGGTTGTCCAGCCACCGACGGGGCCGCAACAGCCAGGGACGTGCGAGTTCCACGGAGCCACCTCTCGAGCCAGGTCCAACCGCGCATCAGGCAGCGCCTCAGGCGGGGTCGTGCAAGCTGCAGTCAACCAGGAAAGGCCCCCGGTGGGCAAGCACGCCACGCGTGACGAGCTCCCCCGCCACGGCCTCCACGACGCCGAGCGTCTCGGCCCCAGGCCGCGCGAGGCCCAGCAGGCGGAGCGCCTCCTGGGCGACGTCCCGGGGCCTGGCCCCGCCCGTGCGGCGGACCACCCGCAGCACCGCGGCAGCCAGCTCCTCGGGCGGGATCAGGCCCACCTTGCGGGAGGCGGCCGGCAGCCCCGTGCGGTCTCGCAGCGGGGCCTCCTCCAGGCTGGCCGGCCAGAGGAACTCCCCCCGGCGCACCACGTCCTCCGGCCCGAGCCAGGCGACGGCGTCCTCGACCCGCTGCCGGGCCCTGGCCGTGAGGCGCCTCATCCCGGCGGCCTGGGTGAGGCGCCGCAACACCTCGGTGACATGGACGGGCCCCTCGCCCCGGACCACCTCCACCACGGCCTCGGCCAGGGGGGGCACCCCCAGGCTCGCGAGATCCGTCCCGGCGAGGCCGGGCAGGCTCACCACGTGGTAGGGCGCCACCACAGGCTCGGGCGCGGCGGCGGCCTCGAGGTCCACCACCGGCAGACCCGGCATCGCAGGCGGGGGGTCCGGCTCGGCGGGGCCCTCGAGAGCCCCCTCCACCGCTGCGAGCAACCTCTGACGCTCCAGGGCCGGCCGGCGGAGCCACTCCATGCTCCAGGCGTGGTGCAGCTGCCAGCCGAGCCCGTGCAGCACCTGCTCGCGCAGCCGCTCACGATCGCCAGCCGGGCCCGCCGCCTGGTACTCCGGCCCATCACAGAGGACCGCAAGCCGAGGTCGGCCGCCAGCCGCCGGCGCCCCGACCACCAGCTCCAGCCGGCCGCCCTCGCTGCCGACGTGCCGCACGGCCTCGAAGCCCGCCTCCGCCAGCCGGGCCTGTAGCTCATCCGCCAGCGAGGCCGCGGCAGCAGCCCGGGGCCCGGCGGAGGCGGCCTCCGCCAGCCGTCCCTCCCGGGCGTAGGCCAGGAAGCGGCGCAGGGTGGCGACGCCGAGGCTCTCGCCGGGGGTCTCGGGGATGTCCTCGGCCCGCAGCCCGGTGAAGACCTCGCAGCGCAGGCGCGCCCGGGTGATCAGCACGTTGAGACGGCGCTCGCCGCCCTCCTGGTTCAGCGGCCCGAAGTTGGCGCTGACCCGGCCCTCGGCGTCCCGCCCATAGCCCACGCTGATGTAGATGACGTCCCGCTCGTCGCCCTGGATGGTCTCCAGGTTCTTCACGAAGAAGGGCTCGTCGCGGCCTGCTGCCTCGTCCCCGGCGAAGAAGGGCTCGCACTCCGGGCAGGCGCGCCGCAGGCGCTCGAGCTCTGCCAGGATCGCCTCCGCCTGCGCCAGGCTGAAGGCCGCAACCCCAAGGCTTCGCGTCGGGTGCGCCCGGGCGTGCGCCATGACCGCCTCGGCCACAACCCGGGCCTCCAGCGGGCTGGTGCGCGAGCGGCCACGATCGTACACGGCCTCCGGCAGGTGCCGGAGCTGCAGCCCCGCCGCCTCCCGGCCGGCGTCCGGGCTGGGGAAGACGACGAGCCGGCCATCGTAGAAGGCCTCGTTGGAGAGGGCGATCAACGACTCGTGGCGGCTCCGGTAGTGCCAGCGCAGCATCCGCTGCGGGACGCCCTGCGCCTCGCACAGCCCGATCAGGCTCTCGTAGTCCTCCGTGGAGAGCCCCTCGTCGTCCTCTGGCCGCTCGGCGTTGGTGGCGAGGCTGTCGAAGAAGTTGGAAGGTGGCATCTGCCGCTTGTCGCCGACCACGACCAGCTGACGCCCGCGCAACAGGGCCCCCAGCGCGTCGACCGGGCGGACCTGAGACGCCTCGTCGAACACCACAAGGTCGAAGGTCAGCGCACCCGCCGGCAGGTATGTGGCCACCGAGAGCGGGCTCATCATGAACACGGGCTTGAGCGTCTGGATGGCGGAGCCCGCCCGGGCCACCAGCTGCCGGAGGGGCAGGTGACGCGAGCGCTTCGCCAGCTCCTGCCGCAGCGTCGCCCAGGCCTTGTCCTCGACGCGGCCTGCGATCCGCTCCCAGTGCTGGAGGGCCAGGCGGGCCCGGTGGTGGGCCTGCACCTTGCGGTCGAGGTGGGTGAAGCGCTCGCGCTGCAGCATCTGGCTGTTGCCCTCGAACTGGGCCAGGGCCGGCCGCTCGCGCAGGGCGCGGGCCAGCAGCGCCTCGAACCAGGCCCGCTCGAGCCGCTGGTCGAGCCCCTGCACGAGGGCCTCCCCGCCCGGCTGCTCCACGGCGGCCAGAAGCCGCTCGAGCTGTTCGTCACGCAGGGTGGTGCGCAGGCGGTTGTAGGCGGCCAGGTCTTGCAGCCGTTCCGGCTCGGCCTGCCAGCCCGCGAGGCGCGCCTCGAGGGCCTCGAAGGACTCGTCCTGGGGAGCCAGCCCTGGCGGGCTGTAGACCAACCGAGCAGCCAGGCGCCCCCAGGCGTCATCGAAAGTGGCCGCAGCGGTCTCTGCCGCAGCCACGCCCGGCGGCAGGGCGGCAGGGGGCCAGTCCGGCAGGGGCCAGCTGAGGAAGTCTGGTGGCACCTCCCCGGCCTCGAGGTCGGCCAGGATGGCCCAGACCCGCTCGGCCACGGCGCGAAGATCCGTCCAGTTCGAGTCCTCGCCGCGCCACTGGGGGCCGAACAGCAGCGCCCCCAGGCCCTCGTCCTGGCGCAGCAGCTGCCGCAGCCGGCGGCCCTCTGCCAGCGCGTCCAGCAGCGCAAGCTGGGCGTCCGGTTCACCCGGTACGCCCCCCGGGCAGTGTCGCGCCAGCGTGCGCTGCGCCCGCCGCCAGGCCGCCACGAACGAGCGAGACCAGCGCGTGCCGTAGGTGGCGATGGCGAGCCGGGCGGCGCTGTGGTCCTGGTCCCAGGCCGCCGGCTGGACCTGCTCCCCCCACGTGGCCCGCAGCCAGGCCCAGGCGGCGCCGGCCTCGAGCAGGGCCTCGAGCCTGTCGCGGTGCAGCGACCAGCCGCCGTTCCCGAGCGCGACGCCCGGCAGGCGCCAGGCTTCACGCAGGTGGACCGTGGCTCGCAGCAGCTGGCGGGCGGCTCGCCAGGTGCCCGGGCAGGGCCGCCCCAGGCTCTCCGAAAGCTCCTTGAGCGCCGGCAGCCAGGCCTGCAGGGCGGCGCGGGTCCGGGCGACCTCCCCCGCGATCGCCGCCTCCTCGCCGGGCCGGACATGCTCCACCCTGGCCCCGAAGTAGGGGTGGTGGCGCAAGGCGCCGATGGCGGACAGGAGGGTGCGCAGCTCGACCGTCAGGGCCTGCCGCCGCAGGTGCTCGGCCCGCGTCCAGGCCGCCAGCGTGAGGGGCAGGGCCTCCTCGGGCAGCCGAACCTCCCCCTCCTCCCGGCCGAGCTGCAGCAGAGCGCTGATGGCCTCGTGGGGGGTCACGCCACTGTCGCCTACCGGGGTGTTGACGGCCTCCGCGTAAGCGTCGAGGCGCTGGCCGAGCTCCTCGTGCAGCGCCTCCTCATCGTCGGCGCAGGCCTCCACGTGCGGCCGCGGCAGGGCCAGGGTGCGGTCGAGCTCTCCGAGGACCTCGCGCTTGCTGGCCTTGTGGCTGTGAAGCTCGAGCAGGGCATCGCCCAGGCCGACGGCCGCGAGCCGCCGCCGGACGACCTCCAGCGCGGCGAGCTTCTCAGCCACGAACAGCACCGTCTTGCCCTGTCGCAGGGCCTCGGCGACGAGGTTCGTGATGGTCTGCGACTTCCCCGTGCCCGGTGGCCCCTGGATGACCAGGCTCTGCCCCCCGGCCACCGCCGCGACGGCCGCTGCCTGGCTGGCGTCCATGTCCACCACGCCCCGGGGGCGCTCGGCCTCGACCGGCGAGGGGGCCCCGAAGCCCTCCTCCAGCAAGGAGGCCACCAGCGGCTGGCCGCCGTGGCCGTCCAGCTGGGCCGGGTCGAGGTCGCGGTACATCAGCAGCCTGCTGGAGGCAAACAGGCCGAGCGCCACGGCCTCCGGCTCCACGCAGTAGCCCACGCCAGCCACGCGCTCGGCGACCTCGGCCAGGTAGCGGGAGGGCACGAGGTCCTCCGCGGGCGCGACGGGCGGCAGGGTGATCCCGTGGTCCGCGGCCAGGCGGGCGGCCAGGGAGAGGTTCTCGATCAGGTCTCCCTGGCTCCAGCGCAGCTGGAAGCGGGCCAGGGCGTGGGGCCGCGCCAGGGCAACAGGCACGAGCAGCAGCGGAGAGCGCCGGATCTCGGGGCGGTCAGGCTCCGTCCAGGCCAGCATGCCCAGCGCCAGGTAGAGCACCTGCACCCCCTGTTCCTCCAGGAAGGTGCGGGCGGCGCGCTGGGTGTTGAGCAACACCTGCTGCAGCGCCTCCGCCTCCATCGGCACGAGCAGCCGGCCCTCGGAGGCGGCCTGGGCGTCCACGTCCGGGCCACCCTCCACGAAGGAGAACGGCTTGTCGTCGCGGACGAGGCGCTGCCACGCGACGTCGGGCGGCAAGCCCTCGAGCACGAGGCCCCGGGCCCGCGAGGGCCGAAAGTTCAACATCGGGTTGCGCAGCCCGAGGTCGAGGAGCTCTTGGCGGGCGCGTTCAAGGGTGGCCGCGAGGGAAGACAAGGGTCGGTGGGCTCGTTGGGCAGGAGCAGGGGGAGGGAAGGCGCCGCGGGTGGCTCCGGCCTGCACCCCGAGGGCGCTGCCGCGTGCAGCCTCCATGCCCCCGCGGCAGAAGGGATAAACGTGAGGTCGCGCCCAGACGCTTGACAGCAACCGCCGCGCGTGGGACACGCAGAGCATGCTAGAGCGCATCCTCGGACTGGACGTGGGTACCAAGACCATCGGCGTCGCGGTGAGCGATCCCTTTGGCTCAATGGCCTTGGGGGTGACCACCATCCAGCGCCGAGAGCTCGCTCAGGATCTGGCCGAACTGACCGAGCTCATCAGCGTGTACAACGCTTCGCGGCTTGTGGTAGGCTATCCGCGGAACATGGACGGCTCCATCGGCGACCAGGCTCGCTTCGTGGATCGCTTCGTGGAATCCCTCCGGGCGGCGATAGCCCTCCCCGTGGAGCTGGTGGACGAAAGGCTCACCACCCGGCAGGCCAACCGCGCCATGCAGGAACTCCAGGTGAAGGCGAAGCGTCGCAAGGAGCTCATCGATCAGCAAGCCGCGGCCTTGATTCTTCAAACGTACCTGGACCGTCAAGCCAGGGCATCCCGGCAGGCTGAGCCATCTACGAGCAGTGAGGAGTAGCCAGCGCTATGGAACAGGAACTGGAAGCTGACGACGGCACCGTCACCCTGGTGGACGAAGACGGGGTGAATTTTGAGTTCCAGGTCGTCGACATCGTCGAGGTGGAGGGCAAGGAATATGCCCTGCTGCTTCCCGCCGATGCCGATGAAAGCGAGGACCAGGAGGTGCTTGTGATGCGGCTCGAGGGCGATGCCTTCGTCACGTTGGAGGACGAAGCCGAGTTCCAGCTCGTGGTGAAGAAGCTCGAGGAGTTCACCGAGGACGAGGAGGGCTGAGGCCCACCTCGACCTCCTGGGGGAGCCGCTGGCTCCCCCTTTTTGTTGACCGGATCAGGGCCCCGGTTGCCGCCCTCTCGGGTCCGCTCCCTCGGCCTCCAGCACCGCCTCCCAGCTGGGCCGCAGGGCCTCCCACAGGCCTCGGTGGAGCCGGGGGCCGCGCTGCCACGCGGCCTCGACGTCTGCCCGCCGGCCGTGTCGCAGCAGCCACCGGAGCCAGTCCGAGAGGTGCCGGACGGGCTCTGCGGGTCGCTCGGGTCGCCCGTCTGGCTGCGGGCCTCCGGTGCGCAGGAACAGCCAGGTGGCCAGGGCGTCCTTCGTGCCCCAGTCCGCGGCCCCGGCCCGCAGCCACCGCTGCCAGGCCCGCGAGGCTTCGCGCGGCTCATCCGCCAGCCAGTGGGCCCACCCCAGCTCCAGGTCGGCGGCCGGCAGGCCACACGCTTGCAGCGGAGCCCGGGCCTCGGGTCCTCGCCCGACCTCCAGCCGGGCCCGACCCAGCAGGTGCAGCGCGGCGGGTCCCGGCGGGAGGTCAGCCAGCAGGGCCTCGGCCTCACGGGCCCGGCCGAGCTTGAGCTGGCACCAGGCCAGCTCGAAGGCCCCGGCCGAAGGGTCGGTGGCGCCCTCCCGGGCTTGTGTCAGCCAGGCGGCGGCCTGCGCCCAGGCCCCGCGCTGCAGCGCCAGGCGGCCGAGGGCGAGGGCGGCCTCGGCCTGACCCCCTCGAGCCGCCTCGGCCAGCACGGCCTCAGCCTCGGCCCAGCGGCCAGCGGCGAGCAGGGTGTTGGCATCGGCCAGGGGGTTGATGATGGTCACGCGCGTAGCTTACCCCGATCGGGTGCCCCGGACGCCCACAAGCCCCTCCCGGGAGGGAGGGGCCGGAAGCGGGCCAAGAGAACGCCCTCGGGCGGTGCTCACTTGAAGAGGGCCAGCACGGACTGGGGCTGGGCGTTGGCCTGAGCCAGCATGGCCGTGGACGTCTGCAGGATGATCTGCTGCTTGGTCATGGTCGTCATCTCGGCCGCCATGTCGGTGTCCCTCACCCGGGAGACCGAAGCCATCAGGTTCTCGCGGTTGACCTGCAGGTTGGCCAGGGAGTACTCGAGCCGGTTGATGTAGGCGCCGTTGACGGACCGCTCCATCAGCAGGCCACCAGGGGTCGCGTTATCCAGCAGAAAGAGGTCCAGCGCAGCCAGGGCCGTGGCCGCCGAGGCGGCGCTCGTCAGGTCCGTGGCAAGCGATCCCACCGAAGAAAAGCCGGTGCTCTGATCCGTCAGCAGCAGCTGCACGATGTCTCCCGTGCCAATCGTCGGGTCGGCCCCCACCTGCACGTCCAGCTGGGTGGTGGTGAACAGGTTGACCTCGTTGTACGTCGAGTTGGCGAGGAGCCGCGTGGCCTCCTCCGCCAGCTGCTGGTACTCCTGGTTGAGGGGAATGAAGCTGTCCAGGGAGGTGGAGGTGTTGTTGGCCGCCACCGCGAGCTCCCGCATCCGCTGCGCAATCTGGGTCACCTGCTCCATCACGGCCTCGCGGGCGTTGAGGAAGGCCATCCCGTCCTGGATGTTGCGCTCCGCCACGTTCAGGGCGCGGATGGTGGAGTTCATGTTCTCGGTCACCGCCATGCCCGCGGCGTCATCCGCTGCGCTGTTGATGCGCAGGCCGCTGGAGAGACGCTCGAGCGACCTGGAGAGGCCCGCGTTGACGTTCATCATATTGCGATGAGACATCAGGGCGTTGACGTTGGTGTTGATTCGCACGGGGGAATCCTCCTTGATCGGGTGCGCGAACGCCTCTTGCGTTCTGCCTGGCGGGAATCCTTTCCGCCTCCGAGGGTGCTATCGGCCTGGGCCGAGGAAACTTGATGGAGCCGCTAAAAAAAATGAGCGCGCCCCCGGGGTCGGGTGGCGCGCGGGATGAGCGACGGGGAACCTCGCGGCCGTCACCGCAGCAAGGCAAGGAGGTTGAGCGGCCGGGCGTTGGCTTGGGCCAGCATCGCCACGTTCGACTGCGAGAGGATCTGCGCCCGGGTGAGGCGGGTGCTCTCGGCGGCGATGTCCGTGTCCCGGATGGCGCTCTCGCCCATCACGTGGGCCTCCTTCCGGCCGGCGAGGGTGGCCGACTGGGCTTCCATCCCCCGCATGCTGCCGCCCAGCACAGCCATCTCGGTGGCGATCAGGTCGACGAGGTCCTGAGCGGTCGACACCGACGTGCCGTCAGCCGTGGTGAAGTCGATGTTCGCCATCGTCGCGAGATTGAAGGTGACGGTGTTGGTGCCGTCCACGTTGACCACCGTGGTGGCGGCGATGGCCGTATCGTTGTAGAACAAAGAGCCCTGGAGGTTCGTGGCAGCGGTGGCAATTTCTGCCGCCTCGGCTTCCAAGATGGCCTGGGTGTTCGCGTCCGCGGAGCCGTGGGCGCTCGAGATTTCAACGATGCGCTGGGCCATCCCCATCATCTCCTGGAGGGCTGCGTCCTGCACCGTGGCCTTGCCGTAGGCCTCCTGCATGTTGCGTTCGCCCTGGGTGATGGAGCTGATGCGG
>JAYKHL010000066.1:0-14266 GCA_035284865.1 Candidatus Sericytochromatia bacterium | reverse complement strand
GCGCGCTGCGCCGCCGCGTGCCCTTGAACAGCATGTGCTCGAGGAAGTGGCAGGTTCCTGCCAGCGCGTCTGGCTCGTCCCGGCTGCCCGTGTCGAGCCAGAAGCCGATGGCGGCCGAGCGCGCGTGCGGCAACGGGTCGAGCAGCACGCGCACGCCGTTGGAGAGGACGACCTTGGTCACGGGAGAGGGGCTCATGGCTTCCATTGTACCGGTGCCGGCGGTGATCGCCGTGGCGGGCGACGCGGGGTGGGGTCGCCACGGCCCGGCGACGGGAAAGGGCCCCGGAGGTGAACCTCCGGGGCCCTCGTGGCTGCGAAGCCTCAGGCCTGCGGCTGGATCGACGCCGCTTCCTCGGGCGTGACGCCCTTGCGGGTCAGGTTCACGCGGCCCTGCGGGTCGATCTCGACCACCTTGACGACGATCTCGTCGCCAACGTTGACCTCGTCCTCCACCTTCGCCACGCGGTGCGCGGCGAGTTGAGAGATGTGGACCAGGCCGTCTTTGCCGGGGAACAGCTCGACGAAGGCGCCGAAGTTGAGGATCCGGACGACCTTGCCGAGGTAGATGCCGCCCGGCTCGACCTCGCGGGTGTGCTTCTCGACCCACTGGCGCGCCTTCAGCATCATCGCGCCATCGCTGGTCATGATCGTCACGACGCCCGTGTCGTCGATGTCGATCTTGGCCTGGGTCTCCTCGGTGATCTTCCGGATGTTCTTGCCGCCGGGGCCGATGAGGGCGCCGATGTGCTCCGGGTTGATCTTGAGGGTGATCATCCGGGGGGCGTAGGGGCTCATTTCGCCGGGCTCGGCGATCACGGCGTTCATCACGTCGAGGATCTCCAGCCGGCCCTTGCGAGCCTGCTCCAGCGCCACCTGCATGACCTCGATCTCGATGCCCGTGATCTTGATGTCCATCTGCAGGGCCGTGATGCCGCGGTCCGTGCCCGTGACCTTGAAGTCCATGTCACCGAGGTGGTCCTCGATGCCCTGGATGTCGGTCAGGATGGCGAACTTCTCGCCTTCCTTGATGAGGCCCATCGCCACGCCGGCCACCGGCCGCTTGAGGGGCACGCCACCGTGCAGCATCGCCAGCGTCGAGCCGCAGGTCGAGGCCATCGACGAAGAGCCGTTGGACTCCAGCACCTCGGAGACGAGGCGGATGGTGTAGGGGAACTCGAGCGCGTCGGGAAGCACGGGCTTCAGGGCGCGCTCCGCCAGGGCGCCGTGGCCGATCTCCCGCCGGCCGGGGCCGCGGTTCGGACGCACCTCGCCGACGGAGTAGCCGGGGAAGTTGTAGTGGTGCAGGTAGCGACGCGAGGTTTCGGGGTCGATGGTGTCGACCTTCTGGGCATCACCGGGAGAGCCCAGCGTCAGCACGGTGCAGACCTGGGTCTGGCCGCGCTGGAACAGGCCCGAGCCGTGGGCGCGCGGGATGAGGCCCGTCTCCACGTACATCGGGCGGATCTCGTCGAGCTTGCGGCCGTCGACGCGGATGCCCTTGTCCGTCACGAGCTTGCGGAAGACCTCTTCCTCGAGGTGCTCGACGGCCTTCTTGGCATCCTTCGGGTTCGCTGCGATCAGCTTGCCGACGGCGTCCGTCTCGGGCAGGGCGCTCAGGTCGGCCACGAGGGCCTTCTTGCAGTCCTCGATGGCGGCCTGGCGGGCGAGCTTGTCCGGGTTGCTCATCGCCTCCGTCAGCTTCTTGGCGCCGGCCTTGTGGACGTGCTTCAGGAGGACAGGATCAAGGGCGACGACGTTGACCTCCAGCTTCGGCTTGCCGGCGGACTTGTGCATCTTCATCGTCCACTCACACAGCTTCCGGATGGCGCTGTGGGCCAGTTCCAACGCGTCGAGCACCTCGGCCTCGGGGACCTCCTTCATGCCGGCCTCGACCATCATGATGGCGTCGGGCGTGCCGGCGACCACCAGATCGATGTCCGAGTCGGTCTCCTGCGAGTACGTCGGGTTGAGCACCCACTTGCCGCTGACGCGACCGACGCGCACGCCCGCGAAGGGACCAGCGAAGGGGATGTCCGACAGCGTGAGCGCCACGCCCGCGCCCAGGATGCCGAGCACGTCCGGCTGGTTCTCCTTGTCCGACGACAGCACGGTGCACGTGACCTGCACATCGTTCCGGTAGCCGTCGGGGAAGAGCGGGCGGATGCCGCGATCGATCAGGCGCGAGTTCAGGATGGCACTGTCCGAGGCGCGGCCCTCCCGGCGCATGAAGCTGCCGGGGATGCGGCCGACGGAGTACATCTTCTGCTCGACGTCGACCAGCAGGGGGAAGAAGTCGATGCCCTCACGCGGCGAGCGCGAGGCGGTGGCGGCGACGAGGACCATGGTGCCGCCGCAGGAGACCGTCACGGCACAGTTCGCCTGCTTGGCGAGCTTGCCGACCTCGATGGTGATCTCCTTGTCTCCAAGGTTGGTCTTGAAGCTGTGGACGTCCATCGCGGCCATCGCTGGCGCCTTGGCTTTCTTCTGAGTGGACATGCGTTTTTACTACTGCCTTCCTTCACTCGGCGCGGCACGTCGCCCCGCCACTTTCCTAACAGAAAAGGAGGCGAGGGATGCACCCCCGCCTCCTTCTGGGCTACTTCCGCAGCCCGAGCTTTCCGATGATGGCCCGATAGCGCGACACGTCGGACTTCTGCAGGTAGTTCAGCAGCCGGCGGCGGCGGCCGACCATCTTCAGCAGCCCGCGGCGGGTCGAGAAGTCCTTCTTGTTGGCGTTGAGGTGGACCGTCAGGTTCTGGATGCGCTCGGTCAGCAGCGCAATCTGGACCTCGGCGGAGCCGGTGTCGTTCTCGCTGGTCTTGTGCTGCGCGATCAGCGCGGTCTTCTTTTCTTGGGTGATCACGGGCTTGACTCCTCGTCACGTGACGCCGCGCCGCCGAGGCGAGTGCGTCCGTCCTGGGGGTGCGGCAGCCCCCCGGTGGAGCTGGCTCGCTGGATGCTGTCGAGTGTACCACCTGAGACCACGGAGCCACAACGTCGCTTTAACCTGTTGATGGGGCGGAGTGGTATCCTGGTGCGCATGCGAGTCGCCTCCCTCCTCCTGCTGCTGCTGGCCCTGGCAGCCCCTCCCGCCCAGGCCCAGGCGTGGGACCGGCCGGCCGCGCCCAGCCTGATGGAGGCTGCGGCCCTGCGCGTCAAGGACTACCTGGCCACCGTGCCGGGGTTGCCGCCTGACCTGCTCGTGGTGCCGGCTGCGGGGGATGTCCTCTGGCCAGGTTCCCCGCCGGCCGCCAACGTTCGCGCGGAGATCTGGGTCGTCGTGCCGCGCAACAAGCCGGAGGCTACCCCCTTGATGATGTTCGCCGTGCGACCCGCCACCGGGGAGGTCTACGCGATGTTCCTCTCGAACGTGCAGGCCCACCCGCGCTACCGCTGACGCCCGGCCGGGCGCGAGGGCTCAGTTCACCGAGAGCCGGTGGCCGCGGTAGAAGAAGTCGCCCCGGCTGCGGCCCTTGGCGAGGAAGCGTGCGATGCGGTCGTTCTCGTCCCGCACGGCTGCCAGCACGCGAACCAAGCGTTCGTCGACGGGCACCACCTCCAGCAGGGCCTGCTTGCGACCGTTGTCCACCTGCAAGGACGCCGCCATCAGGTATGAGAGATCGATGGGAGACAGCGCCTCGTCGGGCAACGAGACGGCCAGGTTCGAGACGGCAGCGAGGCCCTTCAGGTAGGATTCCAGCGCCTCCGTGGCCTCGGAGACCAGCCGCGCGTCGACCGGCGCTGCCGGATCTCCCTCCTCGATGAGTTCCACCCGGCCCTGCTGGTAAGGCTCGCCCTCGACGCGTTCGAGCAGCCGGAACCGCCGCACCCCCACGGACACGATCATGATCTGTCCGTCCGGCAGGATCTCGTGCCCGCTGATTTCCGCGACGGTGCCGACCTGCCGCGGGGTGGCGGGCGCGCCAACCTCCTCACCGTCCTCGATGAGCACGACACCGAACTGCTTGTCCGCGGCGAGGCACCGCCGGACCATCAGCCTGTACCGTGGCTCGAAGATGCGCAGCGGCAGCACCATCCCGGGGAACAGCACCACGTTCAACGGAAACAGGGGAAGGAGGCGAGGTTCCACGGGGCCCTCTCGACGCAAGCGCCCCCATGTTAGCGGACCCTGGCCTGCAGCGTCCAACCAGCCGCCCCTCAGGCCGGCCGGGTCGCCACCACCAGCACCCACTCGCCCTGGCGCTCCACGCGGCTCACCACCAACCCCGTCGCCTCGAAGGCGTCGCAGACCAGCGCCTCCCGGGCCTGAATGATGCCGGAGGCGAGCACGGTGCCGCCTGGTCGGGTGCGACGGGCCAGCTCTGGCGCGATCGGCGCGATCACCTCCGCCAGGATGTTCGCCACCACCACATCGGCCTCACCCACGAGCGTGGAGACCTCGCCCACGTGGGTGTGGATGCGGTCCGCCACCCCGTTGCGGGCCGCGTTCTCCTCGGTGGCGGCCACGGCGACGGGGTCCGTGTCGCAGGCCTCGATGGCCCGTGCGCCCAGCAAGGCTGCCGCGATCGCGAGGATTCCGCTGCCCGTGCCCACGTCGAAGACGACGGGCGCGCTCAGCCCCCCGAGGAGTTCCTCCAGCCCCCTCAGGCACAGCTGGGTGGTCGGGTGCGTGCCCGTGCCGAAGGCCTGGGCTGGATCGAGGTCGATCACCACCGCGTCGTCCGGGCCCTCCCAGGCTTCCCAGGAAGGCTTCACCACCAGCCTTTGCCCCACGGCCAGGGTGTGCCAGTGACGCTTCCAGCTGTGTTCCCAGTCCTCCGAGGGCACATGACGCGCCTCGACGCGCCAGCTGCCCTCCGGCAGGTGGCGCTGCACCGACCGGAGCGCTGCCTCGAGCTCGCCGCGCCAGGTCGTCAGGGTTTCCGGCGTGCCGGGGCGGTAGAGCTTCACCGCCAGCTCTGCCGGCACGGGCCCCTCGGCCGGGATCTCGGACACGACGACGCCCTGGCCCGCCAGGTCCTGCAGGTGCCAGGCCAGGGTCTCGACCGAGGCGGGGGGGACGAAGACGGCAAATTCGGTGTAGTCCACGGGGAGCGTCCTTCACAAGAGGAATGGGGTGACGGCAGTCACCCCTGCTTGTACCCCCCGATGGCTACCATGCAAGGGCCAGCGTTGGTTGCGCCTCGATTGTCACGCATCGAGGCCTGTCCTACAATGTGGCAGCGCGAAGGGATGCGAGGTTCGATGGTTGGCTTGCTGACAGGGCTTGGAGTGGGCGCAGGGGTGCTGGGCCTTGGCGTCGCGGCCTTCGAAGGGCTGTATCGCGCCCGGGACGTGCGCACCATCGAGCTCGTCACCCGCGGGCGGCAGCCCTGGGAGGAACTCGCACCCCGTACGGGGCGGCGGCAGTTTCGCGTCACGTTGCCGTTCATCAACCGCAACCAGGCCTTCGAGCAGACCCTGGTCGATGTGCGGCCGAGCGTCCGGTTGTTGTTGCGCGACGGCTTGACGTCCCGCGACGCCAGGGCCGGGGTCGTGGTGCGTGCGCTGACGGCGGAGGGCCGCACCGATGGCTACTGGGCGGCCAACCTCCTCGGCCCCGGCGAGCGCTGCGAGGCGGAGCTCCTCGTCGAGGTCGAGGGCCCCCCTGAGGTGCTCGAGCAGCTGCACGCGGCCGTGGTCGCGGTGACCTATGAGACCTATGGGCGGGTGGACCTGCAGCGCTTCGAGGCCGAGCTCGTGCTGCCCCTCGCCGCGGTCAAGCCTCTGCCGGCGCCGCTGGTGGGCGAGGCGGTGCAGCTGCAGTGCGTGCCGACGCCGCTGCTGACGGACGCGGACGACATCGCGGAGGTCATCGACCGTCACACGGCCAGCTTCCGGCAGCCAGGCGACATCGTGGCGGTGGCCGAGAGCGTGGTGGCCATCACGCAGCGCCGGTACTTCCGCCCCGCCGAGGTGAGGCCCGGGTTCTGGGCGCGGCGCCTGTGCTTCTTCGTGCCATCCAAGGGCAGCCTCAGCTCCCGGCACGGCTTTCAGGTGGCCATGGATGAGGTGGGGGCGTTCCGCATGGTTGCGGCGTTTTTCCTCGGGGCCGCCGGCAAGCTGGTGGGACGCAAGGGCGTCATGTACGAGGTGGCCGGCCGGCCGGCCGAGCTCATCGACGACCTCACGGGCACCATGCCGCCGTTCGACAAGTACATCGTGGCGGGCCCGGCGGAGCCAGACCAGGTGGTGGCTCGTATCCAGGCCCGGACCGGCCTGGCGGCTGCGATCGTGGACGCGAACGACCTCAAGCGGGCCATGGTGCTGGCCGTGAGTCCCGGCCTCGAGGCCGCCACGGTCTCGCGCTGGCTGCTCGACAACCCCTTCGGCAACGCGGCCGAGCAGACGCCCATCGTCGTCCTGCGCCCCAGGCGGGCGGCCGAACCCGCGGCGGCAGGGAGCCCCCATGTTCAGACGCGTCCGGCGTAGCGATCTCGACCGGGTTCGGGAAATCTTCATCGCGGCCTTTCGCGAGGAGTACGGCCGCCGGGGCGTGGATATTGGCGCTCAGGTCTCGCGCTGGAAGCGGGCCTACCCGCTGCTGAGGCTGCTCGCGCAGTTCCCGAATCCCTACCAGCACGCCCTCAACCTCCACGTTTGGGAGGAAGAGGGGCGGGTGGCGGGCTTCATCATGACCTCGCCGGGTAACCGGGAGCGGACCCGCTGGCACATCGACTTCGTCGCCGTGGCCCCCGACGCGCAGGGGCGGGGGCTGGGCGCCCGGCTGGTCGAGGGGATCTTCGATCACTACGGCGCTCGGGGGGTGAAGCTCTTCACCCTGGAGGTCGACCAGGACAACGCGCCGGCGCTGCGCTTCTACGACAAGCTCGGGTTCCGTCGTTACGCCTCCGTGACCTACTACACGCGCGAGGCGCCGCCGCCCCCGCCTGCCGTCCTTACCGTGGGCTTCCGGCCCATGGGGGCGGAGGATGCCGGGGCCGTCTTCGAGATGCATGTGGGCAGCCAGCCGGCTGCCGTGCGGCACATCGACAGCCGCACCCGGGCGGATTTTGCCTGGGGCCTCCCGGAGCGGGCCGTCGCGGGGCTGCGGCGCGCGCTCGGGCATCAGGACGATCAGCGCTGGGTGCTGGAGGAGGGGGGGCGCCCCGTGGCCTGGCTCCGGGTGCTGGCGCAGCTGCGGCCGTTGCCGCACACCGTGCACCTGCTGGCGCTGCCCGGCCAGGAGCACCAGTACCCTCGCCTCCTGGAGAAGGCTGCCGAGGTGCTGGCCAGCTTTCCGCCCCGCCAGGTGCTGGCCTGGGCCTCCGATCACACCCCAGCGAAGCAGCAGGCTTTGCTCGCGTGGGGCCTGGCACCGCTCACCGTCGATCACTCGCTCGTGCGGGACAGCCTCATCACGATCAAGCTGCCGGCCCACGGCCAGCCCGCGGTGGGGCTCGGGGACGACACCGGCTTCAAGCCCTGCTTCACCCAGCGGGGCTGATGGGCCGGGCCGGGCGTTCACCGGTCCGGATGTGCTACGATGAGCGCCGTGCGCTGGCTCCCGACGCGGGGCCGGGCGCGGCCGACCGCTCACTCGTCGCCTGGGAGGAACATCGATGGGGCTCTGGGATCGCATCGTGCGGCTGCTGCGCAGCAACGTGAACGACATCATCGACAAGGCCGAAGATCCCGAGAAGATGGTCAACCAGATTGTCGTTGAGCTCAACGAGAATCTGGTTCAGGTGCGTTCCCAGGTGGCCTCGGCCATTGCCATGGAGAAACAACTGCAACAACGCCTCTCTGTGGCCGAGAAGGAGGCCGAGAAGTGGCAAGGCAAGGCTGAAGTGGCCGTGGACAAGGGCGACGACGACCTCGCCCGGGAAGCCCTCAAGCGAAAGAACACGGCCCAGCAGACGGCCGATGGCTTGCGGGAGCAGGTGGAAGCCCAGCGCGTGTCGGTCTCCAAGCTCAAGGAGAACCTGGCGCGGATGGAGTCGAAGATTGCCGAGGCGCAGACCAAGAAGGACCTGCTCGTGGCGCGGCACCGGCGGGCTGAGGCGGAGAAGCGGATTCAGGGGGCGCTCTCCAAGTCTGCGGGCTCCGACTCACTCGCAGCCTTCGAGCGCATGGAGAACAAGGTGCTCGAGACCGAGTCCCGCGCTGCCGCGCTGGGGGAACTCAACGACAACTCCCTGGAGGAGCGGTTTGCGGCCCTCGAGGCGGGTGACACCGAGGACGACCTGAAGGCGCTCAAGGCCGCGCGAGAGGAGCGCAAGCTGCTCAGCGCCGGCGAGTAGCGAGGCTGGGAGGGGGGGGCCGGGGTCAGCGAGACGCCAGCCCCAGCTCCCGTGCATAGTCCTCACCCACGAGCACGGTGAAGTCGGTCTGGATGTCGCCAACAGACGCATCCACGCGCTCGGCCTTGACGCCGAGGTCGCGGCCTACGGCGAAGGCCCACTCGCTGTGGCCGGTTTGAGCGATCACCCGGGTCCGGCTGACGGAGCGGAGCGAGGCATCCCCCACGGCCGCCACGTTCCAGCCGGCGGCCCGCAACTCCCGGGCAGCGGTGCTCGCCAGCCCCGCCCGGGGGGTGCCGTTCAGCACCGTCACCATCACGCGCCGCTTGCGGGGCAGCGTTGAACCTGCCTTGGGCCGCTCTCGGCCCAACAGTCGGGCGCCCAGCTCGTGCGCCCGGCGGTTGTCGGCGAGCCAGTAGCTGCTCAGCTTGCCCGTGGCGAACTGCCCCGGCAACATCACCAGCCGGAGGTCCTCCCGGTCGAGCCTCAGGCCGCACATGGCCAGCTGCACCAGCTCGGGGCCTGTCATGTTGGTGCGCACGTTCCGCTGCACCGTGGCCAGCAACTGGGGCAGCCGGACCAGCCCATCCGGAGACAGCGCCCGCTCGAGGCCCGCGCGCAGGAACTGCTGCTGGCGCTGCACCCGCCCGATGTCGCCGAGCTCGTCGTGGCGGAAGCGCACGTACCGATGGGCCTGGGCCCCATCCAGGGTGTGCCAGCCCCGCTTGAAGTCGATCGCGAGGTTGGCCGTGCGGTCGCGATAGTGCATCTCGCGATCGACATACACCCGGACCCCCCCAAGCTGGTCCACCACCCGCTCGAGGCCGGTGGTGTTGAGCTCTGCCCAGCGGTTGATCGGGATCCCGAGCAGGCGCGAGACCGTCTGGGCGGCCAGCTTGGCGCCTCCCTGGTGGAACGCAGCATTCACCTTGTCCCAGCGGCCCCGAAGGGGCACGCGGGTGTCGCGTGGGATGGAGATGACGTCGAGCTTGTCACCCGGGCCCACGCCGACGACCAGGATCGTGTCTGAGCGGACGGCGCCCCGCGCGACCTTCTTGCCCTCGGCATAGGCGATGTCGGTGCCCAGCAGCAGGATCGCCTTGCGCTCGGCCAGGGGCACCAGCCCCTGGGCCACCTCGGTCATGGTGAGGGGCTGCTTGCGATCCGGGTTCAGCCCGTTGAACCCGAGCGTCAGGAGGTACACCAGGCCGGCCAGCAGCGCTGCCCCCAGCACGGCGCCGAGGCCCAGGGTGCGGACGAGCTTGCGCCAGCGGGACACCTTGCGGCGGCGGGACGGTGGCAGCCGCAAGGACCCGGTGTTGTACCCGACCCCCCGACCGCCCTTCATCTTGCCGGTGCCAAGCCGCCCGCTGCCGCGGGCAAGGGGGGCCGTCTTCCGGGACGCTCGGTCGTCTGTGTGGCCCTTGAGGCGCTTCGTGCCCATCGAACGCCTCGGTCAGCCCTGGGGCCTCGCCCGGCCCGCCAAGGCGTCGTCCAGGCGGCGCAGGGTCAGCGTGGGCCCGAGCAGCAGGAGCACCTCGTAGATGCCAGGGCTGGCGGCCCTGCCCGTCAGCGCCACGCGCGCGGGCTGGACCACGCCCCCCAGCTTGAGGCCGAGCCGGCCCGCGAGGTCCTTGAGGGCCTCCTCGAGGCCCGCCTCCGACCAACCCCCCGGCGGGAGACCGCCGAGCACCGCACGCAGCGCGCCCAGGACGGCCAGCCCCTCTGGCCCGAGGTGCTTCTCCACCGCCGCTGCCTCGTAGCTGAGGGGCACATCGAAGAACGGGAGGCCGCCCTCTGCCATCTGCACGAGGGTGCGGCTGCGGA
Source organism: Candidatus Sericytochromatia bacterium (assembly GCA_035284865.1). Taxonomy (GTDB): domain Bacteria; phylum Cyanobacteriota; class Sericytochromatia; order S15B-MN24; family JAQBPE01; genus JAYKHL01. The sequence goes on along the minus strand of JAYKHL010000066.1, from coordinate 4,196 downwards.
CCTGCAGGCTGCGGATGATTGCCAGGAGCGATGCGTCCGGCAGGCCCGCCGTCGGCATCCCGAGCGCGGTCCAGCGTGCCCGCAGCTCCGGCAGAAGCCGGGCCGGGTCGGCATGCTGGATGTAGTGCGCATTCATGGCTTCCAGCTTGGCAAAGTCGAAGACGGCCGCGCTCTTGTTCAACCCCTCGAGGCTGAACTTCTCGATGAGCTCCTCCAGGGTGAAGTACTCCTGGTCCCCGTGCGACCAGCCCAGCCGTGCCAGGTAGTTGACCAGCGCCTCCGGCAGGAACCCGTCCTCCGCGAACTTCATCACGGAGGTCGTCCCGTGGCGCTTGGAGAGCTTGGCGCGATCGGCCCCGAGGATCATCGGGAGGTGGCAGAAGACCGGCGTCGGCGCGCCCAGAGCCTCATAGAGGGCCACCTGCTTGGGGGTGTTGCTGAGGTGATCGTCCCCGCGGATGACGTGGGTGATACGCATCGTGAGATCGTCGACCACGGCGGCATAGTTGTAGGTCGGGATGCCGTCCGACTTGATCAGGACGAAGTCCTCCACCATGGTGGCGGCGTCGAAGGTCACCCGTCCCCGCAGGGCGTCGTCCACGACGATCGTGCCGGCATCGGGCGCCCGGAACCGCAGCACGCTCGGCCGCCCTTCTGCCTCAAGCTGGGCCTGCTGCGTCGGCGTGAGCTCGGACCACCGGCGGTCGAACCGGGGTTCCTCGCCCCGAGCCTTCTGGGCCTCTCGCAGCTCGGCGAGGGCCTCGGCGGTGAGGTAGCAGCGGTATGCCCGGCCCGCATCCACGAGCCGCTGCGCGAAGGCGTGGTAGGTGTCAAGGCGCTGCGTCTGGAAGTATGGACCGTGTGGCTGTGCCGCGTCCGGCCCCTCGTCCCAGGTCAGCCCCAGCCACCGCATCCCCTCGAAGATGGCGGCCACCGAGGCCTCCGTCGAGCGGGCCTGGTCGGTGTCCTCGACGCGGAGGACGAAGGTGCCGCCGTGTTTCCGGGCAAAGAGCCAGTTGAACAGGGCCGTGCGGGCCCCCCCGACGTGCAGGTACCCCGTCGGACTGGGGGCAAACCGAACACGGACGTGAGCCGACACCTTCGAACTCCCTTCAAACTCAACAGGCTCCGACATCCTAGCAAACCGCGCCGCGCCGTGATGTGACCGCGGCAACCAGCACGCACTTCTCCGGGACGTGGGGCGAGGCTCCAGGGCGGCCTCCGGGGAGGCAACCTGGGCATCGATCACATCCTTCGGGTGACATAAGATGGTAAATCACGAGGTGCCGCCACGCGTCACGCATCTGGGGAACGTCATCAGCCGCGCGTTGCAAGGTGGCAGGACAAAGCTCGCGGCAGCGTTGTATGATGCTTATGTCATCCTGCCGATGTGCGCCCTCGAGGACGTTCACCCGACATGCCCGGAACCACGCCGCCTCCCCCTCGTCGCGTTCGCCACCTCCAGGCTCCAGCCGCCGGCCAGGCCGTGGGCCTCGCTGCTGCGGGCCAGGGCGCTGCCAGCTCGCCTGCCGTGCTTCCGCCCGCCGCTGCGCCGCGCGGGCCTGCGGCGGCGGATGACCCCATCGGGGCCCTGCTGGTCCGGCAGGCCCGAGACGGCTACGCTGCCGAGCCCGGGCAGGGGGCTGTGGGAGGAGAGCGGGTGACGGACCTTGCCGAGATCGCCAGGGTCCTCAACGGATGCTTTGCCACCTCTGAAGCCTCGGATGACGACCTGGTTTTCGAGTTGTTGATGCTCGAGGCGATGCTCTCCGAGTTGCCCGTGCGATCGGCTGCGCTCCTCAGTGAGCTTGGAGAGCTCGGGGAAGAGGTGCGTGATGGCCTGGTGCCGCCCGGGGCCATCGATGTCGCCTCGCTTCGTCGCCGCACCCGTCGGCTGCGGCAGCACATCGGGAACCTGGCGTCGCGCATCTCCGCCGCGCTGGTGTTGTTCCTCACGGGAGGCCCGATGTTGGCCCAGGAGGCGCTGGCGGCGAGCGATGACACGAAGGGCGTCACCGTGGCGAACGCCCCTGTGGTGCGCGTTATCGATGCCGTCTCCTTTCAGGCCGTGGCCGGCGTCCAGATCAAGACCATGGACGAGCGCCTCCTGGGGGTGACTGACGCATCGGGCAACGCCGTCCTGGGGGAGGGCTACCTCGAAACTGACCTGCTGAGCCTCGAACGAGACGGCTATGACATGTACCTGCTCGATCGCTCCCAGCTGTCGAGCCGCAACATCGTCTCGATGAAGCCACTGAAGGCGGCCGCCGTGGCCGCGGCGCCCGGGGCGCGGGGGGCCGCGGGGGCCGCGGGGCGCCCCTCCGCACCAGCACCAGCTGGCCTCAGGCCGCCTGTGGCGCCACGTCCACCTGAGCCCCCACGCGTCGCCCACGGCCCCACCGGCCACGAGCCGCACGTCACCCCGCCGCGCCCGCCTGCCCGGCCCGCCGCCCCCGCCATCAAGCTTCCGGTGCGGCCCCGCGGCAAGGGGGCCGAGGGCCCTGCAGCACCCCACCACGCCGCCCCGTCCCACGCCACCGCGGGCCACGCCCCGGCGCGGGTGGCGCCGCATCTCCAGCTGCCCAAGGCCCCTGTCCGTGTGGCTCACGCCGCGGGACACGGTGCCTCTCCTGCCGGGGCTCACGGTGGGCACGCGGCGGGCGACGCACATGGCGTCGCCCGGCCCTCCAAGGCGGTTCGGCTGCCCGTTCGGCCTCGCAGCCACGGGGTGGCGGAAGGCCACCATGCCGCGACGGTGCCTCACCTGGCGGCCAAGCCCACCTTGCACGGTGCGCCCGGCGCCGGCTCGCACCGGGCCGCCGGCCACGGGGCCAAGGCTGCGCACGCTGGGGGCGGCCATCGGGCGTCCCACGCCACGCCAGCGCACGCCACCGCGCACCGGGGCATCTCGAGCCCGACCCTGCCGCGTCGGCCGCGGGGCCTTCACGGCGCCCAGGCCGCCGGGCATCACGTGGAGGCACCACACGTCGCCATCCCGCATCACCTGCCACGGCCACGGCTGGCGCACGGCGCCGGGGCGGGAGCCAGCCACGGCGGAGCCTACCGGGTGCAGCCTGGAGACTCGCTGTCTGCCATCGCCCAGCGGATGCTGGGTTCGGCACGTCGCTGGCCTGAGCTCTACGCCGCCAATCGCGACCGCGTGGCGCATCCCGCCAGGATCCAGGCGGGTCAGATGCTGGTGGTCCCCCGCGCTGCGGCAAGGCCGTCGGCGGCTGGCAGGCACCAGTACCGGGTCAGGCCCGGGGACTGCCTGTACACGATTGCCGCCTCACAACTGGGCAATGGCGCGCGCTGGCAGGCCATCTGGGCCATGAACCGCGGCAAGGTGCGCGACGCCCGCCGCATCTTTCCAGGGCAGGTCCTCACGCTTCCCGACGCCTGAGCGCCGCCCCAGCGCACCATCGGGCTGCGCGCGGTCGTGTCAGCTGCCGACGAGGGACACGGTGCCGATCCCCTGGGCCTGAAAGCTCGGGTGGACCTCTCGGTAGGAGAGCACGCGGAGGTGGGGCAGCTCTCGTTCTGAGAGGGCGCGGACGTACGGTCGGACGCGAGGGTCGCACAGCAAGATGGGTTGCTCCAGGTGGCCGCACTGCGCCACGAGCCTCCCCACGAAGAGTTCCCGCTGGGTCGGCGCCAGCTCGAGGTGTTGCCCTGTGCTGGAGGTCTGGATGCTGCCGAGCAGCAGGCCCTCCACCGAGGCGTCCAGCAAGACCACATCGAGCGTGCCGTCGCTCGAGGCGAGACCCGCGCAGATCTGCCGGGAGAGCCTGGCCCTTACCAGCTCGGTGAGGATCGCGGGCTCCGTCAAGGGCTTCACCTGGGCCGCTAGCTCGAGCACCATCATCTGCTCCATCGACGCCCGGTGCTGGCCGAAGTGATCCGCCAGGTAAAAGGGGTGAAGGGGTTTGGCCGACACCGCGAGGGTCTCGAGGATGGTGACCTGGTCTCGGATGCTGACGCCCTCTCGGAGCAGGTTCTTCAGGATCAGGTGGTAGTCTGCCAGCTCGAGCTTCTCTCCCAGCACCGACTCGATGGTCTGCGGGTAGCGGTCCCGCACGAAGTCCAGCATCACGGCCAGCTCTTCCAGCGTGAACATCTCGTGGGCATGGCTGCGGATCGTGGCGTGGAGGTGCCGCGTGAGCACCTCCGTGCAGTCGAGCACGGTGTGCCCGTGT
>JAYKHL010000065.1:0-7636 GCA_035284865.1 Candidatus Sericytochromatia bacterium | reverse complement strand
AGCGCCTGGCGGACATCGTGCTGAGCCACGTCGACCCCACGCGACTGGTCCTGGACCGGTCCTTGATGCTGGTGCCGTACGACGGCCCGGATGAGACGACCTTCGAGGCGTGCGTGGGCGTGCTGCGAGAGGCGCGGGAGACGGCGGTGGCAAGGTGCCGCACCCTGGCGGGCGAGGGGCTTGAGCCCTTCGGCTACCTGTCTGCTCGGCCCTGGGCACAGGCCGCCAGCGTGGGCCGGGCGGAGCCGTGGCGGTTCAAGCGACCGGCCGACCTGGTCACCTTCGTGAGCGAGGCCTACCTGTTCAACCCGGACCTCGAGTTCCCGGTGGTCAGCGCCCGGCTCATCGAGGTGATGGCGGACCTCGGGGGGAGCGCCGAGCCCCTGCTGCGTCTCGAGGCCGCCATCCGCACCACCGAGGCCGCCACGGACCGGGTGCTGTACGTGGAGCCGACCGGGGCGTTCGAGGTTGTCGAGGCCGCCCTCGAGCAGGCCCTCGCGCGCCCCTGAGCCGCCTCTACAGCCGCAGCAGCGCCAGCCCGAAGGCCGGGTCTCCCACGTTGCGCGCGAGGCGGGTCGCGGGCGTCTGGTGCGCCACCTGCAGCACGCGGAAGAACACGCCGGAGGTCACGACGGCGTAGAACTCGCGCCAGAAGGCCTCGGAGATCCCGTGCGGGGCGTGCCTGGCCGCCTGGCGTTCCAGCACGTGATGCACCAGCGCCAGGTAGTTGAGGCCGGCCACGAGGCCATAGGGGAAGGTCGTGACCTTCGAGAACAGCAGCGAGCGGAAGAAGCGCGTGAGCTCTGCCTCGTGGTCCGCGAGGGGGCGCTCGCCTCGCGGCACGCCGCGGAGGTCCTTGAAGCAGGGGTCGAGCATGGCGCCGAAGCCGCGGAACGCCAGCCGCTGCAGCCAGCCCAGCCGCGCGACGGGCTCCGCCTCCCAGGTGGGCGACAGGCTCGCCGCCGGGTCCTCCAGCCGGGCCTGCAGCCAGCGCAGGGCGACCCAGAGCTTGCGTCGCACCGGTGCGACGCCCTGGAGGATCGCCAGCAGCTGGCCCTCGATCGTGCGGAACTCCTCCCAGGACACCGCCTCCCCCGGCCGCAGGAAGTAGCGCTCCGCCCGCAGCACGTCGGCCACGGCAAGCCGCGTCCGCAGCTCGTGCTCCTGGCTGGCGAGCGGTGCGCCGCGCCCCAGGCGGGCCGTGGGGCACATGTGGTTCACGGTCACGCACACCCCGTCGGGCGTCAGGGCGAAGCGGTAGGGGAAGACGTGGCAGGGTTTGAACACGGCCCGGCCCGCCAGCGCATGCACCGTGCAGCGGTTGTCGGCCGAGAGGAAGCGGCAGCGGCCGTCAGGCGTTCGGGCCAGCCTGTGCCGGAAGGCCACCAGCCCCTCGACCTCGGCCGGGAGCGCCTCGACGTAGGGCCCTGCGGCCACCTCGGGGGCCAGCGCCTCCCAGTCCACGGCCTCCACGAAGGCCACGCTGCCGGCATCGAGCCCGATCGTCAGGGCGTGGCGGCAGCAGGCCCCCGTGCCGGCGCACGAGAAGTGGGTCTCGGGCAGGGCCAGCAGCCGGGCCTTCGGCAGCCGGTGCAGCCGCCGGTACGACGCCTCCAGCAGCGAGGTCAGCGGGCCCTCCAGCGTGGCCGCCTTCAGCCCGGCGAGCTCCGAAAGGGCCGCCATCCGCTGAGCCTCCCAGCTCCGCGGCGGGCCGTCGTGGAGCGCCCCGAAGGCCACGCGCCAGGCGCCCTCGTCGCACACCAGCCCGAGCACGGCCCTGAGCGGCGTGCCCGTGACCGCTTCCCGAAGATCCACCTCGGCGAGGCCCCGGTCCTCGCCCTCCGGGTGCCAGGCCTCCACGCTCGCGGCCAGGAGCTGGGGCTCCCGGTCCCGCGGGATGCCGGCCCAGGCCGCCAGCAGGGCCTCGCGGTCGGCCTCGTCGCGGGTGACGCCCGCCTCGCCCTGCACGACGAAGGCGTCCTCGGCCCAGGTCTCGAGGTGGGCGGCGTCGTCACGGACGCCGTAGCGGGTGTCGAAGTGGCGCGCGACGAGGGCCGTGACCTCGGGGGGGGCGGGGTGGGGCATGGGCGGCATGATAGCACCCTCGGCCCGCGCGGGGCCGCAGGGTGGGGGCATCGCACCATCACCGTCGGGGGGTGACCACGCCCGACCGCCTCAGGCCGCCACGGCTGCCAGCCGGGCGGCCGCGTGCTGGGCCCCGATGATGTTGCGCGCGATCGGCCCGAGCTCGAGCTCGGCCAGGGGGCCCATCACGTGGATGCGGGGGTGCCAGCGCAGGGCGGAGTCGACCAGCGGATAGGCACATGGCGCGAGCGGCAGCTCGTGCTGGGCCACGGCCTCGTCGACCAGCCCGCCCCCCGGCCGCTGGCTGCTGAAGCCGGTGGCGAGCACGACCCGGTCCGCCGCGACGTGCCGGCCGTCCGCGAAGGCCAGGTTCACCTGCCCGCCTAGCCACACGGCCCCGCGGACCTCGGCCGTCGTGGTCGCCAGGTGGCCCGCCGCGACGGCGGCGCGGGTGGCGTCATGCACCTCCGTCGGCACCGAGCCGGGCCGGCGCGCCTCCCGGATCGCCGCCCGGCGCTCGGCGGGGTCGCGCAGCTGCCGGAAGGGCCCCAGCAGGCGCGGCGTCGACCAGCCGGGGTCGCTGTCCAGCAGGTGCACGCGCGGGGCGTGGCGGGCGGCCAGCAGCACCTGGCCCGGCTGCCGCGCGGCCAGCGCGAGCGCCAGCTGGTGGGCCGAGATGCCCCCGCCGACGACCACCGCCTGCCCCCAGGGGGGCAGGGCCTCGCGCGAGAAGCCGAGCTCGAAGACGTGGGACACGGGCGCTCCGGCGGCCCGCAGCGCGGCGGCCCAGGCCGGCCAAACGGGCCGCTCGCAGCCGCCCATCGCCAGCACCACCCGTCGGGCCTGCAGGCTGCCCTCGCGGGTGTCCACCTCGACGTGTCCCTCGCGGGCGCGCAGCGCCAGCGCCTCGCCGCGGAGGCGGAGCCCCAGCAGCCCATGGCGCTCGATGACGCGGCCGCAGTGGGCCGAGAACAGCTCCAGCGACGGCCGCTTGTACGGCTCCAGGAAAGGCGCGGTAGCCAGCGCGCCCGCCTCGCGGACGAAGTAGGTGAGGGCCATCGGGTCCGTGTCCAGGTGGTAGGGGGCCGGGGAGCGCAGGTGCGTCATCCCGACGTTCAGGGCCCGCCGCGTCCAGGCCTCGAGCGGCAGCCGGTGGGGGTCCAGCACCCGCACCCGGTGGTGCGGCACCCCGGCGTCGCGCGTGAGCACCAGCGACAGGTGGGTGCCGTGGATGCCGCCGCCGATGATCAGCCAGTCGAGCATGGCGTCAGGCCTCCACCTCGGCCGGTGCCCAGGTCGGCACCGGATCGGGGTAGTGGCGCCAGGCCGCAACGCCCTCCGCGAGCTCCGCGTCCGTGAGCAGGCAGCCGTCCAGCATCGTCCGCAGGGCCGCCTCGTCCAGCTCGGCGCCGATGATCGCGAGCTCCTGCCGGCGATCGCCCCATGGCCCCTCGAACGAGGCCAGCAGCGCCGCCCGCCCCTCAGGGTCCGTCGGCCACTCGGCCTCCGGCACCGCCGCCCAGAACAGGCCGCCCGGCTTCACCTCGCAAGCACCCCCCGCCTGGCTCCACAGCCCGGCGACGTCCGGTCGTGAGGCCAGCCAGAAGAAGCCCTTCGAGCGGAGCACGCCGGGCCACGGCTGGTGGATGGCCTCCCAGAACCGCGCCGGGTGCATCGGGCGCCGGGCGCGCCAGACGAAGGACCGGATGCCGTAGGTGTCGCTTTCGGGGAGCTCCTCCCCGCGCAGCACCGCCATCCAGCCGGGCGCCGCGGCGGCCGCCTCGGGGTCGTAGCGGCGGGCGTCGAGCACGAGCTCCAGCGGCACGCGCCCGTGGGCCGCCCGCACGATGGCGGCCCGGGGGTTGAGGGCCCGCAGCACGGCCTCGAGGCGCTCCACCTCGGCCGTCGGGGCCCGGTCCACCTTGGAGACGACCAGCACGTCGGCGAACTCGACCTGATCGACGAGCAGGTCCACCACCGTGCGCCCGTCCGTCTCGTCGATCGCCACGCCCCGGTCCTGGAGGTCGTCCTCCGCCTCGTAGTCCGTCAGGAAGCGGGTGGCGTCGACGACCGTCACCATGGTGTCGAGCCGCGCGACATCCGCCAGCGACGAGCCGTCCGGCTCGGTGAAGGCGAAGGTCTCGGCCACGGGCATCGGCTCCGAGATCCCCGTCGACTCGATCACCAGGTGGTCGAAGCGGCCGGCCTCCGCCAGCCGGCGCACCTCGCGCAGCAGGTCCTCCCGCAGCGTGCAGCAGATGCAGCCGTTGGTCATCTCGACGAGCTTCTCGTTGACGCGGTCGAGCGACACCTCCTGGGCAATCAGCGCCGCGTCGACGTTGATCTCGCTCATGTCGTTGACGATGACCGCGATGCGGCGCCCCTCCCGGTTCTCCAGGAGGTGCTTGAGAAGGGTGGTCTTGCCGGCCCCCAGGAAGCCGGAGAGCACGGTGACGGGCAGCTGGCGTGCCACGGCGCTCACCTCAGCAGCCCAGGGTCGGCCCCGTAGCGCTTGAGCGTCGCGGCCAGCCCGTGCCGCGCAATGGTCTTCATGACCTTGGTTGACACCCGCAGCTTCACCCAGCGCCCCTCCTCGGCGTGCCAGAACCGCTTGGTCTGGAGGTTGGGCTGCTGCACGCGCTTGGTCTTGACCTGCGAGTGGCTGACGTTGTGGGCCGTGTTGCGGCGCTTGCCGGAGACGGCACAGACGCGGGACATGGATGTTCCTCCTGAAGGATGCGGGGTGGGAATCAGGCCGGCTCGACCGAGCGCGCGCGCGGGCCCCGGGGCGAGTGGGCCTCCTCGAAGCGAACGGGGCTCCCGCAGCGCAGGTCGGAGAACCCGTCTCCCGCCACCTCCCGGGCGTCGAAGAAGTACGAGCGGCCGTCGTGCCCCTCGATGAAGCCAAAGCCGCGGTCGGCGTTCAGCGACGCGACCACACCCTCATGCATCACCCCGGTGCCCTGCACCTCCGGGCGCGGCGAGCCCCAGCCGCTTGCGCGGGGCGGCCGGCTGCTGCCGCGCGGGCCCTGGCCCTTGCCGTCCGGGCCAAAGGGGCAGCTGCTGTAGCGCTCCAGGAGGCCCTGCTTCTTGGCGCGCCGGGCCCCGGCGCAGCGCTTGGGGGGGGAGAAGCCCTTCTCGGCGTAGAAGGCGGCCTCCTGGGCCGTGAAGGCGAACGTGCCGCCGCAGGCCTCACAGGGCAGGAGCTGGTCTTGGTGGTTCATCGGGATGGTCTCCGGGTCGGGTCAGGGGTGATCGTGGCGCGGACAGCCTGGCGCCAGGCCGGGGTCCGTAAGCAGCGGCAGGCGCAGCCCCAGGGCAGAAACGTCGTCGAAGTTGAAGCTCCAGCGCCAGGCGACGCCCTCGCCCAGGTGCGTCAGCGAGAACGCCTCCTCGCCGACGTCGAGCACCTGGCCTGAGAAGCGACTGTCGGGCTGGCCACGCAGCAAGACGGACACGTGGGCGCCGGCGTCGAAGGCCCGCTGGACGAGGCGACGCATGTCGCCGCCTGGCCGGTTCACGCTGCGCTGCTCAGCCATGGCGCACCTGGGCCACATGGCGGGCCCGACGCCGGCACTGCTCCAGCACGGCGAGCCGCGTCCGGTCATCGAGGTGGCGCCACGCGCGGATCTCCTCGGTGGTCCGCAGGCAGCCGGCGCACCAGCCGAAGCGGGGGTCGCGGGCGCACCGGTCGGTGCAGGGAGAGGGAACGGACGGCAAGGGGGACCTCCTTCGGGTCGAGGCAGAGAGGATCAGGCAGGCACGTCGGTCGGGCCGGTGGCCGCACGCCGCGGCCACGACAGCCAGAGCGCCCCGCCAGCCATCAGGGCCACCATCGCGGCGCCAAGGCCGGTCAGCCAGGCGTCGGGCAGCTCCAGGCCCGGGACGATGGCGGTCAGGACGCTGTAGCCGGCCACGGCGAAGGACACGCCCACGGTGAACCAGCCAACGGCGCGTCGGTACGCACGCGCCCCGTCCAAGGAGGCGCTGCGCAGGAACCGGCACATCAGCCGGCCGTCCAGCGAGTCCGTCAGCACCATGCCGAGCGTGAACGCGAGCCCCACCGCGAGGGCGCCCCAGGCTCCCTGGTGGGCGGCCGCGGCGTAGCCCCAGGCGGCCGCCTGGGTGGCGGTGTCGAACACGAGCCCGAGCACGGCCCCGACCCCCACCATGGCAAGCGGGTGGGTGCTGCCACGCAGCGCTGGGGGCACGAGCCACAGCCGCACGGTGGCGGGCTCGTAGCTGCCCTCCCGCAGCAAGGCGCGGAGGTTCAGCAGCCCGAGGGCCATCAGCAAGATCACGGGGGCCCACTCGAGGAGCTGGGACCACGGCGCGGGGACGTGGTAGCGGGCGCCCAAGGCCCCCACCACCACCGCGATCACGACCACCACGCCGCCGTGCCCGAGCGCGAACAGCGTGCCCGCCCAGCGAGCGAGCCGGGGCCGCTCGTCGAGGGCCCGGTAGGTCATCGCATCCACCGCGGCGATGTGGTCGGGATCCAGCCCGTGCCGGAGGCCCAGCAGCAGGGCGCCCGTCAGCCCGACGGTGGCATGGGGGTCGAGAGACATCCGAGGGCTCCTTCCGGGCTACCGGGCCACGGGGAAGGCGAGCAGCCTGCCGCCGCGCCCGGCCGCCACGAGGTGTCGGCCGTCCGGGCGCCAATCCATCGCCACGGCGGGCTCGCCGAGGGTGACCGCCGCCTGGAGGTCCCGGCCACGCAGGTCCGGGCCTCGCATCGGCCGCCACAGGCACACCTCCCCGTCGCGGGCCGCGGAGGCGAGCATGTCGCCGCCCGGCTGGCAGGCAATCGCCGCGACGAAGTCTTCATGGGCGTCGAGCACCAGGGGGCGCGAGCCGGCCGGGCCGCGGCCACGCATATCCCAGATCGTCACGGTCGAGGCCCCGCCTGTGGCGACGAAGCGGCTGCGCGGATCCCAGGCCAGCTCGCGCACCTTGGTGGGGTAGCCCGTCATCTCCAGGTCCTCGCCGCTGGCGGCGTACCAGAGGTGGACGGTGCCATCCTGGTTCCCTGTGGCGTAGAAGCGCCCGTCCGGGCTCACGGCGAGCGTCAGCAGCGACCCCTTGAACGGCAGGTGGCGGGGCTGAGGAGCCGCTGCACCACGAAGGCGCTCCCAGGTGCCACCGCCAGCTGGTGCGGGCCACACCGTGACGCCCCCATAGGCCGCCACCGCCAGGCCCCCGTCCTCCGGCAGCCAGGCCAGGGCCGTGATGGTCGAGGCGTGAGGCCCCAGGCGACCAAGGCTGCGGGGCGCGGGCCCGCGGAGGTCCCAGACCTCCAGGTGCTTGCCGCAGCCTACGGCCAGCCAGCCGCCATCGGGCGACCAGGTCAGGGCCTGCACCCAGGCATCTGGCTGCGGGAGCTCGGCAGCCAGGGCCCCGGCGGCCGTCCACAGGCGCACCGCCGCGTCCTGGCCGGCCGTGGCGAGGAGGTCGCCGCGGGGGCTCCAGGCCAGCGCGAGCAGCCCGTCGGCGTGAGCCGCCCGCGGCGTGGCAGGGGCCGCCTCGACGTGCCAGTCGAGCACCTCGCCCC
>JAYKHL010000064.1:0-2518 GCA_035284865.1 Candidatus Sericytochromatia bacterium | reverse complement strand
AGCTGCGCCAGGTGCTGCGCACGCGCCACGCGCTGCGCCCCGGTGACGACGACGACTTCAAGATCCAGAGCCAGGCCGACATCCTCGCCACCGTGACGGTGGTGACGGGGGCCTTCACGGTGCTGCTCGCAGGCATCGCCGCCATCTCGCTGCTGGTGGGCGGCATCGGCATCATGAACATCATGCTCGTCTCCGTCACGGAGCGCACCCGTGAGATCGGGGTGCGCAAGGCCGTGGGGGCACGGACCGGGGCGATCGCGCGCCAGTTCCTGATCGAGTCGGCCACCGTCAGCCTGGCGGGCGGCACGATCGGCATCGGGCTGGGGCTGCTCACCATCTGGGCCGTGACGGGCTACGCCAGGCTGCCCTTCGTGTTCTCCCCGCTCGCGCTGGTGGGCGCCTTTGGCTTCTCGGCGGCCGTGGGCGTGTTCTTCGGCGCCTACCCGGCCCTGAAGGCCGCCCGCCTCGACCCCGTCGAGGCACTGCGCTACGAGTAGGCCCGCCATGCGCACCTCCGAGGCCTTCGCCAACGCGTTCGAGTCGCTGCTGCTCAACAAGGTCCGCGCCGGGCTGACCATGCTGGGCATCATCATCGGCGTCTTCGCCGTGATCGTGATGTACGGGCTCGGCCAGGCCTCCCAGGGCTACATCACGAGCCAGGTGCAGGGCCTTGGCGCCCGCGTCCTCATCGTGACGCCGGGCAACCCGAAGTCGCAGCGGAGCTTCGGCCCGCCCAACATCAACGCCGCCCCGCTCAAGCTCGGCGACGCCGAGGCGCTCGAGGCCCTGCCCGGCATCGATGCCGTCTCGCCGAGCGCCTTCGGCACCCAGGTCTTCAAGGTCGGCGCGCAGGTCGTGCCGGGCACCCTGCTCGGCTGCGACCCGACGGTGGTGACGGTGCGGGGCATCAAGCAGGGCCGGGGGCGCTTCTTCACCGATCAGGAGGCCCGCGCGGGCGCCCGCGTGATCGTGCTCGGCTCCCGCCTGGCGCAGGACCTGTTCCGGGGCTCGCTCGCCGATCCCCTCGGCGCCAAGGTGGCGATCGGGGATCGCCGCTTCCGGGTGGTCGGCGTGCTCGCGCCCCAGGGCGGCGGGCTCTTCGGCTCCGTTGACGAGCAGGCCTTCGTGCCCATCCGGGCCTACCAAGGCATCGTGGCGACGGGTGAGCGGCTGAACTCCGTGCTGGTGCGCGTGGCGTCCGAGGACCTGCTGGTCGCCAGCGATGGCCGCATCCGGGAGGTGCTGCGGCGCCGGCACCACCTCGGGGCGGGCAAGGAGGACGACTTCCGCATCCAGACCCAGGCCGACGTGCTGAGCACCGTCACGGCCATCACGGGGGCCTTCACGGTGCTGCTCGCGGGCATCGCCGCCATCTCGCTGCTGGTGGGTGGCATCGGCATCATGAACATCATGCTCGTCTCCGTCACGGAGCGCACCCGCGAGATCGGCGTGCGCAAGGCCGTGGGCGCGAAGACGGGGGCCGTGCTGCGCCAGTTCCTGATCGAGTCGGCGACGCTGAGCCTGGTGGGCGGCTCCGTCGGCATCGGGCTGGGCGTGCTGGTGCTGTGGGGGGTCTCGGTGGTGGCGAGCCTGCCCTTCGTGCTCTCGCCGCTCGCGCTCGCGGGCGCCTTCGGCTTCTCGGCCGGCGTGGGCGTGTTCTTCGGGCTCTACCCGGCGGCCAAGGCCGCGCGGCTCGACCCGGTGGAGGCGCTGCGGTACGAGTGAGAGGCGGGATGCACCCGGCGCGGCCCGGCGGGCTGTGGAGGGCACGCATTGCTTCCCCTCCCGGCCCCGACGCTTCGGCAAGAGCCGGCTTCTCGACACCCTCAAGGCGCTGTTCGAGGGCCTCCACGCCGAGGCCCACCGGGCCTGGTCCGTGAAGCCCCCCGTGCTGAGGCTGAGCTTCGGGGCCGGGGTGCGCAAGACGGCAGCGGATCTGGGGGCCAGCCTCCATAAGCAGCTGTCGGCTTTCGAGGCGCTGCAGGGCCTGCCTGCCGAGGTGCCGGATGCCCGGGCCCGCTTCCCGGCTTGCCAGAGCAGCTGACGGTACAGGCCCTGGGCCCCCACGTGGCGATCGTCCAGGCCCACGAGCAGCGGCACCGCCTGGTCCCGGCCGTGGTAGAGCAGGACGAAGCCCACCATGGGCGTCTCCGGGGCCTCCCGCAGCCGCAGGGCCCGCACGCCCAGGCCAGCGGCGGCGCGGGGCTGGGCCCGTGGCTGTGCAGGCAGGTCGTGGAGGCCCACGGTGGCACGCTCAGCGTGGAGAGCGACCCGGCCAGCAGGCCGGGCGCCACCTTTCGGGTGGAGGTGCCGCTCGCGTCCGACCACGGCCAAGCCCTCCACTCACACCAGGTGATCGCGCAGCCGGCCCCCCTGGGCTAACCGAAGGCGCCCTCACGACGCCTTCCGGCAGTACCCCCGCACCTGGGTGCCGTCGCTGCGCACGTAGGGGTTCACCCAGCGCTCGCCCGGCGGGCAGCTCGGGGCGGGCGTGGCGCTGACGGCCTCGGGGGCCGGC
>JAYKHL010000063.1:0-9652 GCA_035284865.1 Candidatus Sericytochromatia bacterium | reverse complement strand
GGGGCCTTCGGCAGCACGGGCCAGCGCTGCACCGCCACCTCCCGGGTGATCGTGGAAAGTGGCGTGCGGGGGGCCTTCGAGGAGGCCCTGCTCCAGGAAGCCGCCAGCGTGGTGGTCGGCGATGGCCTCGCCGAGGGCACCACCATGGGCCCCTGCGTGGATGGGGGCCGTCAGGCAGATGTGCTACGACACATCGAACAGGCACGGGCTGACGGTGCCGAGTTGTTGCTCGGAGGCTCGCCCGTCACCGAGGGCGCCCTGGCCCACGGCTTCTACGTCGCCCCCACCATCTTCACCGGGGTAACACCGGCCATGCGCCTCTTCCGGGAGGAGGTCTTCGGGCCCGTCCTTGCCATCACCGAGGCGAGCAACTTCGAACATGCCGTGGCCCTTGCCAATGACTGCGACTTCGGGTTGTCCTCGGCCATCTTCACGCGCGACCTCACGCGGGCCTTGCGCTTCACACGAGAGAGCGAAGCTGGAATGGTGCACGTGAACCTCACCACAACCTACTCCGAGCCGCACCTGCCCTTCGGGGGCTACAAGGACTCCGGCTTCGGCGGTCGCGAGGCGGGCTGGGAGGCGATCGAGTTCTTCACGGAGTGGAAAACCGTGTACCTCGAGGGGCTGTCCTGACCCCCCCGGCTGCGCGGCGGGCTGTCCGAGGGGCCGCCCGCCTCGACGTGCGACACGTCGGGCAACGGGTGGCGGGCCGGCAGCTGCTGTCAGGCATCACCTTCAGCGTGCTGCCGGGGGAGACGGCTGGCCTGCTCGGGCCCTCGGGCTCGGGCAAGTCCACCTTGCTGAGGGCCTGCTGCGGCCTGACCCGGCCCAGCGACGGGGAGATCCTCCTCGACGGTCAGGTCCTCCACCAGCACCGGGCAGCCTGGCGCACCCGCCTCGGCTACGTCCCCCAGGACGACATCCTTCACACCGGGCTCACGGTCCGCAGGGCCGTGAGCTATGCCGCCCGGCTGCGGCTGCCCGCGACGCTCCCCGCCGCCGAGCGCGAGGCCGTGGTGGAGCGGGCCCTCCGCCGCGTGGGGCTCTCGGAGCGTGCAGACGTTCGCATCGCGAGGCTCTCCGGAGGGCAGCGCAAGCGCGCAAGCGTCGCCGGGGAGCTGCTTGCGAGCCCCGCCGTGCTGTTCCTGGATGAGCCCACCTCCGGCCAGGATCCCCACCTCGAGGCGTCCATGACGGCCCTCTTCAGCGACCTGGCAGCCAGCGGCACGACCGTCGTGGTGACCACCCACGCCATGGCCAGCCTGGACCAGCTGGACCTCGTGGTGGTGCTGGCTGCAGGCCAGCTGGTGTACGCGGGCCCACCCGAGGCCCTGCTGGAACACTTCCGGGTCCGGGCCTACGAGGGTGTCTTCCGGCGCCTGGCAGAGGATGATGCCCTGACGTGGACCCAGCGGTTTCGCCAGAGCCACCTTTATCGCACCTACGTGCTGGACCGCCTGCGTGGTGGGGGAGAGTCTTCGCCGTGAGCTGGCTTGATCGACACCAGGCGGGGGTCCTCACCGAACGATACATGGAGGTCTTCCTCGGCGATCCGCGCAGCCTTGGCTTCCTCATCGCCCAGCCCCTCGCCGTGGCGGCCTGCGCCGGGCTGGTGTGGGAGGGCACCCGTCCGACCCCCACCCTGTACTTCGTCCTCACCTTCGCCACGATCTTCTTCGGGTGTGTCAACGCGTGTCGCGAGATCGTCAAGGAGCAGGCCATCCTTCAGCGAGAGCGGCTCGTGGGGCTGCAGTTGCAGGCCTATGTGCTGAGCAAGGCTCAGGTGCTGGGGTTGCTTGGGCTCGCGCAGGCTGGGTTGTTCTACGCGGGCGTCCGGTATTACCTCGTGCTCGAGGGCTCTCCTGGGCTGATGGTCCTCGTCCTTTATGCCGGGCTGCTGGCGGGCACGGCGCTCGGGCTGGCCATCTCGGCGCTGGTGAGCTCGGACGTGGTGGCCCTCGCGCTGGTTCCCGTCTGCCTGATCCCCCAGCTCCTGTTCTCGAAGCTCATCATGCCCCAACGCAGCCTGGAAGGGGTGGCGGGGTGGCTCGAGCAGGCCACGCTGGCGAAGTGGAGCTACCAGGCCATGGAGCAGGTGGTGGCGACCAGCCCTGACTGGGGCACCCTCGCGGGGGCGCTCGCCAGGCTCACCGTGGCCACGGTGGCGCTGCTGGTGATGGCGCTGCTGGTGTTGAAGCTCAAGGAGCTCGTCGATGGTTAGGCTCGTGTTGACGCTGGTGCTGCTGGGCGCTGCCGCCGGTGGCTGGTTCTTCACGTGGGGACCGGCAGCCCACGCCCCCCTCGACGTCGTGCTCCGGCCCGAGGCACGCAAGCTCGGGGCGTTGGCCCGGGGGTTTCTGGAGGCCATCCGCTTCAAGGACTTCGAGGCCGCCGCAGGCTTCAGCTCGCCGGAGGACCGCAAGGCCGCCGACATCCCGCGGCTCATCGAGCGCCTGTTTCAGGTCAAGCCCGAGCTGCTGCAGCTCGACAACATCGAGCTCCTCGCGGCCGACGTCGACGAGACGGGCAGGCGGGCTCGGACCAAGCTCAAGGCAGACCTGAAGGTGCTCAACACCGCCGAGCTACGCCATCCGGAGGTGCTGCTTTACTGGAAGAAGGCAGGTGGCGAGCGCTGGTACATGGACCTGGCAGGGTCCTTGCAGTAAGGCCCTGCCAGGCGGTGGCCCGCCGGGGCCCTGTTCAGCGCTCGTGACGGCTTAACTTGGCCTTCCGCAGGCGAATGGACTGCGGCGTCACCTCGACGAGTTCATCCTCTGCGATGTACTCCATCGAACGCTCCAGGGTCATCTCGACCGGCACCTGCAACGCCGTGAGCACCTCTGCGCCAGCTGACCGCATGTTGGTGAGCTTCTTGGCCTTGCAGACGTTCACATCGAGGTCCTGGAGCCGGTTGTGCTCGCCCACGATCATCCCGGAGTAAACCTTGGTGCCCGGCTTGATGAAGAACACGCCACGGTCCTCGAAGTTCTGGATGGCGTAGGCCGTGGCCTCCCCGTCCTCCCAGGCAATCATCACCCCGTTTCGCTGCTGCCCGATCTCGCCGGCGTGTGGCTGGTAGTCGAAGAACGAGTGGCTCAGGATGCCCTCCCCCTTCGTCATCCGGATAAAGTCGCTGCGGAAGCCGATGAGGCCCCGGGCCGGGATCAGGAACTCGACCAGGGTCCGGGTGCCATCGCTGTGCATGTGCTGCATCATCCCGCGCCGCGAACCGATGCGCTCGATGCAGGCGCCGGCCGCCCAGTCCGGAACATCGAGCACGAGGGTCTCGTAGGGCTCGTGCTCGACGCCGTCGAGGGTTCGGTTGATGACCTTCGGCTTGCCGATCTGGAACTCGTAGCCCTCCCGCCGCATGGTCTCGAACAGCACGCCGAGGTGCAGCTCACCGCGTCCCGACAGCAAGAAGGTGTCGGGGGAGTCGGTGTCCTCGACCCGCAGCGCAACGTTGCTCTCGAGCTCGCGCGTCAGGCGGTCGCGCAGCTGGCGGCTGGTCACGAACTTCCCCTCCCGGCCCGCGAAGGGTGAGTCGTTGACGGAAAAGCGAATCTGCATGGTGGGCTCGTCGACCCGGATCAGGGGCAACGGGTGCGGGTCCGCCGCAGAGGCGAGGGTCTCCCCGATGTTGGCCTCCGGGAAGCCTGCCACCGCAACAATGTCGCCCGCGGCCGCCCGCTCCACGTCCAGCCGCTTGAGGCCGGAAAACGAGAACAGCTTGGAGACCTTGCCCCGCACGTGCTTGCCCTCGGAGGTGATGAGCACCAGGTTCTCTCCCTGGCTCACGGTCCCGTTGTGGATGCGTCCGATGACGATCCGCCCGAGGTACTCGGAGTAGTCAAGGGTCGTCACCTGAAGTTGCAACGGCCGGGCCTCGTCACCAACCGGCGGCGGAACGTGATGCAGGATGGCCTCGAACAACGGCGTGAGGTCGCGGCGGTCGTCCGAGAGGTCCCTGAGGGCGTACCCGCCGATGCCCGAGGCGTAGATGACGGGAAACTCGATCTGGTCGTCATCGGCCCCCAGCTCGATGAACAGGTCCAGCACCCGGTCGACCGCGCGGGCCGGATCCGCCCCATCGCGATCGATCTTGTTCACGACGAGGATGGGCTTGAGCCCTTGCTCGAGGGCCTTTCGCAGCACGAAGCGGGTCTGGGGCATCGGCCCCTCGAAGGCGTCGACCAGCAGCAAGCAGCCATCCACCATCCCGAGCACCCGCTCGACCTCTCCCCCGAAGTCGGCGTGACCGGGCGTGTCGACGATGTTGATCTTGTGGTCGCCATATGAGATAGCGGTGTTCTTGGACAGGATGGTGATGCCCCGCTCCCGTTCCAAGTCGTTGGAGTCCATGACGCACTCTTGCACCTGCTCGTGAGCCCGAAAGGCCCCCGCCTGCTTCAACAGGCCATCGACGAGGGTGGTCTTGCCGTGGTCAACGTGGGCGATGATGGCGACGTTGCGAATGTGGTGGTTCAAGGGGGCCTCTTCCGGAGGAGACGTGACGGGTGGCGCAGACGGCGGCGCGGCCGCACGTGCAACCTCCATGTTACAAGAGGGGCGGGGATCCCGCCAAACCCGGGCACCTGACTGCTGCAACTGGCGGCCCCACGCCCTCGCAGCATGCCCGGCCCGGTGGTCTGTGGTATACTGCTCGGCGCTTTTTAAGAAGCGTCCACAGTGGGAGCCCGGTTAAAAGGCGGCTTGCCGCCTGCCCGGCTCCCTTCATCGTCACCCCGCCGGGGGTCGCCCGGCCAGCGCTCGCCCATTGCGAGTGGCGCCTGGACTCAAGGAGTTCACACGTGAAGGTCACGCTCGAGAAAAAAGAAAAGAACCAGGTCCATCTGGAGGTTGAGGTCGACCTCGACCACGTCAAGCGGGGCCTCGAACACGCGTACCGTCAGGCGAGCCAGCAGGTGAACATCCCCGGCTTCCGCAAGGGCAAGGCGCCTCGTCAGCTGGTGGAGCGCACGGTGGGGCTCGACTACATCAAGAACCAGGCGCTTGAAAAACTCATCCCCGAGGCCCTCGAGAAGGCCGTTCAGCAAGAGTCGCTCGAGATCATCGAACGCCCGAGCGTTGAGGTGGTGGAGTTCGAAGCCAACAAGGCCCTCGTCTTCAAGGCGCAGGTCCCGGTGCGGCCTGACGTTGAGTTCCGGGGGGCTTATACCGGGCTCGGGGCTCAAGCCCCCAAGATCGAACTCGACCCCGAAGCCGTCGAGAAGCGGCTTGCCGAGATGCGCGAGCAGCGCGCCACCCACGTGGCGGCCGACAAGGCCATCGAGCAGGGCGACGTGGCAATGATCGACTTCTCCGGGCGCCTGAAGGATGCCGAGGAGCCCTTCGAGGGGGGCACGGCCGAGAACTTCCGGGCGGAGGTGGCTCCTGGACGGTTCATCGACGGCTTCATGGAGCAACTGGTCGGCATGAAGGCCGGTGACGAGAAGACCTTCGAGGTCAACTTCCCCGAGCAGTATCACGCGGCCAACCTGGCGGGTCAGCCAGCCGTCTTCACGGTCAAGGTCCGGGAGGTGCAGGGTCGCACCGTGCCAGCACTCGATGACGCCTTCGCGGCGTCGGTCGGAGACTTCAACACCGTCGAGGATCTCAGGGCCCACGTCACTCAGGAACTCACGGGCGAGGCGGAAGAGAGCAGGGACTCCGTGCTCCGGCAGCAGGTGCTCGACCAGGTTCTCGACCTGGCCGACGTCGAGATCCCGCAAGTGATGATCGACCGGGAGGTCGAGTTCCTGATGCGGCAGTACCTCCAGGTGATGCAGGCCCAGGGCATGGACGTCAACCAGATGTTTACCCGCGAGCGGCTCACCAGCTGGCGCGAGGAGTTGAAGGAAGAGGCGACCAAGCGCATTCGCACGAGCCTCACCCTGGGCACGGTGGCGAAGGCCGAGGGCCTCACCATCACCCAGGAAGAGGTCGATGAGGAAATCGTGCAGTATGCCGCGATGTACCGGGTCGACCCGGCCGCCGTCCGGAACCAGCTGATCCAAAGCGGCGGGTGGACGACCCTGGCTGACGAGGTGCTCTCCAACAAGATCCTTGACTGGCTGCTCGAGAAGGCGAACGTCACTGAAGGTGACATCCCCGCGAAGTACGCACCCGAGGCGCAGACCGACGGTGAATCCGCTCCCGAGGGCGAGGCAGAGTCGGCGCCGGCCAAGAAGGCGACACGCAAGAAGAAGGCGGCGGAGCCGGCGGCTGAAGAGTCCGCCGAGGAGTCAGAGGCCTGACCCTCCGTCCGGGCCGCGGCTTTTACGAGGCCGCGGCTCGTTGTATCATCGTACGCAAAGACTTACATTGCTAGAACACGGAGGTTTCGCCGTGAGTTCCGACCTCAAGATGGGCCTCGTTCCAATGGTGGTCGAGTCGACCAGCCGGGGAGAACGGTCGTTCGATATCTTCTCGCGTCTCTTGAAGGAGCGCATCATCTTCCTGTGCACGCCCATCGACGACACGGTGGCGTCCCTGATCATTGCGCAGTTGCTGTTTCTCGAGGCAGAAGATCCCGAGAAGGACATCATGCTGTACATCAACAGCCCGGGCGGTGTTGTCACGGCAGGGCTCGCGATCTATGACACGATGCAGTACATCAAGCCGAAGGTCTCGACCATCTGCCTCGGACAGGCGGCCTCGATGGGCGCCTTCCTGCTGGCGGCCGGCGCGCCCGGGAAGCGCATCGCGCTCCCCAACGCGCGGATCATGATTCACCAGCCGCTCGGCGGGGCCCAGGGGCAGGCCACTGACATCGAAATTCAGGCCGCGGAGATTCTTCGCATCAAGCGGCGTCTCAATGAGCTGTTGTCCATTCACACCGGACAGCAACTCGAGAAACTCGAGAAGGACACGGACCGTGACTTCTTCATGTCCCCGTCGGACGCGAAGGCTTACGGGCTGATTGATGAGGTGCTGACGCCTCGCATCGGCGCTGACCAGGTGCCGATGCCGGAGGCAGGCAGCACAGGCACCGGAGGGGCTTGACCGAAATGCCCAAGTACGACGACCCGAAGGGACACCCCAAGTGCTCGTTCTGCGGGAAGACGCAAGAACAGGTGCGCAAGCTGATCACTGCACCCGGCGTGTACATCTGCGACGAGTGCGTTGATCTCTGCAACGAGATCCTCGACGACGAGCTCTACGAGGAGCAGAAGTCAGCCGACGCGCCTCCCCTCGAGATCCGGGATATTCCCAAGCCGGCCACCATCAAAAAGATCCTCGATTCCCACATCGTGGGTCAGGACAACGCCAAGAAGGTGTTGTCGGTGGCGGTCTACAACCACTACAAGCGGATCAGTGCTTCCACACACGACGATGACGTGGAGATTCAGAAGAGCAACATCTTGCTCATCGGTCCGACCGGCTCTGGCAAGACCTTGCTGGCCCAGACCCTGGCAAAGGTCATCAACGTGCCTTTCGCCATTGCCGACGCCACCACGCTGACGGAGGCCGGCTACGTCGGTGAAGATGTCGAGAACATCCTCCTGCGGCTGCTACAGGCAGCGGACTACGACGTCAAGAAGGCCGAGCGCGGGATCATTTACATCGACGAGATCGACAAGGTCGCTCGCAAGTCAGAGAACCCCAGCATCACCCGAGACGTCAGCGGAGAGGGCGTGCAGCAGGCTTTGCTCAAGATGCTTGAGGGCACCACGGCCAACGTGCCCCCCCAAGGTGGGCGCAAGCACCCCTACCAGGAGTTCATCCAACTCGACACGACCAATATCCTGTTCATCGTAGGTGGAGCCTTTGTGGGCCTCGACAAGGTGATCGAGGCGCGGATCGGCAAGAAGAGCGTCGGGTTCGGAGCGAACGTGCAGGCCACCGGAAACAAGGATCTCGGCGAGACGCTGAGGGCCCTGTCTCCAGAAGACCTGCTCAAGTACGGCATGATTCCGGAGTTCATCGGGCGCATCCCGGTGGTTGCCACCCTCGACCAGCTTGACCAAGCGGCGCTGGTGAAGATTCTGCAGGAACCCAAGAACGCCATTCTCAAGCAATATAAACGGTTGCTGGCGATGGACGACGTCGAGTTGGAGTTCACCGCTGATGCCGTTCAGGCCATCGCTGAGGAGGCCTTGAAGCGCAAGACTGGGGCACGTGCGCTCCGTTCGATTGTCGAGGAGATCATGATCGACGTGATGTTCGAGGCTCCCAGCCGCACGGACCTCAAAAAGTGCGTCATCACACGCGATCTGATCGAAAGGCGGGCGGACGCGGCGTTGCTGGTGATGGGAGATAAGAAGGCGGCGGCCACGCCGAACAAGGCACCGCGAGGCGAGACCGCCTGAGGCGGGCTGCCTGAAGCGGACCAGCGGAGCGGGTTTCGTCCGTCGCCCAAGGAGGGCGGCGCAGCGAGGCCCGCTCGCGTGTGGAGGAGAACCATGGAGACGACGGCGGAAGCCCACGGTGCAGAGATCGCGAAGACCTACGATCCTTCGAGCGTGGAAGGGCGTTGGGTGGCGCGCTGGGAGGAGTTGGGCATCTTCAGGGCAGACGCAGCCTCCCCCAAGCCGCCGTTCGTGCTCGCCTGCCCGCCCCCCAACGTGACCGGCTCGTTGCATCTCGGACACGCCGTGAACGGAACCATACAAGACATCCTGGCCCGCGCGCGCCGCATGCAGGGCTTCGAGGTGTTGTGGCAGCCCGGCACGGATCATGCAGGCATCGCCACGCAGTACGTGGTGGAAAAGAAGCTTCTCCGGGAGGAACACAAGACCCGGCACGACCTCGGAAGGGATGCGTTTCTGAAAAAGGTCTGGGCCTGGAAGCAGGAATCCGGGGACGCCATCTACGGTCAGTTCAAGCGCCTCGGCGCCAGCTTGGATTACGATCGCTGGCGCTTCACGATGGACGAGGGCTACAGTCGCGCGGTTCGAAAGGCCTTCGTGGCACTGTACGAACGGGGCCTCGTGTACAAGGGCAACCGGATGATCAACTGGTGCCCGTCCTGCCTGACCAGTCTTTCGGACCTGGAGGTCTCGCCCGTGGAGCAGGCTGATGTGCTGTACCACGTGCGTTACCCGTTCGTGGACGGCACCGGGGAGCTGGTGGTCGCCACGGTTCGCCCTGAGACGATGTTGGGTGACGTCGCGGTGGCCGTTCACCCTGAGGATGCGCGGTACGCTGCGGTGGTGGGCAAGCGGGTTCGACTCCCGCTGACGGACCGCGAGCTGCCCGTCATCGCCGACGCCCACGTCGAGCCCGAGTTCGGCACGGGCTGTTTGAAAATCACGCCGGCCCACGACATGAACGATTTCGAGATCGGTCAGCGACACGGCCTCGAGGCGCGCAACACCTTCACGCCGCAGGGTTGCCTGAACGAGTTGGCGGGCCCCTACGCGGGCCTCGACCGATACAAGGCGCGCAAGCGGGTTGTGACGGACCTGCAGGCAGGGGGCTACCTCGTGAAGGAGGAGCCCTATACCCACAACGTCGGGCACTGCTCGCGGTGCGACGCGACCCTGGAACCTGCCACGTCCGATCAGTGGTTCGTCCGGATGGGCGACCTGGCGGGCCCTGCGATCGACGTGGTGGAGCAGGGCAAGGTGACGTTCCATCCGGCGCGGTGGGGCGACGTTTACTTGGACTGGATGCGCAACATCAAGGACTGGAACATCAGCCGGCA
>JAYKHL010000062.1:0-14179 GCA_035284865.1 Candidatus Sericytochromatia bacterium | reverse complement strand
ACCTGGAGGACCCGCCGAGCTACCCGTGCAGCGACCCGGAGGACCGGCGCGAGGAGGGGCTGCTCGGCATCATCCCCGACGTGCCGACCAAGCCCTACGACATGCTGGACCTCATCGGCCTGGTGGTCGACGACGGCGAGTTATGCGAGGTACAGCCGCTGTACGCCCAGAACCTCATCACGGCCTTTGCGCGCCTCGACGGGCGCACGGTGGGCGTGGTGGCGAACCAGCCCAAGGTGCTCGCGGGCACGATGGACATCGACGCCTCCGTGAAGGGCGCGCGCTTCGTGCGGTTCTGCGATGCGTTCAACATCCCGATCGTCACCTTCGAGGACGTGCCCGGCTACCTGCCGGGGCGCCAGCAGGAGCACGGCGGCATCATCCGCCACGGGGCCAAGCTGCTCTACGCCTATTGCGAGGCGACGGTGCCCAAGCTGACGGTGATCGTCCGCAAGGCCTACGGCGGCGCCTACGACGTGCTCGGCTCGAAACACATCCGGGCGGACGTGAACCTGGCCTGGCCGACAGCCGAGATCGCCGTGATGGGCGCCGAGGGGGCCGTGAACATCCTGTACCGCAAGGAGCTCGCGGCGGACCCCAGCCGGCGCGACGCGCTCATTGCCGAGTACCGCGAGCGCTTCGCCAACCCGTTCGTGGCCGCCGAGCGGGGCTTCATCGACGACGTGATCGACCCGCGCGACACCCGCCCCCTGCTGATCCGGGCCCTGCGCACGCTGCGCGGCAAGCGCGTCGAGCGCCCGGCCCGCAAGCACGGCAACATCCCGCTGTAGGGGGGACGATGGAGCTGGCGATCGACCGGGCGGCGACGTCCGAGGAGGCCGCGGCGATCGCGGCCGTGGTGGAGACGCTGCTCGCGGCGGAGGTTGCGGCCGCCCCCCCGCCAGCCCGAGAGCTGCGCGGCTGGGCCGTGGCGGCGCGCGTCGAGGCTCTCGGCCTCGTGCGCCGCGTGCCGGGCATCCTCGACCTGCGCTACATGAGCGCGCCGACGCGGGAGCGGCTCACGCGGGCGCGCTGAGCGAGGCGTCGCGTGAGGCCCTCAGGCTCGGACGTCGACGGCGGTGCCGAGGTGTGCCGGCTGGGGCGCCTCCGGGATCGCCTGCAGCAGCTGCAGCACCTGCGAGGCCTGCGAGTCGATCGCCTGCTTGAGCATGCGAGGCTGCAGCTGGGCCATCAGCTCGCCCCGCTCAGCCGCGCCCACCGATCCGACGTCCATGGGGTCCCCCTTCCGGCCTGCCGTGGCCTGCTCATCGCGTACCCGGTGATGGGGGCGCTGAACCACCCGCCAGGAGCAGTGGCCTCAGCGATGGACCTCAGCGGAGCGCGCGCGCGGCGTTGATGCGGCCGTGGCCGAAGGTGGGGTCGAAGCCCTTGGGGCCAAGGTCCTGGGCACCCTTCTCGATGCGCGCCCGCAACTCGGCAGCGCCGAGGGCGGGGTGCTTGCTCTTGACCAGCGCCGCGAGGCCCGCGACGTGGGGGCAGGCCATGGAGGTCCCCGAGAAGCGCTCGTACTTGCCACCGGGGATGCACGACATGATGACGTCGCCGGGGGCTGAGACCGAGATGTGGTCACCACGGCTCGAGAAGTAGGCGATCGCGTCCTTGCTGTTGGTGGCACCCACGCCCATCACGCCCGGCAGGGCGGCCGGGTACTGAGGCACGTCGTCGCCGTCGTTGCCCATGGCGGCGACGACGAGGATGCCCTTGTCCTTCGCGTACCGCACGGCGCTCGCGAGCGTGGGCGAGGAGGCCGGGCCGCCGAGGCTCAGCGAGATGACGTTCACGTTCTCGTCAGCCGCATAGATGATGCCGTTTGCCACGGACGAGTAGCTGCCGGAGCCCTCGGCGTCGAGCACCTTGACGGGCACGATCGTCACGTTGGGCGCGACGCCCACCACGCCGCCGTCGTGGATGCCGGCCGCCGCGGTGCCCGCGCAGTGGGTGCCGTGCTCGTTGTCATCCATCGCGTCGCCGTCGCCGTTGACGTAGTCGAAGCCCTTGGTGGTGCGGCCGCGCAGGTCGGGGTGGTTGTAGTCCACGCCCGTGTCGACGATGGCGACCTTGACCTGCCGCGCGCCCGTCGTGACGCCCCACGCCTTCGGCGCCTCGATCTTCGCCATGCCCCAGAGGCGCGGCAGCAGCTCGTCCTGGCCCATCAGCGGGAGCCTGGGGGTGGCGGGAGCGAGGAACGCTCGGGCGACGTGATCGGGCTCCACGTGGGCCACGCTGGGGTCGGCGCGCAGGGCCGTGACGAGCGCCTGCGGGTCCGCCGCCCGGACCACCAGCGTGTCGAGCCGCGCGATCCGCCCGACGACGGCGAGCTTGTGGCGCTGCACGGCGGCCTGCTGCAGCCGGGCGTCCTTGAACCTGACGAGCACGCGGCGGGTCGTGGCCCGGGCCGAGAAGGTCCCAGGGACGCGCAGGCCGGCGACCTCGGGTGCGGCCACGCCGCAGCCGGCGGCGGCGAAGGTGGCCCCGAGCAACACGAGGCGGGAGACGTGGAAGGCGCAGGAAGACATCGATCGGGTTCCCTTGAAGCAGCCACAGGCCAGGTCAGGTACCTTGCATCGTAAGGGAGATAAAGAAAGGATGACCTTTATTTAACCTCTTGTTAAAATAAGCCTGGCGCACAAAAGGGGCCCTCCCGGAGGAGGGCCCCAAGACTGGCCGCGGCGATGATGGCTGGGATGACTTGCTGCGATGAGGCTGCGATGCGGCTGGGTTCGATGGGTGTTGCGACCAAACTTACGTCTCGGATCCTAGCAGGCTCCAGGACCGGGCCACTGTAGCACGCGTCACCAGGCTTGTCTACCTGGTGGTGCAGGCTGGCAATGGCCGGGCAAGAACGTTGTGCCACCTTGGTTTCGAGCGAAAAACTCGCCGGTCTTGGCCCCGCCCTGAGGGGCTGCCGAGGCGCCTCGCGCCTGGCTACTTCAGGGCGTTGTGCAGGATGAACCAGACGTTCGCGGGACGCTCCGCCAGCCGGCGCATGAAGTACGGGTACCACTGCGTGCCGAACGGCACGTAGGTGCGCATGCGGTGGCCCTCCCTCACGAGTGCCTCTTGCAGGTCGCGGCGGATGCCGTAGAGCATCTGGAACTCGTAGCGCTCGGGCGCGATGCCACGCTCGGCCGCGAAGGCCTTGGCCTCCCGGACGATGGCCTCGTCGTGCGTCGCGAGGCCGGGGTAGTAGCCAGCTTCCATCAGGCGCTTCATGCACGCCACGTAGCTGCGATCGACGTCGGCCTTGTCGGGAAAGGCGATCTCGGCCGGCTCGAGGTACGCCCCCTTGCAGAGCCGCACGCGGGCGCCGAGCCGGATCATGTGCTCGACGTCCTCAGCCGTGCGGCGCAGGTAGGCCTGGAGCACGATGCCCACATGCTTGCCGAATTCCGCGTGCAGCCGCGCAAACATCGCGATCGTGCGGGCCGTGTAGGTGCTGCCCTCCATGTCGAGGCGCACGAAGTTGCCGTGGGCCTGGGCGCGCCGGATGACGCCGGCCGTCACCTCGTGGCAGAGGTCCTCGGAGAGGTCGAGGCCCATCTGCGTCAGCTTGAGGCTGACGTTCGCGTCGACGCCCTCGGCCGCGATGCGGTCGACGATCGCCTCGTACTCGCGGCCCGCGGTCCGGGCCTCGGCTTCGGTGTGGACGTTCTCACCGAGCAGGTCGAGCGAGCCGTGGATGCCGAGCGCGTTGAGCTCCCGCAGGGCCGCGATCGCCTCGTCGAGCCGCTCTCCCGCCACGAACCGGCGCGTCATCGCCCGCGTCACGCCGTTGCCGACGATCAGCCGGTACATCGCGTTGTTCTCCGCGAGCGTCAGGAACGTCTTTCGCATGAGGCCCACGGCCGCACCCTCCGTGCCGTCAGTGTAGCACGCGAGGGGCCGAAAGAGGCCCTGTCACTGGGCCTCGGGCCTGCTCAGGGGGCAGCCCCCGGGGGCGAGCCGACCCGGATGGCCAGCCGCACCGTGACCCGCCCGGTCAGGCGCGGCAGGGCCACGAAGGCCCAGGGCTGCGTCAGGATCTGAACGGTGGCCTCATCGGGGCCCGGGGCGTGTTCCACCACGCGCACCGTGAGGCTGTCGCCCTCGCGGCAGGCCTCGACCACCTCGAGCGCGTAGCCGCCGGTGGGGTGCTGCCGGAGGACGACCAGCACCTGCTCGGTGGCGAAGTCGACGCTCGGGGCGGGCCGGCCTGGTGCGTGCTGGGCCCACAGCGCGGCCCAGGCGGGCTGGTCGCGCACCAGGGTGATCCGCTCGTCCATCAGGCCGCTGAGAAGGCCGCTGCCGAGCGAACGCACCGCCACGGGGTCGGCGCAGGCTCCGAGGGCGAGGGCCGGATCCGGGGGGGGCGTCCCGGCGGCGCCACAGCCCCCCATGAGGGCCAGCAGGGAGAGCCCCAGGCCGAGCCAGGGGCGCGCGCTTCGAGGTGTCATGGGCCCAGCATAGCCCGCGGCCTCCCGGGCACGGAGCGACGAGCAGGCCCGCCCCTCGCCTGCAGGGGGTATCATGGCGCCAGCGCCATGGCCACCGATCCGACCCCCGTGTCTCTGCTCCCGGCCTGCCCGGCCTGCGACCTCGTGCGCGCGTGCCGGGAAGAGCCCCACCCGCTCTTTGTCGCCGAGCTGGCCTCGGGCTTGCTCGTGCTGCACGAAGACCAGCGGCCCGTGGGGCGCCTGCGGCTCGTGGCGAAGGCCCACCTGGCGGACGTGCTGGCGCTCTCGGATGGCGAGCGGGAGGCGCTGTGGCGGGATCTGGATCTGGTGGTGCGCGCGATGCGGGCGGCCCTGGGGCCTCGCCGGCTGAACCTCGCGACGCCGCCCGACGGCGCGGCGGACGGGCACCTCGTGTGGGAGCTGGTGCCGCGTGGCGACGAGGCTCCCGCCGAGGCCGGGCTGCCCTGGTGGGAGCTCGAGGCCGCTTCCTTGGAGGCGGAGGCCGTCGCCGACTTGAAGCGGCGGCTCTTGCGGGGCTTCCTGGCCGTCGCACCCGTGCGGCGGATGGTCCCGACGCCCGGTCGGCGGCGGCTGTGAGGGCTGGGCACCCTGGAACGCCCCGGCGCGCGCGATCCGGGATAAGCCCGGGTAAAATACAGGGGTAGCCCCCCGCCCCCGCCCGTGGGGCGTCCTGCCCAGCTGCCCCGCCGTGATCGACCCGACCCACCTTCAGGCCTTCGCGTTCACGCACGATCAGCCCGTCGAGCTGCTGCTGCCTGGCGTGACGCGGGTGCAGACGGCGCGCGTGCTCGACGTGCTCGACGACGAGGTGCTCGTGCGTCTCCAGGATGCGCAGGTGATCGCGCCGCCCGACGACCTGCGCCTGTGCTTCGGGCACAAGAGATGGTACTACCGCGTGAAGGTGCCGCTGAAGGCCTACTACGGCCCGTGCTGGTTCCTCGGCCTGCCCAACCCCGGCAAGGCCGAGAAGCTCCAGCGCCGGCGCTTCGTGCGCATCCGCTTCTCGGAGACCCTCTACGCCTTCGCCTGCAGCCCGACGGGCGAGGCCACGGGGCGCCCGCTCGCGCTGACGCTCGACAACATCAGCGCCAGCGGCTGCCTCGCCATCCCGGAGCAGGACAACGTGCCCGAGTACCTGATGCTGCTGCTGGCCTTCCCGGGGTTGATGTCGGTGTCCCTGCTCGCGCGGGTGATCTACCGGACGCGGCGCAAGGATGGCCGCCACGCGATCGGCATCAACTTCGAGGGCATCCCGGCCGGCCTGCAAGACGAGTTCGCGCGGGCCATCAGCGAGGAGATCCGCGTCCACCTCCAGAGGGGGCAGGACATCACGGTGTGACGACGGCGCCCGTCCCCCCGGCCGGCTTCGCGCCGTTGCTGCGCTCCCCGGCCTTCCTCGCGCTCTGGGGCGGCCAGGCCGCGTCCCAGCTCGCCGACCGCATGGTCTTCGTGCTGCTCGTCGAGCTCGTGACCCGCCACGACGCCTCGCCCGGCACGCTGGGCGTGGCGATCGCCCTGACCTCCGCGCCCACGGTGCTGCTCGGAGCGCTCGCAGGGGCCTGGGCCGACCGGCTGGACCAGCGCCGGGCGATGGTCGCGAGCAGCCTCGCCCGGGCCGGGCTGGTGCTGGCACTCGGGCTGCTGGGGCCCACCCACCTCGCAGCGGCCGTCGGGCTCGCCGTGCTGGTGGCCGTTGCGGCCCAGCCCTTCGTCCCCGCGGAGGCGGCGGCCCTGCCGCTGGTGGTGCCGCCTGACCAGCTGCTCCAGGCCAACGCCGTCTCCTCCCTGACGATGGTCGGCGCGCTCGTGGCTGGCCTGCTGGTGGGCGAGCCCCTCGTGCGCGCGGTGGGGCCCGGCGCGGCCGCCCTCGGGGTGGCCGCCGCCTTCGCGGCTGCGGCCGCCTGCCTGCGGCGCGTCACCTACACCCAGCCAGCCGTGACGGCCCCTGCCCACGAGCCCTACCTCGTCCAGCTCCGCGAGGGCCTGAGCTACATTCGGCGGCGGGGGGGCCTGCGGCGCACCATGGCCTGCCAGGTGGCGATCGTCTGCCTCTTTGCGGCCGCCAGCGTGCTGGCGATCGTGCTCGCGCGCGCCACGCTCCACGTGCCCTACACCTGGCTGATGGCGGCGGCCGGGCTCGGGCTGGGGCTCGGCGCGTGGGCCGTCGGGCGCTGGGGCGCGCGCTGGGGCGCGGACGCCGCGATGACCGGGGGCTTCCTCACCTGCGGGGTCGCGCTGGTCGGGCTCGCGGCGGTAGGCCCCGGGCAGGCCCTCCCGGCCCTTGCCCTCGCGACCGTGCTGGGGGCGGGCGGCGCCGTCGTCGGCGTGCCGGTCCAGACGCGCCTGCAGGCCCTGGTGGCGGACGGCGTGCGGGGCAAGGTCTTCGGGGTCCAGACCACGCTGCTCAACGCGACGGCGGTGGTGCCGCTGGCCGGCGTCGGCCACGCGGTGGAGGCCGTCGGGCTGCCGGCCGTGCTCGCGGCGCTGGGAGCGGCGGCGGCCCTCACGGGGCTGGGGGCGTGGCTGGGGCGGCTGCGGGCGGCCTGACGGCGGCGCTCAGCTCGCGCTGGCCGGGGGCGCTGGCAGGCCCGCCTGGTCCTCCCAGGGCGCGACACCAAGGGCCCGGGGCCGGTCGTCGCCCTGCGCCTCCTCGAAGCGCACGGCCTGGCCGACCCGCAGGGCCTTGAGGCCGGGCGGAGCGACCTCGCGGGCGTGGAAGAAGAAGCTCCGCCCGTCCTCCCCCGCGATCGCGCCGAAGCCGCGGTCACGGCTGATGCGCGTGACGACGCCGCGCGCCCACACCCCCGTGCCCACGAGGGTGGGTCGAGGCCGGGCAGCCGGGGCCGCGGGGCTGGCGGGCCGCGTCACGACGGCCGCCCCGAACGGACAGGCCGCGTAGCGCACCGCGCCTTCTTCCCGGCGCGCCTGCCGGGCCCCCTCGCAGCGACGCGGCAGGCTGTGGCCGGCGGCCAGGTGCCGGGCCGCCAGCTCCCCGGGCAGCAGGAAGGCGCCGCCGCAGGCATCGCAGGGCAGCATCATCGGGGGCAGGGCAGGGGCATCGGGCGTCATCGGGCCTCCGGCTCGGTCGCGGCGCGCGCCGCACGCACTAATGAAACAAACTGCAATAGCAACATCTTACCCGGACGACGAGGAGCTGTCTCCAGGACGGATAAAGTTGCATCCCCTGTCATGCTCGGAGTTCACCCGGGTCGCCTACGGAAGGCTCGCCCGACAAGGTTATCGCAAGGATCACGCATTAGCCCTGGCGCAGCCGCCGCGCCAGGCGCGTCCATCAGCCGTGACCGTGGGGCCACAGCCCCTCGAGAAGCCTGAGCGCAGCCACCACGGCCAGCATCAGCCAGAGGCCCCCGCGCGCGCGCAGCGCGACAGGCACGAGCTGCCCGAGCACGACGTAGGCGATCACGCCCGAGGCCAGCGCCAGCACAGCTGCAGAGCCCCCGAGCACGCCGCCGAGTACGGCAGCCAGCCCCACCCCGGCCAGCAGGGCGAGCGCGACGGCGGCAGCGGCCCGGCGAGCCGCCGCCCGGCTCGCCCCCGCAGCGAGCAACACGCTGGCCGCCACCAGGCCCTCTGGCAGCAGGTGCAGCAACAGCCCCGTCCCCAGCAACGCGCCGAGCTGGGCGCTCGTGGACCACCCCGCCGCCAGGCTCAGCCCATCGAAGAAGGTGCAGACGATCAGGCACCCCACGGCCGTGCAGGCCGTGCCGTGGCTGATCACCCCGTGGGCATGGTGCCCGTGGGCGTGCGCCAGGGTGCCCGAGAGGCCCCCCACGTGCTCGGCCACGGGGTGGTGATGGTGGTGGTGGCCCTCGCAGCCACCCTGATGGGCGTGGCCGGCGTGGGCGGACGCCTCACAGGCCGCCGCGGGCGCGAACCAGCGGTCGAGCCACGGGGCAGCATACCGCTCCAGCACCAGCACGACGCCGATGCCCACCAGGAACCAGACAAAGGCGCGGTGGCCCAGGGCCTCGCTCGCGGTGGGCAGCATCTCCAGCCCCAGCGTGGCGAGCAGCAGCCCGGCCCCCGCCGCCACGAGCGTGGCGAGGCGGTCCTCCGTCAGCCAGGCCTGGGGGCGCGTGGCGACCCAGTAGCCCCCGGCGGCGGTGGCAGCGGCGGCGGCGAGGCTGTAGGTGACGACGTCCATGGGGGGCTCCTGACGGGGTGATGAGGTGGCGGAATGATAGGATAAATGCAAAATATTTGCAAAAGAAAGAATCAGCGGTTCCTCGGGGTGACCAGGCCCAGCCACCCCAGC
This sequence comes from Candidatus Sericytochromatia bacterium, assembly GCA_035284865.1. Taxonomy (GTDB): domain Bacteria; phylum Cyanobacteriota; class Sericytochromatia; order S15B-MN24; family JAQBPE01; genus JAYKHL01. The sequence goes on along the minus strand of JAYKHL010000062.1, from coordinate 5,428 downwards.
AGCAGGCCGCAGAGGGTCCAGGCCACCAGAGCGGCCAGCGCGCCCCCCAGGCGTGCACCGGGAGCTGCCTCGGCGGGCGAGAAGGGGGGCAGCTCGCCCCAGGTTGGCCGGCCTGGCTTGCCGGCCAGGACCCGGAGATCGACCCAGCGCCGCAGGGTACTGGCGTGGCGATCGGCCGCCTCCCGGAAGGCGTGGTGCCGCGTCCCGTCCGTGCCCGCGAGGCGGCACGCAGCCAGCTGAAAGCCCAGGCTGGGGGTCAGCCAGCAGGCGCCGTCCAGCCAGGCGCGGCGCGCCGCCAGAGCCCGCTCCACGGGCTGCAGCAGCCGGGAGGCGCGGGCATAGTAGTCCTCGTGGTAGGCGAGCCGCAGGGCCGCGAGGTCCCCTGCATCGAGCGCCCCGTGCTCGGCGCGCGCAGCCGCGAGCCGCACGCGGTAGGCAGCCTTGGCCGATGCCAACACGCCCTGCAGGGCCTGCTCCACGCCGGCAGGCGGCGCCACGACGTGCCGACGGTCTGCGAAGGTCCCGAGGGCACGTGGCGCCACCACGCCAGCCAGCACCCAGAGGGCCACCCCGGCCACCAGCGCCGTGGAAGCGGCGCGGCTCCAGCAGGAGATGGCCAGCCCCAAGGTGCCCCACGCCCCCACGTAAGCCGCGCAGAGCCCCACGTACGCGAGGCCCAGCGCCCAGCCCCCGCCCCCGAGCTCGCCGGCGGCCCCCAGGGCCGCCACGGCAAGCGCCACTGGCAGCAGCAGCACCACCGCGGCGGCGGCGAGCACGCCGCCCCACTTGCCCAGCAGCAGCGGGAGCGGCCCCACCCCGCTCGCGTCGTGCAGGGCCAGGGTGGCTCGATCCCGCTCCCCAGCCAGCGCGTCGTGCCCCAACGCCAGGGCCAGCAGAGCCCCTGCCCCGACCACCAGGGCCGTGAGGTCGAGCCGTCCGGCCGTCGGATCGGCAGCCGGCCGACGCCCCTCGAGCTCGCGGACGTGGTACCCGGTGGGCTGGGCCCAGGCCCCCACGGCGTCGCCGACGCCGCCAGCGAGGGCGCGGCCGGGGGCCGGCGCCAGGTGCAGCACCAGAGGGTGCTCGGCCGTGAAGTGGACGGGGCGATAGGCCTCCTGCCCGTACGCGGCGGCCCAGGCCTCGTGGAAGCGCGGCAGGGACGCCTCGACGGCGTCGTGGGCGGCGCGCTCGGCACGGCCCGCAAGCGCCCCGCCCGAGGCGCAGACGGCCACCAACACCACCCAGGCAAGCAAGATCCACCGCGTCGCCCGGGCAGCAAGCAGCAGGCGCAGGTGCCAGCCGGCCATCAGGAAGGGCAGGAAGAGGCCCCCCGCGGTCGGAGGGAGATGGCCATCAGGCTCCATCATCGACACCACCGAACCTCCCCATCGCCACAGCCATCGAGCCGACCCAGAGCAGCATCAGCAGCCCCCATGCGAGGGCCTGGGAGGCGATGGCGGCCCGCGTCGAGGCCTCCTGCAGGCTGAAGGCCGGGATGGCGCCGTAGGCGCTGAACGTGTCCTGGCCCTGCTCCTCCAGGCCGTTGAGGCGCGCGAGGAATGCCCTGCGCCAGCCCGCGGCCTGACGCTCGAAGCGGGCGTGGCGCGCGGTGTCGGTCCCCGCGAGGGCAGAGGCTGCCGCCACGTACAGGCTGACGGGGGACAGCCAGGCCCACCCGAGCTGGCGGCGGGCCTGGGTCTCGAGCCAGGCCCGCTGGCCTGCCTCCTCGCGCCGGCGGGCCTGGTCAGCCGCAGCATCGATGACGTCCCGGACGGCGGCGGGCCCCTCCGTGGCCACGAACCCCGTGGCTCCAGCGAGTTCCCCCCTGACTCGCAGGGCCTCGACCATCCGCCCCTGCCGCTGCCGCAGCGCCACTTCCTCGACGCGCAGGCTGGCGCGAGCCAGCGCCCCGTCAGGGTAGGGGGCGTCGAGCTCCAGCAGGGTCACCACCCCACGGGGCAGGACCACCACCAGCGCGATCCACACCGCCAGCGCCCCCAGCGCCCCCGTGGCCGGCCTCGACGCGCGCAGGGCAGTCAACAGCCCCAGCCAGAGCCAGGCCGCCATGTAACTCGCCGACAACCCCAGCCACGCCCCGAGGGGCACCAGCGGCAAGCCAGGCCGCCCCGCGGCGAGCCACGCCACCGCAGCGGCCCCGGCGGTGATGGCCCAGAGGGCCAGCAGGCGGCCGGTGGCGGCGGCAGCCAGCCAGCCAGGTGGCGAGGGCACCGCGATGAGGAGCTGCCGCAGGGTGCCCCTGGCCCGCTCGGCGGCAACGACCTCGGCGCCCACCAGCGCCGCCACCAGCGAGCCGACCACGCCGACGACGGCGCCTACGTCGAAGGGCCCCAAGAGCGCCTCGAGCGGCCCCTCCCCCACCCTGCTGCCCCGGGCGGCCTGGACGCGGTGCGCGTCCGTGTAAAGAAAGGTGGGCAGGCTCCCAGCAGCCCCCGCCACCAGGGCAGCGAGGGGCCCGGGCGGGGCCGCCAGCAGCACGGGGAAGTGGGCAGCCGCGTGAGGCGACTGCGGCGGCTGGGCCAGCCATTGCCGGCGGTTCTCCTCGGCCGCGGCGGCGATGGCCGCCTGCTCCTCGGCGACGCGGGCCGTGCCCCAGCTCATCGCGCCATACAGGCACAGGCCGAACGCCAGGGCGAGCGTCAGGCTCCGCGCAGGGCGCATCGCCTCCAGCCACGACCAACGCACCACCATCACCCACCACATGGCGCTGCCTCCAGCCCCATGGCCTCCCGGTAGAGCTGCTCGAAGTCGAGCGTCGTCAGGGCGTCCCGCCGCAGGTGCCGGACCAGCCGTCCGGCGCGCATGATGCCCACCTGGTCGGCCAGGGCCCTGGCGTGGTAAAGGTCGTGCGTCGTGACGAGCACGGCACAGCCCTCGTCGCGCAGCCCCCGGATCGCTTGCACGAGCCCTGCAGCCGCCACCGGGTCGAGACCCGAGAAGGGCTCGTCCAGGAACAACGCGGCAGCCTGCCTGGCAAAGGCGATGGCAAGGCCACACCGCTGCCGCATCCCCTTGGAGAGCGTTGCCAGGGGGCGCCCCCACGCCTCCTCGGCCAGCCCGACGCGCCCCAGCGCGGCCCGGGCCTCGGGCAGCGACAAGCGCCGGCCGGCAAGGGCCGCGAAGTAACGCAGGTTCTCCACCGGCGTGGCGTGGCCGTACAGCGAGACGCTCTCGGGGACGTAGGCCAGCCGCCGCCTCGCCTCGAGCGGCCGCCGCGCCACGTCCACCCCGGCCACGAACGCCGTGCCGGCCGTGGGCCGGACGAACCCCAGGAACAGCGAGATGGTGGTGGTCTTGCCTGCCCCGTTGCCCCCAAAGAGGGCGAACACCTCGCCCGCGGGGATCGCCAGGTCCAGCCCCGCGAGGGCCCGGCGGCCGCCACGGTGGCAGGTGAGGCCGTAGGCCCCGATCACCTCGCCAGCCACGGCGGGCCTCACCGCTGCGCCGTCGGCAGCAGCGCCACGTGGCGCGCGAGCCTGATGGCCGCGGCCCACGTTCGCTGGTAGCGCGCGCCCACGCCCGTCACCCGGCGGGGCAGGCTCTTGCCCGTGCCGGAGAGGAACGCCCTCAGCGCGGCGACGTCCTGGTGGTCGATGTGGGTGGCCTTCGCCACGGTGAAAGGACAGACCTTGCGGCGCCGCGAGCGGCCACCACGGAAACCGGGCACGGGAAAACCTCCTCCTGCGTGTCAGGGAGCGGGGACGGCGTCCACCCGCAGCACGAGCCGAGGGGAAGAGCCATCGAGAGGTGGTGAGCGGTGGATGATCCCCGGCGCGGCGGCCCCCCAGGCGAGCTTCCCGGGCAGGACCAGCGGCGTGAGGGGCGCGCAGCGATGCAAGGCGCCCGCGTCAGGCACCTCCTCGGCGCCGAGCAAGCCCTCGTCCAGCACCCACTCCGTGCCCGCCCCGACGTAGGCCGTCACGATCCGGAGGGGCAGGGTGTCGCGGTGCAGCCTCCGGCAGGGCTGCCCACGGTGGACGGCCCACGCCAGGAGGCAGCCGCGCAGGGGCAACTCGACGCGGCCGGCCAGGGCGCAGAGCCAGGCGGCCTGTTCCAGGGCATCCTGCACGAGGGCCTCGACGACCCCCGTGTTCGCCTCGCAGCCCGCCCCCTGCCAGGCGTCCAGGAGGCCCTCCTCGAGGTGCGCCACCGGCCAGGGCGCGAGCCCGGCCGCCACCTCGCCCGTCGCCGCCCAGTCCTGCCCTAGATCCGCGTCCGCGAGGAGGTCGCGGAGGCGCTCGGCCTCTGCCTCGGGACGCGCCAACTCCAGGGGCCTCCCGGGGGCCGCAGCCAGCAGCGCCGCGGCCTCCTTGGGGCCCGGGGCGAGCAGGGGCCTCGCCACAGCGAAGCTCACTTGGCCTCCTTGTACAGCACGTGGCGCCGGACGATCGGGTCGTACTTCTTGAGCTCGAGCCGCTCGGGATCGTTCTTCTTGTTCTTGGTCGTCACGTACTGGTGGGCGCTCTCGGTGCTCTTGAGCTTGATGATGATGCGCACGGGGTGCCTCCTTCAGCGTGCGGCCCGGGGCGCGGCAGGCGCCACGAAGACCAGGGGGGATGCGTAGCGCCGGCGCCCGCTGGCGTCGTCGCGATAGGCCCAGAGGGTCACGGCCTCACCCGGGTGGGCGTGGAGCTCCAGCACGAAGGAGCCGTCGGCCTCCACGGCGGCCTCATCGCCCGAGGCAGGGGCGGCGTGGCGCCCGGGGCTCCCCCAGACGCCCCCGCCTCGGGCAGCCCCGGGCGCCCCAGCCACGCGGACGGCATGCCCACCCGGCAAGTTGGCCAGGCTGATGCGGTCCGCCACGAGGCCCAGGGTGGCGCTGGCCTTGGCAGAGTCCAGCGCGGCGCGTGGCGCCAGGGCTGGGGGAGCCACCCCACAAGACGGGAGGGTCGCCGCCAGGCCTGCGAGCAGCGCAGCACGAAGCAGGTGCACAGCCACGGCCTCAGCCCTCCAGGGCCGCCTTGGGCGGCTTCGGGGGCTTGGGGTGGGGGCAGTCGGGGTCGTCGCAGGCCAGCGCGGGCGCCCCAGCGAGGGCGATCGCCGCAGCGGCGAGCAGGGTCAGGAGCAGGTTCACGGGGTTCCTCCGGGCCGGTCGTGGCCGACGCCCTTGCGCCGGACAACTAATGCATGATTATTGCAATACTAACCAGAGGTCAAGCGAGACCCCGTATCGTCCAAAACACTGACATATCTGGAAGAAAAACGTTCAACCAGCAAGCTTGACAACCCGAACCGGCATGGTGTTGGATGAAATTATTGCAAAATTATTGCATTAAGGACGAGGCCAGATGACCACCCCCAACCTCTTCTCGTTCGAGCCGCTCGGCGACGCCACGGCGCAGGCCACCCGGCGCCTTCGTGGCTGGGCCGAGGCCGCCTTGCGCGTCAGCGCCGGGGACGTCGTGACGGT
>JAYKHL010000061.1:0-8226 GCA_035284865.1 Candidatus Sericytochromatia bacterium | reverse complement strand
TCGCCAGATCCCGGTCTGGTACTGCGACCAGGGCCACGTGACGGTCGCTGAAAGCGATCCGACCGCCTGCTCGAGCTGTGGCGCAACGGGGCTCACGCAGGATCCGGACGTCCTCGACACGTGGTTCAGCTCTGCGCTGTGGACCTATGCGACCTTGGGCTGGCCGGATGAAACCCCGGAGTTGGCCCGGTTTCACCCCACGCAGGTGCTGTCGACCGCCCGGGACATTCTCTACCTCTGGGTGGCGCGCATGATTTTCACATCGCTGGCCTTCCGGGGCGAAATCCCGTTTTCGCAGGTCATCATCCATGCCACCATCCTCGACCCGGAGGGGCGTCGCATGAGCAAGTCCAAGGGCACAGGGGTCGACCCACTGCTCGTCATGGACAAGTACGGGACGGACGCCACACGCTTCTGGCTGGCAGGGGCCGGCACCAGCAGCCAGGACGTTCGCTACCGGGAAGAGAAGATCGAGACTTACAGGAACTTTGCAAACAAGCTCTGGAACGCCACCCGGTTCGTGCTGATGAAGGCGGCCGGTCCCGGCAACCCGGCGCCAGCGTGGTCAGGTGAGGCGGCCACCCGGCAGCCGCTGGCCTCGGCCGTGGACCGGTGGATCATCAGCAGGCTGCACCGGCTGATCGGTGAGGTCACGCGGGCCGTTGACGGGTTTGCGTTCTCCGAGGCGACGGCGGCCCTGTACGAGTTCACCTGGAATGAGCTCTGCGACTGGTACCTGGAGCTTGCCAAGCCGCGCCTCGAGGCGGGCGATGGGGACGTGCGCCGGGTGCTTGCCGAGGTGATGGACACGCTGGTTCGCCTGCTCCACCCGTTCATGCCCTTCATCACGGAGGAGATCAACGAGTTGCTGGTCACGCGGGGCTGGGCGCCCGCTGCCGAGACCCTGCAGCGTCGAGCCTGGCCGGCTGCGGATGCAGCCTCGCTTGATCCGGCTGCCGAGCGAGAGATGGGGCTGCTCATCGAGACGGTCAAGACGCTGCGCAACGTGCGTGCCGAGCTGCGGGTGGACCCGGCAAAGGTGGCGCCGGAGATCGTGATCGTGGCAACCGCGGCGGACGAGGCACTGCTCGCTCGCATGGCCCCCCTGGTGGCCCGTCTCGGCCGGGCCGACCGCGTGATCATTGCCCCCGCCGGCTCGGCAGGGCCGGAGGGGCGCTGCGCGACGGGGCTCGCCGGTGAAAACCAGATCTTCCTGCCCCTGTCGGGGTTCGGCGACGTCCTGGCCAGGGAGGTTGGGCGGCTCGGCAAGGAGATCACCTCGCTGGAAGGCGAGCAGCAGCGCGTGTCGAGCCAGCTCGCCAACGAGGCCTTCGTGGCCAAGGCCCCGCCTGCGGTGGTGGAGAAGCTCAGGGCAAGGCGGGACGAGATCCAGGGCCAGCTCGAGGCGCTCCGGCGCCAGCTGGCGTCCTGGTCGTGACCCGTTGCCATGGCTCGGGGCACGGAGCTGCTTGCCAGCGTTGGCTACTGGACGATCCTGGTGCTGGCATCGGCAGGGGCCTTCACCGCCGGCTTCCACTACACGCACGAAGCCACCGCCAATGTGCCGGTCAAGCTGCCTGGAGGCATCGGTGACGCGCCATCGCCCAGGCCACCTCGCGCGCCGATGCCCTCGCTGACGCCCGCCGTCTCGCCGAGCCCGCAAGGCCTGACGCTCGGTGCCCCGTCAGCGGAGGTGGCGACCCCCGCACCTCCACCCGGCGACGACCTCGATGAGACACAGGCCGAGGCCGGCTCCAGCTTGCCGCCCCAGGCGCGGGCTCCGGTTCAATCGGGCGACAACGGAAGCAGCGCCGTCTATCGGGTCCATGTGGGAGCCTTCGACACCCGTGAGGGCGCCCAGCGCCAGGTGGAGGCCCTGCAGGCCAGTGGGCTGAACGCCGTGGTCGTCTGGGACGGGGGCAGCTACAGGGCCCAGCTGGGCGCGTTCGCCGAGCGCGAACGCGCCTTCTCGGTCGCCCACGAGGTGACGGCCAGGGGCTTTCCCGTGACTGTCCGTCACTGAAGACCGGGGCAAGCCTGGACCCGACGGGTGGCTTGGCGGGACGCCCAGGGGGCAGGAGATCGGCACCGGGCAGCAGCCGGGGGAAGGCGGGCGAGCCCCTGATTCCGCATGACCCCTCATCCCCGCTGACGCGGACCTTCTCCCCGTGGGAGAAAGGAGCGGAAAGTGTCCGCACCCATTGGGTGAAACAGGATTTCGCTTCCCTCTCCCCCAGGGAGAGGGTGGCCGCAGGCCGGGTGAGGGGCTATCGCGGAATCAGGGGGCCAGGGCCAGGGTGGCGGGCCGGGCCAGCGGGGTATAGGTCCAAAGGGCGTCTTCTGTGAGGTACCCGTGTGCGTGGCAAGGTGTTCTGGGCCCTGACCTTGGTGGGCTTGGTGGGCTGCTCGGAGGTCTCTCCGCCCGCTGCGCGGCCCAGGGCCGCAGTGCCCCTGGCGGGCCCGGCATCACAGCAGCGGGGACGGGACCAGCCCAGCCCGTCAGCGAAGCCAGCGGATGTGCCGGATGCGGCACCCGCGTCGGCGACGCCTGTCCCCGCAACAGCCCGCGTCGCGCTGGTGCCAATGTTGCCTCCAGCCCTGCTTGGTCCGACCGACCTCCTGGGCCAACTCGGCCTTGGACCGACGATAGAGCCAGGCCCTGCAGGGTCCCAGGACGGTCTCTGGTCTGGCACCATCCGAGGGCTTGACGGGATGGGCCTCATCGGACCCGACGGGGGCACCCTCATCGGGCCCGACGGGGGCACCCTCATCGGGCTTGACGGGGGTACCCTCATCGGGGTTGACGCGGGAACTCTCATCGGACCAGACGGGGGCACCCTCACCCAGCTGCCAGGGAGCGGATTGGCGCCGGAAGGCTTGCTTTACGCCCTGCGACAGGCTGCCGGCACCGAGTTGGGGGGGCCATGTGAGCTGGCCGCCTTGCTGTCGGATGATCGGGCCGCGCCCCCGATGATGCGGGAACTTGCGCCCCTGGCCGTGCTGGCAGAGCCTCTGCGGCTCATGCTGGTGGCCTATGCAACGGCCGCTTCCGAGGAGCGCACCCTTGCCTTCGAGCGCTTCAAGATGTTGGGGCTTGAGCTGAACGGTCGGCTGCGACTGAACCGAAAGGATGACACCGGCGCCATCCACATCTGGCTTCGCGGCCGCGCGGGAGAGCACAGGCACGTGGGCACCGTCCAGTTCACGGCAGCGAACCGGGGCACGCTGATGGCCCAGGCGGTGGTGCCCTTCCTGGGGTTGTTGGCGCTTCGAGGCAGCTTCGACCTCGGCGAGGGCGAGGCTGTGCTGGACCTCGCGACGTTTCCGAGCCGCCCCGGCTTCGCGCTCCTCCCGGAGCTGGGCACGGCCAACCAGGTGTTCGTGCGGCAGCGCATCGAGCTCCAGAGACGGCCTGAACCGGATGGGACCGCGTTCACCTACCGCAGCGCCTTTGCTCGCTCCTTTCTGGCGCAAGCAGGCGGTTGCGGGGCCGTCCGTCGCAGCACAACGGGGAAGTTCCTGTCGGATAACTCAGGGGTGGTTACCTCTCGACAGTGGCTGGAGGGCTCAGGGGTGGCAGGGTCCAGCACCTGGCACCTCGGACCGGCGGGGGCCGTGCTGGCACCAGAGGCCATCCCCGCTGCGTTGCAAGCGTTGGAGGTGGGCTCAGCGGAGCTGCTCGAGGCGCCCGCCTCCGCCACGGAGCTTTCCCCCGGAGAGCAGCAGCTGTTCTACATGCCTCCCCCACCAGAGGTCCCCTGAGCGCGGGCTTGCCGCAGCGACATCGGCCCTGGTCCCACGCGGGGCGAGGGCCCCAGGGCTGCTCTAACCCTCGTACTTCGCCTGGATCACGGCCAGCGCGGCTAGCCCCGCGGTCTCCGTCCGCAAGATCCGCGGGCCGAGGCTGACGCAGACTCCGCCCCGGGCCTGGAGGGTGCTCAGCTCCTCAGGGTCCCAGCCCCCCTCGGGTCCGACCAGGACGTGCAGGACCGGAGGCGGTGTTGAGGGCAGCCGCGCCGCCAGAGCATTGCCCCGCGCACGCTCCGCCAGGATCAGGACCAGGTCCTTGGGGTCCCAGGGCACGTCGTCCAGCGCCACGACGGGATGAATCACCGGCAAGTCCGGGCGCTCACTTTGCTCGGCCGCCTCCCGGGCAATGGCCTCCCAGCGGCGCAAGCGTTGCTGCGACCGGCCCGCGTCGACGCGCACGACGCACCGACGAGAGACCACCGGGCGCACGGCGCTCACCCCGAGTTCCGTGGCCTTCTGCAGGACCCATTCAAACCTGTCGCCCTTCGGAAGGGCCTGCACCAGCGTGATTGCAGGGCCTGCAGGCTCCTCGCGGGTCTCGGTCCGGATCGCCAGGCGCACCTCCCGCGCGGCGACACCGACCACCTCGGTCTGCATCACCCTGCCGGCGCCATCCAGCACGGTGACGATGTCACCCTGCGCCAGCCGCAGCACCCGACAGGCATGGTGGGCGTCGGGCCCCGACAGCACCACCTCGCCACCCTTGACGGCCTCCGGCAAGACGAAGAACCGCGGGGTCACGGGAGCTCCCGAGGGCGCCGAGCCCGCCCGTTCTGCCGGTTCCGCAGCGGCAAGGCCAGCGTCTCCGTGCGAGGCTTGAAGCCGGCCTCCAGGTACATGGCCCGCGCAGGGTTGCCTGTGGCGACCTTCAGCGTCAGCGCATCGAGCCCCCGCGCCGCGACCTCCCTGCCAACGGCGTCCAGCAAGCTACGACCGCCCCCACGCCCCCGCCAGTTCGGCGCCACGTAGAGGTCCGTCAGCGCAGCGGAGGCCTCGAACAACTCGACTTCTGCAAGGTTCGGCACGACGGCGGCATACCCCACCAGGTCCCCCTCCGCCTCCCAAACCCAAAGCTGTCCGACCTCGATCAGGCGCTCGAGGTGACCCTCCATCGCCCGGCGGTTCCTCTGGGTGAGGCGCACCACGGGGCCGTAAGCCGCGTTGTGCTCCCGCATGAACGAGAGCCACATGACCGACACGGGCGCCGCCTCACCGGGACGAGCAAGGCGAATGAGGTGACTGGGAGGCGCCACGGCAGACCCAAAAAAACAGGGCCCGAGGGCCCTGTCAAGGTGATAGCGACGTTCAGGCCTTGGGCTCAGCGGCCTCTGTGGGCCGGGTCGAGGACGCGGACTGCGCAGCCCGGGCCGCGAGTTTCCGGTTCTGGCTCTCGAACTTCTTCATGAAGCGGTCCACACGGCCTTCGGTGTCGACAATCTTCTGCGTGCCCGTGAAGAACGGGTGGCACGCCGCGCAAATTTCCACCCGGATGTCGGAACCCTTCGTGGTGCCCGTGGTGAACACGTTGCCACAGACGCAGGTCACGTTGACCTGCACGTAGTTGGGGTGAATGCCCGTCTTCATCGAAAGTGTACTCCATCGTGGACAAAGGGGAGGCTGGTTACCAAGCAGCCACCTGGCGGTTCGCACGGCGAGGGTGGCCTGCGCGGCGTGCGAGCGCTTTAGGATTGTAAAACAGCGCTCAAGGTAACGTCAACAAGCGGGTTTTCTGGCGAGGGGCGCACGCCCTTTGGTATACTTCAACGTGTCCCGGGCGCTGCGCGGCACGCGCATTGACCTGACCCGGCAGAAAGGTGCTTCCCGCTCGCATGCTCAAGCTTCTCGGACGTCTCCTTGGCGACCCCAATGCCCGCAAGGTTGGCCGCCTCGACCCGATCATCCGGCACATCAACGGGCTTGAGGGGGACATGACGGCCCTCTCTGACGACGCGTTGCGCGGCAAGACGGCCGACTTCCGGCAACGGCTCGAAAACGCATTGCGAGGCAAAGATGCCGAGGACCGGGCCCAGGTCGAGAAAGAAATGCTCGAGGAGTTGCTGCCTGAGGCCTTCGCCGTGATGCGGGAAGCAGGCCGTCGGGTTCTCAACATGCGCCACTTCGATGAGCAGCTCATCGGAGGCATCTTCTTACATCGCGGCCAGATTGCCGAGATGCGGACGGGAGAAGGCAAGACCCTCGTCGCCACCCTTCCATCGTACCTCAATGCCCTGACTGGCAAGGGGGTGCACGTGGTCACCGTGAACGACTACCTTGCCAAGCGGGATTCCGAATGGATGGGGCAGGTCCATCGCTTCCTCGGGCTTGAGGTTGGCATCATTCAGCACCACTACCATCCGGGTCAGCGTAAGATTTCCTACGGAGCCGACATCACCTACGGCACCAACAACGAGTTCGGCTTCGACTACCTGCGTGACAACATGGCCGGCTCCTTGCAGGAGTGCGTGCAGCGCGGGCTCCACTACGCCATCATCGACGAGGTCGACTCGATCCTCGTCGATGAAGCGCGCACGCCGCTGATCATCTCAGGACAGCTCGAGCAACGCACGGACGTTTACGTTCTCATGGCGCGGGTGGCCCCCCAGCTCGCCAAGGATCGCCATTACAAGGTGGACGAGAAGGCCAAGAACATCCTCCTGAACGAGGAGGGCATCGCGGAGGCCGAGCGCATCCTGGGCGTTGCACAGCTCTACGACCCCACGAACCCCGAGCAGGCCCACCACCTGGTGCAGGCCATCCGAGCCAAGGAGCTGTACCGGCGAGACGTCGAGTACGTGGTGCGCTACAACGACGAGAAGGGCTTCGACGAGATTGTCATCGTCGATGAGTTCACGGGGCGTCTGATGATCGGGCGGCGGTACTCCGATGGCCTCCACCAGGCCATTGAGGCCAAGGAAGGGGTCAAGATTCAGGAAGAGACCCAGACCCTGGCCACCATCACCTTTCAGAACTACTTCCGGATGTATGACAAGCTGTCCGGCATGACGGGCACGGCGGCCACCGAGGAGGCTGAGTTCGGCAAGATCTACAACCTCGAGGTCACGGTCATCCCGACCCACAAGCCTCGCATCCGGAAGGACCATCCCGACTCCATCTACAAGACGGTGCCGGCGAAGTTCAAGGCCGTCGCGCACGAGGTTGCTCAGATGCACCAGACGGGCCGCCCGGTGCTGGTGGGCACCGTCTCGATCGAGAAGTCGGAGTACCTCAGTGAGCTGCTCAAGGAGATGGGCATCCCGCACAACGTGCTCAACGCCAAGTACCACGAGCAAGAAGCCAAGATCATCGCCCAGGCAGGCCAGAAGGGGGCCGTCACCATTGCAACCAACATGGCTGGGCGAGGCACTGACATCATCCTCGGCGGCAACCCCGAGTTCATGGCGAAGGACTTCCTGGTGCAGCTTGGCCTGGAGCCCTACCCCTATGAAGACCTGACCCGCGCCCTGCTCCGCAAGGACACCGAGTGGGCCGACAAGGTGCACGCGGAGAAGTTTGCGGAGCTCGATGCCGCGACCTACACCCGGATCAAGGAAGCCATTTACGAGTTTGTGGACACCTGCAAGGAAGGTGGCCGCGAGGTGGTCGAGATCGGGGGGCTGCACTGCATCGGCACCGAACGCCACGAGTCGCGACGCATCGACAACCAGCTGCGGGGACGCGCGGGTCGCCAGGGCGATCCGGGCAGTTCCAAGTTCTTTCTCTCTCTCGAGGACGACCTGATGCGGCTCTTCGGGGGCGACAGGCTGAAGACGCTGATGGACAAGATGCAGGCCGAGGATGACATGGACATCACCTCAGGCATGGTCACCCGCTCGATCGAGGGCGCCCAGCGCAAGGTGGAGGTTTACCACTTCAACATTCGCAAGCAGGTGCTGGAGTACGACGACGTGATGAACAACCAGCGCAAGATCGTCTACGCCGAGCGCCGCAAGGTCCTCGAGGGCGAGGACATGCGCCCGGTCGTGACGCGGATGATCGAGAAGATGGTGCGCGACACGACGGCCGAGTTTGCGCACCCTGGCGTGCCCGTGCAGGAGTGGGACCTGGCCGGCCTGATCGCCACGCTCGGAGAGGCCATCCCGCTGCTGCGGATGCTGACGCCCGCAGAGCTGGAGGGGATGGGCTCGGACGCGCTGGCGGGGCACCTTGCCGAGCAGGCCCTCAACGCCTTCGAGGCGAAGGAGGCCACCATGGAGCCCGAGCTGATGCGGCAGCTCGAGCGGCAGGTGTTGCTGCGCATCATCGACCAGCGCTGGATCTCCCACCTGCACGACATCGACACCCTGCGCGAGAACATCGGCCTGCGCGCCTACGGCCAGAAGGACCCGCTGCTGGAGTACAAGCGGGAGGCCTACTCGACCTTCCAGGCGCTCATGCGGAGCATCCAGGTGGAGTTCA
>JAYKHL010000060.1:0-5964 GCA_035284865.1 Candidatus Sericytochromatia bacterium | reverse complement strand
CGGCGATGGACCAGAGCGAGTCGCCGGGGCGCACGGTGTAGGAGCGGGCAACGGCGGTGGGCAGGGCTTGCAACATGGGAGGAGCCTCGTATGGGGACGGCCGAAAGGGCCGGGGGGCTTGGGGTTGCCGGGAGCGAACGCTCGACCGGGATGCTGGGTTGTCCCCGCATCAGCGCAGGTCCTTGCCTGGCCTGGGGTTAAGGAAAGATTATGCAAGGGCGTGTTTTCGTTTAAAGTCAGCTCGCCGTTGCCCCCGGCGGCCTTCGCTTCGTTCGTGTTCAGCGCGCCGCTTGCCGTCTACATCGCCGGCGGACTGCTGGCGGGCGCCATCGAGGAGGACCTCACGGTCAAGGCGGGCGTGTTCGCAACGACCCGCCTCACGGGCACCGCGAACACGCCGGGCTGGAACCCAGCTGGAACACTGCGTCACGTAGCGCGCCGCCGAGGCCCTGCCCCTGTGCTTGGGCGGCCACGGCGAGCCGGGCCAGGCGGAGCACGGGCAGCGGATGGCGCGGCAGCCGCTTCGCCAGGTCCGGTGGAAGGTCCTCGACTTCAAGGTGGGCCATTGAGACGGTGGCATGATGCCGTTGAAGCGTGCCGAAGGGCTTCATCGGCCGTTGGGGGAGGCGGAAGCCAGGCGGTCCTGGCTTCCCGCGGGGTGACTCAGCCCCCCGCCACCTCGAAGCCCACGACGTTGCGCTCGTCGCGGCTGAACTCGATGCCGACGAGGGTGAGGGTGACGCCGGGCGCCCGGTACTTCTGGGCGTAGCCCTTCGCCTGGAGCTGTGCGAGGGCTCGGCCTTCGGGCACCTGCTCGACGACCTTGAACTCGAAGAGGTACACCCGGCTTGCCCACGGATGGGCTGATTCCGCGGAGGCCAGAGATGGCCGAGAGCGGTCGTCGAGGCGCAGCGCCAGGTCGATGCGGCCCTTGTTGGTGGCGTCCTCGACCCGCGTGTCGAGGCCGAGGGCCGCGAGGTGGCTGTAGAACACGCTGGCGTAGAAGCCCTCGTACTGGGCGAGCGGGTTGTTGCGGTGCCAGTCGTGGGGGATGCTGGCGAACAGGGCGTGCACAATGTCGCGCAGCGCAGCTGTGTCGCCCGCCTGCAGAGCCTCGACGAGCCGGGTGCGGGCCCGAAAGGCGAGGGCCTCCTGGCCGCCATAGGCGTTGATGAGGCTGGCGTTGAGGCTGGCCTCGACCTCGCGGTTGGGGTAGCCGAGGGTGTAGACCCACATCCCCTCGCTGACCTCCCGCGTGTCGCGGATCGTGAGATAGCCGGCCTGCCACAGCAGCGCCTCGGGCTCGATGCGGTCGACGTCGAAGGCGCCGAGCAGCTCCGCCGACGAGGTCAGCCGGGCGAGGTCCGGCGTGAAGAAGCGGTGCTTCGCGAGGTGCTCCACCAGGAAGGTCGGCGTGCCCGTCTCGAACCAGTAGGGCCTGAACTGGCGCTTCTGGAACAGCAGCAGCAGGTCGAAGGGGTTGTAGACCGCCTCGCCCGTCCAGTTGTAGCCGTTGTACCAGCGCCGGACGCGCTCCCGGTCGAGGCCTTCGAGCTCCGGCGCGAAGACCGTGTCCACGTCGTGCTCGGTGTAGCCGCAAATGGCCGAGTACTCAGCATCGATCGTGATGTCGTTCAGGTTGTTGAGGCCCGAGAACAGGCTGACCTTGGAGAACCTGCTGACCCCCGTGATGAAGACGAAGCGCAGGTGGGCGTCGGCGTCCTTGAGCACGCTGTAGAGGTCGCGCAGGCCGTCGCGCATCGTTCGGGCGCGGTCGGGCTCTGTCAGGTTGTCGAGGATGGGCTTGTCGTACTCGTCGATGAGCACCACCACCCGCCGGCCCGTGCGGTCGTGCAGGGTCTGGATGAGATCCCGCAGGCGGCTGCCAGGGTCCGGGAAGCGGGGCGTTACGCCGTGGTCCTCCTCGAGCCGCGTGAGCTGGTAGTGCAGGGTCGCCCCCAGATCCTCTGGCTTCTTCAGCACGCCGGATCCGAAGCTGAGCCGCAGCACCGGGTGCTTGACCGACCAGTCCCAGTGCGCCTCCGCATGCAGCCCCTTGAATGGCTCACGATCCCCCTCGAACAGCTCCTTCATCGTGTCGAGCAGCAAGCTCTTGCCGAAGCGGCGCGGCCGCGACAGGAAGTAGTGCGTCCCTTGCTCGATGAGGCGCAGCGCGAGGGGTGTCTTGTCGACGTAGTAGTGGGCATCCTCGCGGATCTTCGCGAAGGTCTGGATCCCGATGGGGAGCTTCTTGCGGTGCATCGCGCCTCCGGAGGCGATCATAGCACGGTCGAGGAGGCCCGGCCGCTGCGAAGGCCTTCGAGGGCGCGCTGGAGGGCCCGGCGTTGGAGGACTCCGTGAATCATCTCTACGTCGCCGCCCACCCCACCAACGACAAGGTGGTGTATGGCGTCCGGGACCTCCGACCTGACATCGGCAACCCGATCGTCAGCCACCTCGACACGCGGGCCACCGCCGCCCTGACGCCGGCCCTGACCACCTCCAGCCAGCAGAGTTGGACGGGCATCGCCACCGGCCGCACCCGCTGCTACTTGGCCCACCCCGAAGTCAGAGCATCGCGTGGGTCGACCTGGCCGACCCGAGCGCCACGGGCTCGGTGGCACGCCCGGGAATTGTCAGCGTCCACGACATCGCGGTCCACGACGACGGCGTGGCCTCTCCCACCCTGGTCATGCCGGTCTTTACATGTTCAGGCGGAGGGAATCACGGGTGCCTACAACGGTGTTCCAGGTCTCGAGTGGCAGTTGGGGGAGGTGCCGGTGGCGGGTGGTGGTCATCTGGCTCGACGCAGTGAGCCGTGCCGGCTGGAAGGTCAGCCCTCCAGGCGGGGTGCCCGCTGAAAATCGCCCAACGCATAGCTGGTGCTGCGCCCTCCCGCATCGTTCTTGCGCAACACCCCCCGCCCCAGCATGTCGTTGATGTCCCGCAAGGCCGTGTCCGTCGAGCACCTGGCGATGGCAGCCCACTTGCTGCTGGTCAGCTTGCCCTCGAAGCCGTCAAGGAGCCGATTGAGCGCCTTCACCTGGCGCTCGTTCATCGGCGTGCCGGCCCAGTGCTGCCAGAAGCGCGTCCTGGTCAGGACCGTGTCGAGCGTGCCTTCGGCTTGCTTGACGGCGCGATGGACGGTGTCGAGAAACCACAGCAGCCAGGCCGTGACGTCCATCGACCCCTTTTGGGCGCATTCCAGGATGTCGTGGTAAGCCTTGCGCTCCCGCTGGATCTGCGCGGACACGCTGTAGAAGCGTTGCGAGCTGCCATCGGCCCTGGCCAGCAGCAAGTCGCCGAGGGCCCGGGCGATGCATCCGTTGCCGTCGTCGAAGGGATGCAGGGTGACGAACCAGAGGTGCCCGAGGCCCGCCCGATCCACCGGCGCGAGGGCGCCGATGTCCACCCCCAGCTTGCGGGCGATCGAGGACCGCACGGAGGCGACGTCGCGGTGCTCACCCTCGATGGCGCTGGTCTCGACCACGTCCTCGGTGGGCATCGCCATATCCGTGCGTGAAGCGTCGTCCGTCGGCGATGCCGCTTCGCGTCACCACTGCAGGTCCGGCACATATGGCCCCTATCACGGCTCCGCACTGGTTCGCCGCCTGCAGAATCCCATCGGCAAGCCCCTCGGTTAGCAGGTCATCCGGGTCGCCGCCCGGCACCAAGAGGCACCGATCCTGCTAGGCGACCACAGCGCCATAGCTCAATGACGCCCGAATTTGCATCCCGTTTGAGGCCAGATGGTCAGTCCCGTCTGGCGTCGCGACTTCTACCGGGAAGGGCTCCTGCAAAAGTTCCGCAGCCATCATGATCTCGAAGGCGACAGCGTTTGGATACAGCAGGATCAGGGTCTTTTGTTTGTCACCCAAGGGTTCTCGACCGATGCAGTGCGTCCGAAGCGGTGAACTTGGCTAATTCTTGAGATCAGGATCGGTCGTAAACTGGAGTGGCGACCCACTTTACTTGCTGGATGCCAGGAGGGCCTGCCTGGGGGGAAGCCGGCGACGGTGACCGCCCTCACGGCCCAAGGCTACCATCCTGCGCCACGCAACCGAGGTCTCTCCAGCAAGCTCAGCTGCACACGCGGTGACGCATGAGCGGGCGCCATCCGTGGCGCCAACCGCCACAGCAGCCCAATTACCCCGCCGCCCTTGACCTCGGCACCCGCTTCCGAGTGGTCGCTGCAGGCGCTGCCGGCTCGACACCGCTCGTCCCACCCTCTACACGCGTGAATTGGGTGATGACGACGTCGCCCTGCGGGAAGCGCGCCCGGACCTCGAGTTCGCCGCCCATCGCCTCGACGTAAGTCCGCAGCGTGCCGATCAGCATGTCGGTCTGCTTCTCCATCTGCGTGACGGCCGGCTGGCTCACGTCGAGCAAGGCCGCAAGCTGGGCCTGCGTGAAATCGAGCGCCTGCCGGAGCTGCGCGAGTGGCAACTCGTCAAGCAGCCGCCGGGCCTCGGCAGCGTGCTCGGCCTGCTGCTCGGGCGTGAAGACCTTGTCGCGGAGCCGCTGGTAGGGCTTAGCCATCTTCCTTGTCCTTCCTTTCGTCGAGCTCGGCCAGGTGCGCGTCGTGGAGCTTGTCCGCCAGCGGCACGTGCTTGTCGTACCAGCGGTCGTCGCCAGTCTTGTCGCCGCCCACGAGCAGGATGACGTTGCGGCGGGGATCGAAGACGCGAAGAACCCGGTACGGATCGCCTCCGACCTGCACCCGCAGCTCGCGCACGGCGTGCCGCGAGGTGACGATCGGCTTGCTGTAACGTGCGGGCAGCGTCGGGCCGGCTGATTCCAGCATCAGGATGTGCGTGTCGAGCTTGGCCTGGGCCTTCGGCGATCGGGCCGAGAACCAGGTGTCGAACTCGTCGGTGGTCAGGACCGTCCAGCGCACACCTGGATCATAAGTCCTGGCTTATGGGTTTTCAAGTCGCGGATCGCGCCGAATAGGCCCGGCGATCCACGCTTGCGGGCCTCAGACGTTGAACCGGAACTCCATCACGATGGAGTTTGAAAGAGCTGAATGGTTTGAGTTGCCGTTGGGAGAGGTGATGACCGCGTGTCGAGACGGGGGCGGCGCCGCCAGGTAGACAGGTCACTCATCAGGAACCTGACGCCCGACGCGCGGGGTACTCGGACCTGGCGGAGCCGAGTTCGTGCAGCCCCGGTGAGCGGCCTGCACGCCAACCCGGACGCTGGCCCTCGCCGCCTGGCCGGGTATAAACTGCACAGATGGGGCCTGCGGTGTGCGCGCCCCCTGACTGCGGGTGGGGCTGTGCGCTTGAGCGAACAGCAACAACAAGCCATCGTCACCACCTTCCACGAGGTGTTCGGGGAGGGGCAGGTGGTGCTTTTCGGCAGCCGCACGGACGACACCCGGAAGGGGGGGGACATCGACCTGTATGCCCAACCCGCCGCGCGCGACGCCTTGATGGAGAAGCGCGTGACCTTCCTCGCCAGGCTGAAGCGCAGAATCGGCGAGCAGAAAGTGGACCTGGTGATCGCCTGCGACCCCGCTCGCCCGATCGAGCAAGCGGCCCTGCAACAAGGCATTCTCCTGTGTCCGACGCGCTGAAGTCTACGCTGGGCGCCATCCATCGGATGATGGAGAGTGCGGACATCGACCACGCCCTGCTGACGTCCCAGCCCATAGAAGCGTCGTGGCTGGCCGACTACAGCCACCAGCGCATCGTCAACAGCTTCTTGTTCAACTACCTGAAGATCCAGGACAAGGTGGGCCGCAAGTTCTTCCGATTGGCGCTCCGGCACTGGCGCGAGTTGGAGTCGGACGACGTGACGATGCTGGACATCTTGCACCGCCTCGAGCAACTCCGGATCCTCGAGAGCGTCGAGGTGTGGGACCGGCTGCGCGAGGTTCGCAACACCCTGACGCACGATTACCCCGAGGAGGGCGACGTGCGCCTCGAGACCATTTCGCTGGCGCTGCGGGGTTACGAGGAG
>JAYKHL010000059.1:0-4327 GCA_035284865.1 Candidatus Sericytochromatia bacterium | reverse complement strand
ACAAACTGCTGCAGGTCGTCGAAAAGCGGACAACCATGCAGGAGGCCTTCCAGATTGCCGACGATGTTCTGAGACACGGCGTTGAGGGGATCTCCAACATCATCACCATCCCCGGTCTCATCAACGTCGACTTCGCGGACGTCAAGGCCGTGATGAACAGCTCAGGCTCGGCCTTGATGGGCATCGGGTCGGCGAGCGGTGAGGGAAGGGCGGTAGAGGCTGCGCAGAAGGCTATCAGCAGCCCGATGCTGGAGACGAGCGTCCACGGTGCGTCGGGCGTCATCTTCAACGTCACGGGCGGGTCTGACCTGACCCTCCACGAGGTGAACGACGCCGCTGCCGTGATTTACGAGGCGGTCGACAGTGAGGCAAACATAATCTTTGGTGCGGTCTTCGACGAACGGCTGCACGGAGAGGTGCGGATCACGGTCATCGCCACCGGCTTTGACGGGCCCCGACAGACCGTTGTGCCGGTTTCAACGGTGCGGGAGCAGCGCCCTGTGGTGCCCCCCTTCATCGCCAGCCACAGCAACGGCCACGCACCGGCGCCTGAGGCCCCTTCGTCCGGCCCTGCCGCGCCAGGGCCGGCCGTCACGGGAGGAGGGGAGCCGGCGCCCGACATCCCTGACTTCCTCAAGAACAGCTTGCGTCGCACGTCGGGGCACTAGCCGCTGCCTTCGCGGCGGGGTTGGTAGCTCAGTACCTGGCAACAGGCTCTCCGTCTTTGACGGGGGGCCTGTTACAATAGGGGCCCGGCTCGGTGGGCCGGCTTCTCTGAAAGGATGGCTCGATCGTGGAACCGAAGGATGCAGGCGCGCCCACGACGGCGCGGGACTACAAGAGCACCCTGAACCTGCCTCAAACGGCCTTCCCGATGCGGGCAAACTCGGCCGAACGTGAGCCGGAGTTTCAGCGCCGGTGGGATGAGATGGGGCTGTACATGCGCATGCAAGACCGGCGCAGCAGCTCCCCGACCTTCATGCTCCACGACGGTCCCCCGTACCTGAGCTCACCCAACATCCACATCGGGCACGCCCTCAACCGGACGCTCAAGGACATCGTCGTGAAGTTCAACAGCCTGGCGGGGCGGCGCGCGCCCTTTGTGCCCGGTTACGACTGTCATGGCCTCCCCATCGAGCATGCGGTGCTCAAGGACGTGGAGGGCGGTCGGCACGCAATGAGCCCGGTTGAGCTGCGGAACAAGTGCAGGGCCTTCGCGGAAAAAAACCTCGCAGGGCAGCAGGCTCGCTTCCGGCGCCTGGGAATCCTGGCTGACTGGGATCGTCCATACCTCACAATGGACCCGGCGTTCGAGGCCAGGCAAGTAGAGGTCTTCGGTGAGATGGCCCAGAAGGGCTTCATCTATCGGGGCTTGAAGCCCGTGTACTGGTGCCCGACGTGCGAGACAGCCCTGGCCGAAGCTGAGATCGAGTACGTCGAGGAGTTCAATTCTCCCAGCATCTACGTGAAGTTCCCGCTGCAAGCCACCAGCCAGATGATGGTCGGCAAGCTGGGCAACCTCGCCGAGCCCGTGAACCTGGTCATCTGGACCACCACCCCCTGGACCCTTCCCGCAAACCTAGGTATCTCCGTCCACCCGCGCCTGAAGTACGTCGTGCTGAGAACCCCGTCGCACGGCCTTCTGATGCTCGCGCAGGACCGTGTGCAGGCCTTCGGAGAGGAGACCGGGATCTCGGGAGACGTTGTGGTCGAGTTTGTGGGGGCCGAGCTGGAGATGCTGCAGGCGCAGCACCCTTTCGTGCCCTCGCGAACGAGCCTGGTCTTGCTCGGAGAACACGTCACGGCCGACACCGGCACCGGGCTGGTGCACACGGCTCCGGGGCACGGGGTCGAGGACTTCGAGGTGGGGCGCAAGTACCAGCTGCCTGTCTTTGCCCCCCTCAACGCGCAGGGCGTGTTCACGGAGGATGCCGGCACGCTGGTGGCAGGCTTGCGCTACAGCAAGGCCAACCCCGTGGTGATCAAGCGGCTGGCGGACACGGGTTTCCTGCTCCATGAGGGGCAACTGGAGCACGCCTACCCGCATTGCTGGCGCTGCCACAAGCCTGTCATCTACCGCGGCACGGAGCAGTGGTTCGCCTCCATCGAGGGGTTTCGCAAGGCTGCCCTGGAGGCCATCCACGACGTGCGCTGGATCCCGGCGTCGGGCGAGAAGCGCATTGAGAACATGGTCGCCAACCGGTCGGACTGGTGCATCTCCCGGCAGCGCACGTGGGGGGTGCCAATCCCCATCTTCTACTGCACGGAAGACAACGAGCCGCTGCTGACGCCGGAGTCTATCCTGGCCGTCAAGACTCGCTTTGCAGCGGAGGGGTCGGACGCATGGTGGACCCGCGACGTCGCGGAGCTGTTGCCTCCGGGGGCGGCCTGCGCGAAGTGCGGGGGCGGGGCGTTTCGCAAGGAGACAGACATCATGGATGTCTGGTTCGACTCCGGCAGCAGCCACGCGGCCGTGCTGGAGGTGCGGCCGGAGCTCTCGTGGCCTGCGGACCTGTACCTCGAGGGCACAGATCAGTACCGCGGCTGGTTCCAGTCATCTCTGCTCACCTCGGTTTCAACGCGTGGCATGGCGCCATACCGCACCGTGGTGACCCATGGCTTCGCCGTCGACGAGCACGGCCGCAAGATGTCCAAGTCCATTGGGAACGTGGTGGAGCCGGCCAAGGTCATCGATGCCTACGGGGCGGACATCCTCAGGCTCTGGGTGGCCTCGGTGGACTACACGAACGACGTCCGGATCTCGGACAACATCCTCAAGCAGATGGCCGAGATATATCGAAAAATCCGCAACACGGCACGGTTTGCGCTGAGCAACCTTTACGACTTCGACCGCGCCCGGCACGCCATCTCCGTCGGCGAACTCGAGGAGCTCGATCGGTACGCCCTGCACCGGCTCGGCGAGGTGCTCCGCGAGCTGACGTCCGCCCTCGAGCGCTTCGAGTTCTTCCACTTCTACCAGCTCATTCAGAACTACTGCGTCGTCGACCTGTCGAGCTTTTACTTCGACATCCGGAAGGATGCCCTCTATGCCGGGGCCGCGGCCGGCCGGGCCCGGCGTTCTTGCCAGACCGTGCTGGACATCATTGTCCAGACGCTGGCCGTCACCATCGCGCCGGTGCTGTCGCACCTGGCAGAGGACATCTGGCAGCACCTGCCTGCGGGCGCCCGGGGGGAGGCCGAGAGCGTGTTCCTGGCAGACTGGCCCGAGGTGCCCGAGGGCTGGATGGACCACGACGTCAAGGCGCGCTGGGAACAGGTGGCCACCTGGCGTGTGGTCGCGCTCAAGGCTTTGGAACAGGCTCGACAAGCCAAGCTGATCGGCTCGGCGCTGGACGCACACGTGATCCTCCACCCGAGGGACGAGGCCCTGCGGCGCCACCTCCAGGACCTGGGGCCAGAGACGCTGGCCCAGATCTTGATTGCCTCACGGGCCAGCGTGGCGTCCCTCGATGGCGCCGGGCCACCAGAGGGCCTGATGGATGGGCCTCTGGCGGTGACCGTGGAGCGGGCTGCCGGGGCCAAGTGCCAGCGGTGCTGGTGCTACTCGCCAAGCGTGGGCACTCACCACCTCCATGCGACGCTTTGCACGCGCTGCGTGGATGTGGTGGAAGGCTAAACCGTCTCACGGACGTGATGAACGAGGGGCGCAGCTGGCACTTCTCCGGAGGCCCTCGTTCCCAGGAGGCCCCGGAAGCCCCTGGCCCCGCGGGCGCCGAGCCTGCGGGGCCCCCCTCCACCCTGGAGGGCTGGCAACAGAGGGGCGACAGCGCGATGATCTCGGGGAACGTCGAGGCAGCGCTCGATGCCTACTTTCAGGTGCTTCGCATCGAGCCTGAGCACACGGCGGCCCGGTTCAACCTGGCCGTCATCAACCTTCAATGGGGGCGGTACGCCGACGCG
Organism: Candidatus Sericytochromatia bacterium; assembly: GCA_035284865.1. Taxonomy (GTDB): domain Bacteria; phylum Cyanobacteriota; class Sericytochromatia; order S15B-MN24; family JAQBPE01; genus JAYKHL01. Next base: position 406 of record JAYKHL010000059.1, on the reverse strand, counting down.
ATCACCTTGTTGCGCGGCATTCTCGCCTCCAGGCCCGACGACTCGGAGGCGCTCACGGCCTTGGGGTGGGCGCAGCTGTGGGATGGGCAGGCCGACGAGGCCGTTCGGACGTTCCGGCGCGTGCAGCTCGGGCACCCCCAGTTCGCCCCAGCCCTGGTGGGCCTGGGGTGGGCCCACATGGCCAAGGAGCCCCCAACGCTAGGACGGGCAGCCGATGCGTTCGGTCGCGCGATCGCCCTTCGCACCGAGGACCGAGAGGCCTACTTCGGGCTTGCCACGGTCTGCGAGATGCGCGGAGAGCTGACCCAAGCCGTGCCGTTGCTCGAAGACGCGTTACGCATGTGGCCCGACGATCTTCGCGCGCACGAGAGCCTGGCGCGTATTCAGGAGCAGCTGGGCCAGTGGG
>JAYKHL010000058.1:0-25599 GCA_035284865.1 Candidatus Sericytochromatia bacterium | reverse complement strand
CCAAGGAAGCTGCCAAGGTCGGCGCAGTCGCGGTTGTAGAACGTCTGGGCCTTGGCACGGGCACCCTGGAGTGCGACCTTCTCGGACCCCATCGCGGCGACGGCGGTGGAGACGAACTCGTTCAGAGCGGGCACGACGTTGGCCGTGAAGGCGTTGATGTCGACCAGCGAGAGCGTGGTGTCGTCCCGGCCGGACGACTGGGAACCGCCGGGCGGGTAGGAGGCGTGGTAGGTGTCCACCAGCGTGGCGCCCACCGCGGCAGGCGTCTTGTCCGACAGCTTGCCCAGGGCGGTCAGCCAGCCCTTGTAGTCCCAGCCGGCGCCAGGCTCGAGTTCCTCGGAGGCGACGAGGTAGTCGGCGTTGCCGCGAAGCTGGTAAGCGATCTCGCCGTGGGCCATCAGACAGGCGTCAAAGCCGACAATCGAGAGGGGCTTGCCGGCGGCAGCCCGGAAGGTGTTGCCAAGCATCGTGAGGTCGGCCGTCTCGAGGTTCGTGCCGTTGTCGTCCCAGCCGAAGCCCTTGGTGATGGGGTTGGGGGCGCCGTGGAAGATGCCCGACCCGTGGTCCCAGAAGGAGACCATCGTGTGATCGGCCTGAACGTTCCTGCCCGCCCAGTCGATGAAGGCGGCGACGACCTTCGGGTCGCCCGAGTCCACCTCGTTGGAGGCGGGGATGAAGGGAACAGGAACCTTCTCGGAGATGATGGTGCTGTTCATCCCGCTGTCGCGCTTGATCTTGTAGACGGCGGAGTCCCCGTTCTTGATGCCGTCGAAGAACACGTAGACTTCCACGGAGCCGTCCGTCGGGATGCCGGCTTCCATCTCGTTGAGGTCCTCGAGGGCGAAGCGATACAGGTTGTTCTCACCCGCCAGGTGAACCAGGATGGCCCACTTGCCACCCTTCTCGGCGCGACGCTTCGCGGCCGCGTTGTAGGCAAAGCTGCGCTTGGTCAGGCCCGAAGCAGGGACAAAGTTGGTGCCGCACCCGGCCAGGCCGAGCACCATAGTGGAAGACGCGAGCAGCGCAGCAGACCGCTTGAAGTTCACGGAGAATCTCCTTCGATGGTTGCGGGAGGTGGGGACCGGGAACGAGCCCGACGCGAAAGGTGCGATTAACTTCGCCTTAAGAACATATTAACCATAGCCGACCTCGGCACAGCTTTCAAGCAGGGTAAAGCCTTATTTAATATATTTAACCTTTTTTTAACCACTTCCCGCACCAGGAAGCACCAGCAACCCCGGTCATATTGCGCCTTTCGGGCGTGCGATCAGGGATCAAGGGCCCGTTGACGAGGGGCGCTCCGTCGCCACCCGGCCCTGGTTTGGCATTCGCCGCCGAGCGCCACCAGAGACGGCAAGGTTGGGAACGCGAGCCGAACGCAACCCAGCCGACCTGGACCACCTCACCCGGGACGACCTTGCTCAGGGGTTGTACTGTGTTAAGCTCACAGGCGACGCCTCCCGTGCCCCGTGCACCCTCCCGTTGACGGTGGAGCGAGGCGGGAGGCGCGGGCCACCGGGACCCTGGCGCTGACCCGTTGCGCGAGCCAGCCCCTTCCCCGACCAAGCCGGAGAGTCAGATGTCCGAGACCCCCCTCGCGCTGCCCATCGGGCACACCACCCTCCGGGGCGTGCTGCACCTCCCGGCGGGTCCAGGCCCTCACCCCGTCGTGCTCTGGCTGCATGGCTTCGCAGGTCATCGCGTCGAGGCCCGGCGGCTGTTCGTCGAGGGGGCTCGCCGCCTCGAGGCGGCGGGCTTCGCCTCCTTGCGCATCGACTTTCGCGGCTGCGGGGAGAGTGACGGCGACTTCCTCGACACGACCATCACCAGCATGGTGGCTGACGCCCGGGAGGCCCTGGCGTCCCTGCGAGCCCATCCAGCCGTGGATCCGCAGGCCGTGACCGTGCTGGGCTTCAGCCTGGGCGCCACCATCGCCTGCCACCTGGCGGATGATCCGGGCCTCGCCGGGCTGGTGCTCTGGAGCCCGGTGGTGTTTCCGGTGCCCATCTTCGCCAGGATGGGCCTGTATGCAGCCCATCCAGAGCTTCACCGTCAGGGTTGGGTCGACGGCGGCGGGATGCGCGTCGGGCGCGCCTTCCTGCAGGAGTTGGCCGCACTCGACCCCCTCTCCACGCTCGCCGGCTGGCAGCGTCCCCTGCTCGTCTTGTGGGGCACGGAGGACACTGTGGCGACGCCGGAAAACGCTGCCGCCCTGGTGGAGGAGGTGGAGGGCGCCGAGGGCCTGGCCTGCCCCCACGGGGATCACACGTTCGGCACCCTCAAGGCGCGAACCTGGTTGCTCGAGGCCACGACGCACTGGCTGCAGGGCCAGCAGCAGGCCCGGGTGCGCCCTGGCTGAGGGGCCAGCCGTCCAGGCCGGTGGCCTTCGTCCAGCAGGGCGCCGGGAGCTCCGCGCCGGGCCGCCCGCCATCCGGCCCCGCAGACCTCGGAGGGTTGGGCTTGGGGGAGAGGAGCCAGGCCTCGCTCACGCGCGCCTCCAGCTGCCGCTCCTCTAAGCGACGGCCATCACCAGCCAGGCGAAGCCGATGTAGGTGACGGCCTCGAGCACGCCGACGCCCAGGTTGCGGTCCTGCGAGATCTCATGGTCCAGGTTGCGAAAGCCCAGCAACAGACCATTCACCAGCAACGCACGGACCGGCCAGAGCAGCAACAGCGGCGCGCACCAGATCAGGAACGTCCGCACCTCGGCCCCCCAGTCCGCCCTGAGCGTGGCGATGTCCCCCAACACCGCGTTGTGCACGATGATGCCCATGGCCACCATCGCGCCGGCATAGCCCGCCGCGGCGGCCACGTTCTTGCCCTCCACGATCTCCCGGTGCATGTTGAAGGGGGTGATGCGCTCGAACAGGTGGGCAACGATCCCCAGCACGGCCTGGCCGAGAGCCTGAAACACCAGCAGGGCCACCCACGCCGCCACGCCCGTGCCCTCGCCACGGACGGCACCGTTGAAGATCAGGCCGGTGGCCACGAAGGTGGCCGCCAGCACCAGGCCGGCGCTCGTGTTGTGGTGCTCCACGATGTCCCGCTGCAGCCGGATGCCGCCAATGAGAGGCGCGACGAAGACCGACAGAAACAGGACGGCGACACCCGCCGCGCCGAACAGGGCAAACGCGATCAGGTCCTGCGCCAACCCCTGGCTCGGCGAGGCTGCCACGCCAGCCAGGGCAATGAAGACCCCCAGGAAGTAGCCAGCCAGCGTGAGGGCCGCAGCCGGGTTGTCCTGGCTCGTCAGCTCGTGGTTCATGTCACGCTGAAGCACCAGGCCCCAGAGCTGCTTGGCGCCCCACACCATGGCGATGGCCTCAGCCAGCATGGCAGCCACTGTGACGAGGTGATTCAGCTCCACGGCGTCTCTCCTAGGCGGGTCAGGGGGCTACCACGTCGAGCGGCGGGGCCAGCAGCCAGGTGTTGGTGCGGGCATACCGCTGCAAACGCTCGGTGGTGCGGCGCAGCTTGGCGTCCATCGTCGTGTCGTCGAGCGTCTGCCACAAGGACCCCGGCTTGGGGAAGAACTCCACGACGGAGCGGCGCGGGTCGAGGCCCGCCTGCGCCTGGGCGTCCGCAATGGCGACCTCGAGGCCGCCGAACTTGTCCACCAGCCCGAGGTCCAGCGCTCGCACGCCTGACCAGACGCGCCCCTGGGCGATCTCGTCGACCCGGGTGGTCGCCATCCGGCGCCCCTTGGCCACTCGCTCGAGGAACTGGCCATACGTGTGCCGCGCCTGCTCGCGCAACAGCGTCGTCTCCGCCTCAGTCAAGACCCGGTGCGGCCCGTCCATATCGGCATGGACGCCGCGCTTCAGGGTCTGGGTGGTGACGCCCAGCTTGTCCAGCAGGCCCTTGACGGCGAAGTGGCCGGTGAACACCCCGATCGAGCCGGTGATGGTGCCCGGCTCGGCATAAATTCGCGTCCCGGTGGCCGCCACCCAGTAGCCACCCGAGGCCGCCACGTCTCCCATGGAGATGATCACCGGCTTGTTCGCAAGGCGCAGCAGGTCGATCTCCCGACCGATCTCGTCCGCGGCGATCGCGTCTCCTCCCGGTGACTCCACCCGCACCACCACCGCCTTGATGCGGTCGTTCCGGCGAGCCTCTCGGAGCGCCCGGGTGACGGTGGCAGAGCCGGAGGCCGGCCCATCGAGCAGCCCGCCCCGGTCGCTCTCGCCTCGCTGCATGCCGCCCGCCACCGTCACCACGGCCAGGGCGTCCGGCAACGCCCACGTGTCGGGCTTGTACTCCGTGAGGTGGTAGGTGTTGGCGCCCGACCGCTCGACGAGGTCCGGCACCTGGTCGGGGTAAGCGACCGCGTCGATGAACCCGCGCTCCTTGGCGGCTTGCGGGGTCAGCGCCCCCCGGGCGATCGCCTTCTTGACGTCCTCGCGTGACAGCTTCCTGGCCCGCATGATGCCCTCGATGATGGCATCGTAGGCATCGCTGAGCAGGGCTTGCTCCTGCTCCACCGCCGGCGGCGTCAGCTCACGTCGGGTGTACTGCTCAGGCGCAGACTTGTACTTGCCGATGCCCACGAACTGTGGCTGCACGCCCAGTTTCTCGAACAACCCCCGAAAGAAGGGGGTGGTGATGGCAAGGCCCTTGGCATCGAGCGCCCCCGCCGGGTGCATGACGACCTTGTCGGCTGCCACGGCCAGGTAGTACTCAGGCAGCGAGGGATCCGTCACGAAGGCCACCGTCGGCTTCCCTGAGGCCTTGAACTCCGCGACGGCGTCGCGCAGCTCCTGCAGCGAGGCCAGGCCGGCACTCACGCCTCGCAGGTCGAGCACCAGCCCCGTCACCCTGCGGTCCGTGCGGGCCTCCGCGATCCGACGGGTGAGGTGCAGCACCCCCGGGTAGGTGTCCGCGCGCAGCTCGATGAGGCTGCGTGGCTCGTCGGCCAGGCTACCCTCCAGCCGAAGGTAGGCCATCCGCCCGCCTCCTGGCCGCAGGGCGCGGCGATGCTCGAGGTCGCTGGTGGTGACGTAGGCGAGGTCGCTGCCCCCGAACCTGCTGGTGACGCCGGACAGGAACCCCGTGCCGACCTGTCCCAGCTGGATCCCCAGCCCCACGCTGGCGTTGAGTTGCGGATCCGAGATGGCGCGCAACGTGAGCCCCGGCCACGGCTCGAGCTGAACGCCGAACACCGGGGCCAACGTGGCGAGCGTGGCGCCCTCCGTCCACCGGGTGTCCACGGACAGCGTGATGCGCTCGGTGCCCGGTCGCACCGCCAGGCCGGCCCGGTACCTGCGGCGCTGGATGTCTCCTTGCCCCCCGGCCACGGCAGCAGCCACCAGGGGCTGGTTCAGGTGATCGGCCGTCAGCCCGGCGGACACCCAGCTGGAGGGGCGGTAGAGAAGCGAGAGGGCAAAATCGGGGCTGTTGCCACCCACCCCATCGAGGAACTGAAGGTAGGAGAACCGCCCACCGAGCGACAGCCCTCCGACCAACTCCGACCCACCCCCGAGAGAGAAGGCATTGAGCTGCCGGCCGCTGGGGGCGCGCACTTGCTGCCAGCCGAAGCCCCCGCCCCCGCCCGTCAGGAACAGGCTGGTCTGGTCCAGCCCGTTCAAGGACCGGCCGAGGAACAGCTCCGAGCTCCGCTGGAACGTGAGCGCTGCGGGGTTGATGCCCAGCGCGGAGGCATCCTCCAGCGACGCCACGGACGAGACGTTGCCGAGTTCAACAGGCAGCAACTCTGCCCGCACGGGGGTGGCCGTCACAGCAAGTGACAGCGCGAGGGAGAACCCCGGACCCCCCTGTCGGATGGAAGCCATAACCACCTCGGACCCGAGCCCGGGCCGCACCCGCGCCGCAGCAGGAAGCCCCGCGCCACGACCGGCGCCCAGTATAGCCCTCGGGCGGGCCTCCGTAAAGCACGGGCCTCACCGCCCCAGGCCGGCCGAGACGCCCGCAGTCGACGGGCCTCGTTGCCGCGTTCGGCTGCTGGAATTACAATAACGCCAGCTCCCCACCATGCCTCCCCGCCTCACAATGCCGCTGACCTCATACCACCTCGCTCTCGCCGCCGTGCTCGTGCCCCTCACGGCCGCCCCCGTCGGGGCGACGCTCGCCGGGGGCAGGGAGCCGGGGCCGGGTGCCGCCTCGCCGGCGCTGGCCCCGGCCCTTCCCCGGACCCTGGCAGTGCCCTCGGCTCCGCCAGCCGCCTCCCCGCACCGGCTGGCCCTGGCCCACGTGCTGGATCGGGTCGACGCCGTGCCGGTGCTGCCGGGCGGCCGGTTGCTGCTCGAGCCGGTCGCGCCGCCGGGCGTGCGGACCAGCGTGACATGGCGCGCGTCTCAGGGCGAGCTGACCTACGGCACCACGACGGCGGCCTGGACCGCGCCACGGGCCCCGGGGGCTTACGCCCTCGTCGGCACCGGCCTGGTCGATGGGCGGCCGGTGTCACGCCGCCTGACGTGCCTGGTCACGGTCCCGGTGAGCCGGGTGGCCGGGGGACGGCTCAACGGCTACCCCATCGGCACCTACCCAAGGGGCTTCGGGGCAGCGGCGCTGCGCACCGTCAGCCGCGGCAGCCGCGGCGACCGCTACGAGGTGCCGGGTGGGTTCGTCGAGCTGGATCACACCAACCTGGCCCTGCCCGTCAGCGCCCACTACCAGCTGGGCGAGTTCCAGGGCAAGGACGCCTTCGTCGGGGGGCGCAAGTACATGTTCTTCGAGCCCCGCCTCGTGGAGAAGCTCGAATTGCTCCACGAAGGCCTCCAGGCAGCCGGGTACCGCTGCGCCAAGCTTCGCATCATGAGTGGCTACCGGTCCCCCTGGCTCAACCGGGCCATCGGCAACCGCACGACGCTGAGCCGCCACACCTACGGGGATGCCGCAGACCTGATCGTGCAGGACCATGACGGCAACGGCCACGTCACGCGCCGGGATGCCGAGATCCTGCTCGCTGCGGCCAGCCGGCTGGACCGCGACACCGACCTCACGGGCGGCGGGGCCATCTACCCGCCCACCGGTAGCCACGGGTGGTTCGTCCACACGGACACGCGCGGGCAGGTCGTGCGCTGGTGAGGCTCCGCGTCCCCGCCACCAGCGCCAACCTGGGGCCTGGCTTCGACGTGCTGGGGCTGGCCCTGCCCCTCGAGAACCACATCACCCTGGCGCCTGCAGACCGGACGACCTTCGTCCACACCGGCCCCCACGCCCACGGGTTGCCCGACGACGCGACCCACCTGTCGGGGGTCGCGGCGCGGCGCCTGGCCACTGAACTGGGGCGCGAGCTGCCGCCCTGGCGCTGGGAGATCGAGGTCGCCATTCCACCGGCGCGCGGGCTCGGAAGCTCGTCGGCGGCCATCGTGGCCGGGCTCGTGGCGGCCAACGAAGCCTTCGACCGGCCGCTCGACCGGCTGGGGCTGCTCCGGCTGGCGAGCGAGCTCGAGGGGCACCCGGACAACGCCGCCCCGGCCCTGTTCGGCGGCGTCACGGCAGCCCACGCGGCGGGCGAGGCGCTGTGGTGCCTCCCCCTCGCCGATCGGGTCCCGGCCACGCTCGTGGCGGCCGTGCCCGACTTCTCCCTCTCGACGGCCGAGGCCCGGGCGGCGCTGCCCCCCACCGTCAGCCGGGCCGACGCGATCGCCAACGTGGCCGCCGTGACCGCCCTCACCACCGTTATGTTGCACCAGGACGTATCATGGTGGGCGGCTGGCCTGGGCGATCGCCTGCACCAGCCCTGGCGGCTGCCCCTCGTGCGGGGGGCGACCGACGTCCTCGCTGCCGCGCGGGCAGCCGGGGCCTGGGGGGCGGTGCTGAGCGGCGCAGGCCCCACGCTGCTGGCCTTCGTGCCGCCAGCACGGGCCGAGGCTGTCGCCGAGGCGATGGGCGAGGCGTGGCGGCGCCACGGCGTCCGGCCGACCGTGATGCCGTTCCCCCACCTCGCGGCAGGCGCCGGGCTGCTTCCCCCCTGACCGTCCCGACCAAGGAAACCACGAACCCCATGGCCATCATCGTCCAGAAGTTCGGCGGCACGTCCGTCGCGAACCCGGAGCGCATCCGGCTCGTCGCGAGCCGCATCGCAGAGGCGAAGCGCGCCGGCCACCACGTGGTCGTGGTGGTCTCGGCCATGGGGCACACGACGGACGAGTTACTGGCCCTCAAGGATCAGGTAACGGCCTACGCCTCGCCGCGTGAGCTTGACATGCTGCTGGCCACCGGCGAGCAGGTCTCCATCGCGCTGGTCGCGATGGCGCTGCAGGCTGCCGGGGTGCCGGCCCTCTCCCTCACGGGCGCCCAAGCCGGGATCCGCACGGAGCCGGTGCACCAGCGCGCCCGCATCATCGACATCCACCCCGATCGCCTCAAGCAGCTGCTGTTCGAAGACTACATCCCGATCGTGGCTGGCTTCCAGGGCGTCACGCACACGGGCGAGATCTGCACCCTGGGCCGTGGGGGCAGCGACACCACGGCCGTGGCTCTGGCGGCGGCCCTCAAGGCCCGGGAGTGTGAAATCTTCACGGACGTCTCGGGGGTCTACACCACCGATCCTCGGGTGGTGCCCGACGCCACCCTGTTGCCCGAGATCTCTTACGACGAGATGCTCGAGCTGGCCAGCCTGGGCGCCCAGGTGCTGCACCCCCGGTCTGTCGAGTACGCCAAGCAATACGAGCTGACCATCCGCGTCCGGTCGACCTTCGACCAGGGCGCGGGCACGGTCGTGAAGGGAGTGAACGAGTTGGAGAACGTGACGCCCGTCCGCGGAGTGGCCGTGGACATGAACCAGGCCAAGGTCGCCCTGCTCGCCGTGCCGGACGTGCCCGGCATCGCGGCGCGCGTCTTCGGAGCCCTGTCGGACCACGGCATCGTCGTGGACATGATCACGCAGGCCGTCCGCGCGGAGAACACGAACGACATCGGCTTCACGGTGCCGCGGGACGGCCTGGACAAGGCCGTGGCCGTCGCCCGGGAGGTCGCCACCGCGATCGGGGCCGGCGACGTGGTCCACAGCCTGGACGTGGCCAAGGTCTCGATTGTGGGCTCGGGCATGGTCAACCACGCCGGCATCGCCGCGAAGATGTTCCAGGCCCTGGCGGACGGCAACATCAACATCCAGATGATCGCCACGTCCGAGATCAAGGTGTCGTGCGTGATCAACCGGGATCAGGCCCAGCAAGCCGCCCGCCTCGTCCACAACGCCTTTCATCTGGGGGCCGGCGCGCCGGCGATCGAGGTGGGGTAGCTCTCCGTTGACAGCCGCGCGGGCCCCCTGGTACCATTCTCTCGTCCGCGGTGCTCCGGCGCCCCGAACAATTTTCCAGGGGGTATGGCGCAGTTGGTAGCGCGTCTGCATGGCATGCAGAAGGTCACCGGTTCGAATCCGGTTACCTCCACTCAAAACTCAAAAGCCCAGATCTTAGATCTGGGCTTTTTTATGCGTATCAGCAGGTCCAGACGGTAACCAGGGGCAAAGGGTTGCCCGGGAATCGGCGCGCGCGCTGCCAGGGTCGTCTCGAGGGGCAACCAGCGCAGCCCTCCTGCCGTGGGGCCCCAGCCTACCGGGCCACGGTCATCCGCGTCACCTTGTTGACCATTTGCTGGTGGAACCGCTGCAGGGACGTGATGAGCTGCCGCTGCTGGTGCGGGGACAGGCTTCCGAGGAAGGCCACCGTGGAATCCGTGGAGAGCTCGCTGGCGAGGGCCGCGAGGCTGGCGCGCAGCTCGGCCTCCCCGCCCGCCACCAGGTGCCGCGCGATCGCCTCCATGTAGGCATCCTTGTGGGCCTGCCAGAAGCGCTCGTAGTCCTGCGCAACGGCAGCGAAGAGCGCCTGTTGGATCGGCGTGAACTTCAGGCGCTGCGTCGCCATGGCTGTCGCACGGTCGGCCATCGTTCCCAGGATCCCCGCATGGGTGGTGGGGAACTCGCGCATCGCCTCGGCCAGCTGGGCGCGCTGGCTCGGCATCAGCACCGCCCTGATCCGCTCCAGCGTGCGGGCATCCTGGGTCGCGTCGAGCTGCAGCAGGACGTCGAGGCCTTGCGACAGCGCCATCGGCGCCATCGGGCGCGGCAGCGTCAGGTCTCGCAGCAGGGCCATCATCGGGTTCGTGGCCCGGATCGTGTCTTTCATGGCCGCCCGCAGGGCGTGGCCCTGTTCGGGTGACAGATGCAGGGCTCGAATGAACTCCGCGTGGCAGGCCTCGCAGGCTGGCTGCGCCTGCGCCAGGCCGTAGCGTGTGCTCACGGTGGCCTGCTGCGTTGCCGCGGGCGGCGCACCCGCGCAGCCAAACAGGGCGGCCGTGGCCGCGATGGCCGTTGCCATCGCCAGGTGCTGGTGTCGGGTCCTCATGGCGCCTCCTCTGATGGTCTGGGTCCAGCGCGATGTTCACCCGGACCCGCCCCGATGCCAACGGGGCGGCAGGTGATGCGGGCCCCCAGCAGCCAACCGGACGGGCCCTGGCCGGTGGCGGCTGCCCCGAGGCGGCGTTCAGGCCTCGCGGGCCGTGCGGCGCGCCGCCAGGCCTGCCTGGACGAGCCCCTCCAGCTGGTCGAGCACCCACCGGAAGTGAGGGAAGGGCACGTGGGCCAGCCCCTGCCGCTCGCAGTACGTGGCGAGGGAGCCCTTGGCGAGCGTCAGGTCGGCGTGGGGGGCGGCGAGTCGATCGCTCAGGCCGTCCCCGAGGAAGACCGTGAAGGCGCCTGAGGCACGGCAAGCCTGGATGATGGCGGCCTTGTCCACCCCCGTGGGGCAGGTCGGGTCCACCGGCACCAGCCCGAAGCGACCCTCGAGCTGCCGCGCACGGTTCGCAGCGATCGGGACGTTCAGATCCGCACGCGCCAGGAACGCGGCGATCACCTCCTGCACCCCCGCAGAGACGATCCGGACGGGCCAACCGCGGGCCTCACACCACCGGGTGAAGGTCGCGAAGTGGGGGTCTAGCTGGACGCTCCCGAGCAGGTGCGTTGTCGCCACCTCGAGGGGGACGTTGCAGGCCTCGAGCGCCTGGTCGAGCACCTGCCACAGTGGGAGCCGGCCATCCCGGAAGAGGCGATCGTAGGTGCCGCGCCGCTCAGCCGCGACGAAGTGGGACACGAGGGCGTCGTTCGAGTCTCGCAGCGTCGCCGTGCCGTCGAAATCGCAGAGGATCGCGACCGGCGGGTTGCTATCCGGCGTCACGGGAGGGGCCTGGGTGCGCCTCAGCGCACCTCCGTCACGAACCCGGGCCGGGCCCGGCGGACCTTCTTGAGCGAGACGAGCCAGTCACCCGCCTCGTCCCGGTAGCCGAGGGGCAACAACACCACGCTGCGCAAGCCGCGGGCGCGCAGGCCGAGGATGTCGTCCACGGCCTCGGGATCGAACCCCTCCATCGGCGTGCTGTCGACGCCCTCCACGGCTGCGGCGGCGAGCGCGAACCCGAGCCCGATGTAGGCCTGACGGGCCGCATGGGCGAAGTTCTCCTCGGCCGACCGAGCCGGGTATTCCGCCAGCAGCTTCTGGCGGTAGGCCTCCCAGCCCTCGCTCTTGAAGCCGCGCTCCGCGTTGACGAGGTCAAACATCAGGTCGATGCGCTCGGCCGTGTAGGTGTCCCAGGCCGCAAAGACCAGCAGGTGGGAGCCCTCCGTGATCTGGGCCTGGCCCCAGGCAGCTTCCTGGATCCGGGCGCGCACGTCGGGGGCGGTGACGAGCAGCAGCTCGAAGGGCTGCAGCCCGCTGGAGGTCGGCGCCAGCCTGACAGCCTCGAGGATCCGCTCCACGGCCTCTTCAGGGACGACCCGGGTCGGGTCCATCTTCTTGGTCGCGTAGCGCCAGCGCAGGTTGTCGAGCAAATCCACGGCACGGACTCCTTTTGGCAGCAGCTTACAGCCAGCACCCTGATTCCACAATACCCTCATCCCCGCTGCCGCGGACCTTCTCCCAGCGGGAGAAGGGAGCGGATGCCTTTGGCACCCACTGGGTGAAGCCGCCACTTACTTCCCTCTCCCTCTGGGAGAGGGTGGCCGCAGGCCGGGTGAGGGGCTATCGCGGAATCAGGGCAGCACGTCCCGGATGTCGAGCGCGCGCCGCCCGGGGTATAGGAAAGGCCCACGGCCGGGAGACTAGGGAGGGCTGGGGTGTCGTTGCGGCGTGGTCGGCTGGTGTTGCTGGGTTGCCTGCTCGCTCAGGCGGGCTGCGTGGCCGCGCCGACGGAGATCCGAACCAGCGGGCGGGCTGGGGGGGGGCGGGGGTCCACCCCCGCGGGGCTGGTGGGCACGCCCGGGCCCGGGGGGCCGGCCACCCTCGCCCCCGCGCCCACGCCCGGCCCGCAGGGCCCGAGCGAGGCTCCTGCTGCCCCCTCGACCGCCCCATCCTCCACCAGCCCGACGACGGGCCCCGAGGCGCCCGCCACCCCCATCCCGCCGGCGACGCCTTCGCCCCCCGTGAAGCCCTCGCCCTCGCCCCGGCCATCGCCAACGCCCTCGCCGTCGCCCTCGCCGTCGCCCTCGCCGACGCCCTGGCCGAGCAACCTGCCCCGGGCCACGGGCGATCGGCCAGATGACGACGCGGTCGGGTACCAGCTCCACGTGCTCTACGCCGTGCCGGCGGGGGGTCAGGACCTCGGGCGGGATCGGGAAGGGACGATCGCGCGCTCGGTGTACCGCGCGGACGACTGGCTGGCCCGGGAGACCAACCGGCTCGCCCCTGGACGCGGACAGCGCCTGCGGCTCGACAGGTCCGCCGGCGCCCTCGACGTCACGTACGCCGAGCTGCCTCGCCCCGACGAGGCCAACAGGCGGCTCGGCACCGCAGCCCGGGAGCTGCTGGAGGCTGACCTCAAGGCCCTGGGCCACGTCCACCCGCGCAAGCTCTACATGGTCTACTACGAGGGCTCCAACCCCGTGGTGTGCGGGGGCGGCTGCTGGCCCCCCGACCAGCCGGGAACCGTCGCCGCAGCCTACCTGCAAGGGGAGCTGCCCGGGGGAGGCAGCTGTGCCGACAACCCACTCCCGGCAGACGACGATGCCTTCGGGTACTGGGAGGCCGTGGTGCTGCACGAGGTGTTCCACTGCCTGGGCTTCGTGCCGCGCTCGGCGCCCCACCACTGGCGCGAGGGCCACACCAGCAGCATCTGGGCCGATCTCATGTACGCCGGCCCCGAGCTCTGGCGCCCTGCCGTGCTGGACGACGCGGGCGAGCTGTACGAACACGCCCGCCCAGGAGGCTTGCAGCTCTCCCAGAGCGCCTTTCTGACACCCTCCCGGCCCGGTGCGGCCCCCCCGCCCCGCTGGGACGAGGCCATCCGGACGCCGTGAGCCCCCGGCGCGTCACCGCTCCAGCACGCCCTCCCAGGGATCGGGTTGGTCCTCGCCTCCCGTTGCCGGCAACTCCTCCCCGACCGGGGCCGGCTCGGCGAGAGGCAGCGTCACGGTGAAGGTGGTGCCGACCTCTTCCTCGCTGGAGACGGAGAGCAAGCCGCCGTGCCCCTCCTCGACGACGTGCCGGGCAATGGCAAAGGCCAGCCCCTCCGCCGGGCTGGGGCCCGCGCCGGCGGCGTCGACGACCAGCGGGCCGCTGAAGAGCAACGCCAGATGGTCCGGGGCCAGGGCCTCCCCGGAGTCAGCCACCTCGAGCACCCCAAACTCTCCCACCGAGGAGAGCCGCACCCGCAGCACGCCGCCAGGGGGCGTCTGCCGCCGGGCATGGCCGAGCAGGGTCTCCAGCATCTGCAACAGCCGGGCCCGGTCAGCGTCGACCATCAGCGGCGTCACGGGCAGGCTGACGTCGAGGGAGAGTTGCCGCCGCCGCAGGGCCGCCTGCTCGTGGCCGCAGGCTTGGCGCACCAGCGAGACCAGGTTCTCGGGCTGCCTGTCGTAGGTGAGCACGCCGTCAACCACCTTCACGTAGTCGTGGACGTCCGCCACCAGGCGCACCAGGTGATCCGCCCGGCTCGCCACCATCGCGAGCATGTCAGCCTCCTCAACCCCCAGCTTGCCCCGCGCGCTGGTCGACACGACGTAGGCGTGGGTCTTGATGGCTGCCAGCGGCGACCGCAACGACTCCGCGACGAGCAGCAACAGGTCTCGCCTCCGCGCCTGCTCGCTCGCCCGGCGGCCTGAGGTGGCCTCTTCCGAGCGCATCCGGTCGTGAAGCAGGGCCGCGGCCAGCCACCACACCGGCACCAGCGTCAGCCAGGCCTCCCCGAAGTACCCCAGCCAGACCCACCGCGACTGCAGGAGCGGGGGCATCATCGCGGCAACCCAGGCGACGTAGGCCAGCAGGGACCAGCCCCACACAGCCAGGCCCGGGCGGCCCACCCGTCGCGCCGTCGCGATGAACCGGGCCCCGGTCCAGACGTGGGCCGCCAGGTAGGCCGTCAGCACGGGCAGGCAGGCGACGATGAAGGGCACGCGGTTGAAATACCAGGCCCCCGAAGCGCCGGCGGCCCCAGCCATCAGGAACACCAGCCCGAACCCCGGGCCGGGCGAGCCCGTGAGGTGGCGAGCCGCACGGAGCAGGACCAGCGCCGTCAACCCGGCACAGCCGAACTCCAGGTAGTTGACGGCCCCGCTCGCCTCGCCACGCCCCTGGAACCAGACCCAGAGCTGGCACGCCAGGATGGCTCCCTTGCCAGCGCAAGCACCGAGCAGCGACGCGGCCACCGCGTCATCCCGTCGCAGGGCAAGGGCCCACACCGTCCAGACGGCCAGGACGCCCGCGAGCAGGGCGGTGAGGGTGAACAGCGTGAGGGTTTGAAGGTCGTTCACGGTCAGTCGGGCAGACGCGCGGGCCGCGGCAGACCCACGAGTCCCTTGTACCGCATTCCGCTGACCAGCGCTGTGAGCGTGGCCAGGATTCCCCAGCGGATCCGCCTCGGCCCTCAGGCAGGCGGCAACGCCCGCTCGGCGGCCGCCCGCCCCAGGCCTGCAGCCGTCGCCGTGAGGGCGATGCCCCAGCCGAGGTCGACAGGCACCAGCAAGGCCGGCCAGCCAGCAATGACGGCCCAGTTCGTGAGCTCATAGGTGCCGTAGGCCACCAGGCCCAGCCAGGCGCCCCGGGCGGCGGCATCCCCGGGTGAGGTGGCCGGGCCCACCGCCTGGATCAGGATCACGCCCACGTAGAACAAGTAGAACCCGGCAGCCACCGGAGCCAGCGCCGGCGCCGCCAGCAGAGGGCCCAGCTGGGCGGCGTAAAACGGCCGGGCCACGGCCCCGAGCCACACCAGGTCCAGGCACACCATCGTCAAGGCGACTGCCAGCGTCGCTGACGCCAGGGCCCTCGGGGGAAGGGGCATAACAGCCTGCATCAGGTCCTCCTCCTCCTCGGAACCGAAACACCCTCGGCTTCACGGCCGAGGGTGTGCGGAAGGTGGGCATAACTGGACTCGAACCAGTGGCCTCCACGATGTCAACGTGGCGCTCTAACCAACTGAGCTATACGCCCGCATCACTGGGTTGTAGCACGTCTTGGCCTGGCCCGACAAGGGGGGACCGGAGACGGCGGCCAGAACCTGGGTATAATCCGGGCGTGCCTGCCCGGGCACAGCTCACCTGGTGGGCGCGACCTCGAGGTCCCGCCTGCGCGTGCGGGAACTTTTCAATGAACGCCACCTACGACGCCTCCGTCTCCTTCTCGCCACGTTGCTGGGGGTACGTCAGCTCCACCCGCATCATGCTGGCGAGCTTTTGCAACGTTCAGGTGGCGAGCGAGGAAATCGCCGACAAGGTGGCCATGACCGCCCAGGAATTGCTGGAAAACGCGGTCAAGTACTCGGCCAGCCAGGACGACCACGTGTCGCTGGACTTCAGCATCCGAGACGGCGCCGCCGTGGTGCTGGAGGTGCGCAACCGTGCCCGCGCTGAGCAGCTGGCCCAGCTGCGGGATCAGCACGCCGAGATCAGCCAGGGCGACCCGCTGCTCGCCTACCTTCAGAAGATGCAACGCATCGCAGAGAACCCCCAGGCGGAGGGCAGCCAGCTCGGCCTCGCCCGCATCCGGTATGAAACCGGCTGTGATCTGCAGATGCGCATCGACGACGACGTCGTGACCATGCGTGTCGAGTTCCCGCTGGCCTCCTGAGGATTGGACTCCGACTTATGAACAGCTTTGCAACGCTCGGCTTCAAGAACGAGAAGGTTCAGATCGTGGCGGACGAAAGCGGGGAGACCCTCGTGATTCGGTTCTCCGGCCGGATCGACGACGCGGACCCGGGCGCCTTCCTGGACCCCACCCTGGAGGGGCTGCACCTGCAGATCGTCGCCAGCGGCCTCCGGGAAGTGGCGGCAGACTTCACCGAGCTGTCGTTCCTGAACTCGAGTGGCATCAAAAGTCTCATCAAGTGGATCATGCGCCAGACCGAGCTTGACGAGGAACAGAAGTACAAGATCACCTTCCTGTACTCAGGCCGCGTGACCTGGCAGCAGACAAGCCTGAAGGCCCTGACCTACCTCGCTCCCAAGACGGTGGCCACGGTGCCGGTTTGAGGAGGCGCTGCGCGTGACGTCACACGGCCCCGACCCTCACGCGGCCCTGCCGGGCTCGCCCTATGGCTTCCTGCCGGGGGCCTTCGATGCGCTCGAGCTGGCCGTCGCGAGCGAGCTGACTCGAGACAAGGACGAGCGCTCGTTGAAGGGGGTCTGGAATGCGCTGGTCATCCAGGCGATGGCCCTGCTCGGCGCCAGTGATGCCGTGCTGTTCGACCAGCGCGGCCGGGCTCGGGCCGCTCCATTCGAGGCAACGCCGGTGGTGGCCCCGGACCGCCCGGAGCTGTTCGAAGGCCCCTCCCACCAGCCCAGGCTGCGGTCCGGGATCGAGGAGCGGCCCTGTGTCACCCTCCACTTCGGGCTTCCCCAGGGAGACCGGCTCCTCCTGGCAGTGGCCCTCGACGCCGGAGTGGTGCCCCCGGAGGACGTGCTGGGAGCCCTCGCGCTGCTCACCCGCCACGCCACCTCGTGCGTGCAGGGGCTGGACGCCCTGAACCGCGTCGACATGCTGATGGAGCTCTCGGGCCTCACGCTGGAGAACCTGGGCAGCGAGGCGCAGACGGCTCGCACGGACGGACTCACCGGTCTCGCGACGCACGACTTCTTTCAGCAACGCATCGCGGAGGAGTTCTCCTCCAGCGACCGCCACGGGCTCCCGTTGTCGTTCATGATCTTCGACCTCGATCACTTCAAGGCCATCAATGACACCCACGGCCACCAGGCCGGCGACCTCGTGCTCAAGGGCGCGGCTGCCATGCTCAAGGAAAGCGTGCGCAAGTACGACCTGGTGGCCCGGTATGGTGGGGAAGAGTTTGCGGTCATCCTTCCGAACGCCGATGAAGAGGCGGCCTACAGCCTGGCCGAGCGGCTGCGCAAGACGCTGGAGGGGATGAGCTTCGCCGTGTCCGAGGCCCGGTCCATCAGGGTCACCGCCTCCATCGGGGTGGCGAGCCGGACCGAACGGGACGCCACGCCCAAAGACCTCATCAAGCGGGCTGACGTGGCCCTGTATGCGGCCAAGAATGGAGGTCGCAACCGCGTCGTGATGGCCCAGGGGCCGGTTGTGGAGGCCGTCAACGCGATCGGGGCACCACGACAGGGCTCCCACGAGCTGTTTTACTCGCTGGCGCGGGCCTTCGCCTCGGCCATCGAGGCGCGCATCCCCAACATGCTCGGTCACTCCGAGACCGTTGGAGACCTTGCCCGCCGGATGGGGGAGGCCCTGGGCCTGCCTCCCGACAAGCAGGAAGCCCTTCAGATCGCGGGCCTGCTGCACGACGTGGGGATGATGGCGGTGCCCGAGCGGGTCATCTTCAAGACCGACCAGCTCGACGAGTCAGACTGGAGCCTCATGCGCGAACACCCCGCCCGCGGCGTGGGCCTGCTGGCCAAGTTCAGCACCTTCTCGGGGTTGCTGGAGGCCGTGCTGTACCACCACGAGCACTGGGACGGCACGGGCTACCCCGAGGGCCTGCGCGCCGACGCGATCCCGATGGGGGCCCGGATCCTCGCGGTGTGCGACGCGTACGACGCCATGGTTCGCGGGGACTACACCTTCGGGATCGGCAAGGCCGTGCCGGACGCCCTGCAGGAGCTCGAAAGGTGTGCGGGGACCCAGTTCGACCCCGAGCTGGTCGCGGTCTTCCGCAAGGTACACGCCGGGGCGACCTTTCAGGGGCAACCGGCCTGAGCCGGGGCGATCTGGATGCTGGCCGAACGCCCGAGGGGTGGTCGGATTCAGGCACTGGGCGGTCCGCACCCGGGGCGCACCGCACCCACGTCGCGCGCCACGCGGCAACGGCGTGGCAAGATCACTGCCGCCAGCCTGGGTATGATGCAGGATGGGACCCGACCGGCCAGCCCGACCCACCCCGGCGCCGTCCTCCACCGCCCCGATGGCGGCGACCCGCCGGACAAGGAGCCCTCCCAATGCCGCTATCCGTTCGCCACCCTCGCTCCCTCGTGACGGCAGCCCTGGCAGCCACCGTGGCCGTCTCAGGGTGTGCCCCACAGGCCCTGGTCGCGCCAGGCCGCTCCGCCGACCTACCCACGGCCGTGGCGCAGGGCACGGAACACGTGCTCCCCGCCGGCACCTTCACGGGCCTCGTGGCCGCCTTCGACGGCAGGGCCTTCGCCCCGGTGGCGGGTGCCCGGCTCGAGGTGGTGGGCACCGATACGGTGGTCGAGACGGACGCGGATGGCATCTACCGGGTGGCCGGCCTCAAGCCCGGGGCCTACAAGCTGGCCGTCACGAAGCCAGGCTTCGAGCGCAGCGAGAGCGAGGTGCTGCTCTCCCCTGTGGCCGGCACCCCGCGCGTCAACGTGGCGCTGAACCCTGCCCGCTCCGGCTACGCCCTGAAGCAAGTAGCGGGGATCACCGTGACGGTCTCCGGGGTCGTGAAGGACCCCCGAGGCGCAGCCCTCCCCAACGCGCTGGTCCGCTTCGCCGCTGCCGGGGCCGGCAACGGTCAGCAAACCACGACCGCGCCCGCCAACGCCCAGGGCTTTTACAACGCTCAGCTGACCAACATGGTGGTCTCGGCCGCCAGCCCCGGCTATGTCCAGGTCACGGCGACGGGCGTCAGCCCGGGCGGCGTGGGCCTGGCCTCGACAGCGGCCCACACGCGCACCGTGACGGGACCGACCATCGTGCTCGATCCACGGTGCGACGCGTACACGGCCCCCGGCGCCTTCACCTTCCCCAGCGGCACCTTCGTCCGGCTCACGGACCCCGATCCGGAGGCCGTGGTCGAGATCGAACGCGCCTCGGCGCGGGCCGACGAGTTCTACCTGGAGCTCACGGACAGCGGGGCCGGGGGGGCCACCTACGCCGTGCTGGCGAATTCCGTGGCCGACGTGGCCGGGGCGAACCCGCCGCGCAAGGCCATCCGCTTCCGACCGCCCGCGACCATCACGGGCAACACCTTCACGGCGCGGTACCGGCCCTTCGGCGTCGGCACCTTCAACTTCGGCTCGGCTTACGTGGTGAGCTACACGCAGGCCGACCTGGACGCGGACGTCACCTACACCGCGCAGGCGCTCGAGGACTGGTCCAAGAGCACGGTGGAGGTGCTTGAGGCGGGTCCTCCACAGGTCTTCGGAGCCCTGCAGCGCA
This sequence comes from Candidatus Sericytochromatia bacterium, assembly GCA_035284865.1. Lineage (GTDB taxonomy): Bacteria > Cyanobacteriota > Sericytochromatia > S15B-MN24 > JAQBPE01 > JAYKHL01. The sequence continues at coordinate 6,064 of JAYKHL010000058.1, read as the reverse complement.
ACTTCAACGAGGGGCTGTGGGTGCCCGGGGAGACGGCACGCTACAGGCTCACCTTCAGCAACGCCAACCCGGACGTGTCCCAGGACCTGCGGCTGACCGGGCAGGCCCCAGTGGGCACCCGGATCGCCCGCGTGCTGCTCACGACCCGACGCAACGGGGCGGTGGTGCTGAACCGGCAGGCCCTGACGGCCGTCACCAACTTCTCGATCACCGACGCAGCCACCGGCGCCTTCGAGGTGCGGGGCTTCAACATTCCCGATCGGGAGGGCACCAACAATGGCGAGGCGACGCTGGAGATCGACTTCGAGTCCCCGCCCAGCCTGCCGGCGGCCACGGACTTCCTCCTCGCCAACCTGGCTGGCGTCATGCCAAGCGCCAACCTGACGCTCACCACGGCCCCGGGGGCCCCGACCCCCGCCACCCAGGGCTTCACCGACACCGCCACCTCCACGCGGGGGAACGTCGTCGTGACGGCAGGGACGGGCAACCTGGAGGTCACCAAGGCGATCGTGGACAGCGCCACGGCCGGCCTGGCGGAGGTCACCCTCACCATCACCCCGGGCAACTCGACGGCCCTCGGGGCCTTCCGGCTGCAGGACGTCACCGCGACGGACATGAACGTCGAGCCGGCACGGGCCATCATCACCGGCACCCAGGCCATCCCGGCCAACGCCCCGGCGGGCTTCCAGGCCAACGACCAGCTGGTGCTGAGGGTCGACGGCGTCACGCTGACCCCGATCGTCGTGCAGGATGCCACATGGACCCTGGAGACCTTCTGCCAGTTCATCAACGCGGTTGGAGGCAACCAGGTAAACGCGCGGCGGAGCGGGACCAACCGCATCGAGATCGAGCACGTCAGCATCGGGTCGGCCTCGACCCTCGAGGTGGACAACACCACTTCGGACGCGCTCTCGACCTTGCTGGGGCTGACGGAGGGCGTCGTCGTGCAGGGAGCCGACGGCCTCGTCGCCGAATTCGCGAACAACGGCGCTGGGGTCACGCAGCCCGGGGGCACCACCTGGACCTTTGACGGCACCGCCTCCACCCACACGGTGGTGGGTGGCGCAGGGCGCGTCACGGCCACCTTCAACATCGTGCCACCCGCGGCGACCTTCACCGCGCCGGACACTTACACCACGCCCATCACGGTGCGCTACAACCTGCGGCGCACCAACAACGTGGGCGGCCACGCGCTCGGCGGAGGCGCCGCGGGCTTCGGGGCCACCATCGACGCCGTGAACGCCGTCACCCCCTACAACGACACCTTGCGGGACCTGGCCGTGACCGGCGTCAACGCGCCCGACCCCACCCAGATCACCGTCAACTGACGCCGCCGCGCGGGCGCTGCGAGGCCACCCGGATGCGAGTCCAGCCGACCTGCCTGGCCCTCATCTGTCTCACCCTCCTGGCCTGCCAGGGGCGCGGCGTCACGCCCGGCGCCAGGGTCCCGATGTCCGTTCGCCCCGCCTCCGCCAAGCCTGCGCTCGGCGGTGGGCGACCGGCTGCGCCGACCCTGCAGGCCGCGCCCCCCACCCCGACGCCGCCGCCCATGGTGCCGGCGATGGCCCGGCCCCCCACCCCCGTGCCCTCCGGCTACCTGGCAACCCTCCCCCCCGGCGTCGTGCTGCCCACCTTCGCCCCGTGGCCCGAGGCCTCCCTCGGTGGCGGGCAGGCGACGCCTCCGGCAACCCCGGTGGCCTCTCCCTCGCCGGCCCGGATCCCCAGCCGCGTCCTCAGCAGCAACCTGGCCCCCGGCGTTGGCGAGCTCTCCGGCGCCGTCTTCGAGCCAGCCGACCAGGCACCGCGGCCGGTCCCCGAGGTGCGGGTGCTCGTGACCGATGCCCTGGAGCCAACCCGCAAGGCGGAGCTGCGCAGCGCGTCGGACGGGACGTTCCGGCTGTCGGGCATCACCCTTGGGGGATACTACGTGCGCGTCGAGAAGGAGGGCTACGAGGCTGACACGGCCCCCACGCTCCTGCAACTCTACCCCGGGTACCCGGCAGGGCACACCCTGTTCCTGATCGTGCCTCAGCCATGATCCGGTTCAGGCAGGCCGCCAGGACAGGGGCCGTGGTGGTGCTCGCGGCCGGAGCCTGCCGGGGTGGGCAGGGCACGACCGCCCCCCCTGCCGCCGCGCCAGCGCCCGCCGTGGCGCAGGCACGCTTTGAGGCCGGGGAACCCCTGCCTCCCGGCAGCGTCGTCGGACGGGTCTGCAAGCTGGCTGGCGCAGGGTTCGAGGCCGCCGGGGACGTGGCGGTCTCGCTGGATGACGCGGAGCCGGCGGTCCGCACGGATGCCGCCGGCTTCTACGGCCTCGAGCGGGTGAGGCCCGGGCTGCACCGGGTCGCCGTCCGGGCGCCGGGGATGTGGCCCATGACCCTCGCCTTCCGTCTCGGGAGCGCAGCAGGGGCAGGCCGCCTCAACCTGGCGCTGGTGCCCCGGGAGGCCCCCGGGCAGACCTCGGACATCGTGCTGGCCGGGGTGGCCGTCGATCCGCGGGGCTGTGCCCTGCCCGGGGCAACGGTGCGGATCGCCGACTCGCTGACCGAGGTCGGCAACATGTCCACGCAGGCCGACGTCGGTGGGTTCTGGGCCGTGACCCTGCCGGCCGTGCGGCAGGGGCCCTGGACCAGCGGCGTGGCAGGCCTGACGGTCCACGGCAGGACGGCAGGCGGGGTCGCCGTCGAGGCGATGGAGGTCCTGAGCCTGTCCCTCGGAGACGCCCCCAGCCTCTCCGTCGTGGCCGGGACGCGCGCGTTCGCGGTTCCCACGGGGCTCCGCTGGGAGGGCACCGGGCCTCGGAGCGGCTGGCTGCAGGCCCAGGGGTTGCCGCGCCGTCGAGACGAGCTCGTCATCCGCCTGGACGCGGAGGCGGGCCCCCACGAGGTGCTGCCCACGTCGGTGGGCGCTGACGGAGCCTCGGTGGAGTGGCCCGCCGGGATCTCGCCCTCGCGGCTGGAGCTGCTGCCGCTCGGCCTGGTCCCGGGGAGCGGTGAAGCGCCGGGGCTGGCGGTGGGGCCCTGAGCCCTCGTTTGGCGGCACCCGATCGGACCCGAGGGGGCCGTTCAGGCCGTCGTGCCAGCAGCCTCGGCGCCGGCGCTGAGGTGTTTGATGGCCTCGCGCGTGTCGATCAGCAGGGCGTCGAGCCGCGCCTTCCCATAGGCGGACGCCTCGATCGGGGCGCCAAAGTGCACGGAGACCTCACCGGGCATGGCCCACCAGCGTCCCGTGGCCATGACCTCCCGAGCCCCTCGGTAGGCGAAGGGCACGATCAGGGCACCGGTGTCCACGGCCAGGTGGAACCCGCCTTTCTTGAACGGGCCAAGGGCGCCCGTGCGGGTGCGCGTGCCCTCGGGAAACATCCCGAACCAAACGCCCTGCGCCAGCAAGCGGGAGGCAGCTTCCCCGGCCCTGCGGGCCTCCTCAGGATCCGACCGGCGGCTGACCGGGACGTTGCCCCAGCGCCGCATCAGGAAGCCATAGACCGGGATGCGAAAGTTCTCGACCTTCTCGAAGCCCGCCACGGGATGGCGCAGCAGGCTGACCAGGATCAGATGGTCGAGCCAGTTCACGTGGTTGCCCATCAGGAGGACGTGGCCCGTCTCCGGCAGGTGCTCCAGGCCCTTCGCCCGCACCTGCACGCCGGCGAGCCGCAACGTGAGCCGGAAGGCCGCCGTCGCGACCGGCCAGACGGTGGTGCGTGGCAGCAGCAAGACAGCCACCGCCAGCATCGGCATCGCCCCCAGCAAGAGCAGGAGCAGGGCAGTGTACACCCGCAGCGAGCCAGCCAGCCGCGTCAACCCGAGCGCCAACGGAACCTCCTCTCAGGGCTCCCGGCAGCCGCGCCTCAGCGATCTGGCGGAAGGGGTCCGGCCCCATCCCGTCGGGCAGGCCCTCGCCATTGTACCGAACCCCAGCCGGTCCGCCGTGCGCCTCCGAAGCGGCCCGGTAGGGCGCAGCCACCCAGGCCTGCAGGGCGCGCCAGAGCCGAGCCGCAAACCCGCCTGGCTCAACCGGCGCTGGCTCATCGGCGGCCCGTGCGGCCTCGATGAAGGCCGTGCGGCCAAGGGCCTTGGCCCCCTCCGCCACGACGTGTCGGGCAACGGGGCGAACAGCGCGCGGGTGCAGGCGTGAGATGGTCACGGCGTTCCTCCTGGGGCACAGGGGTTATCGCCCGACAGCCCATCCCACCTGGTTGTTGATCCATAAAGTCCACCTTCAGGTCAGGTTAACAAATGGCGAGCCTCCTGGTGATCCCCCCCCTCGGGCCCGCGACAACCCATCCCTGGCCACTCACGGGCCACGATTGCCTGCCCGAGAGACCCGGGCGCGCAGGCTGGAGGGCCCCTGCCTGAAGGCCAGCCCCGACTTGAGAGATACGGCCCGATTCCCTATCCTGTTGGGAACGATGATCACCACGGACCCCCCGGCCGCGACCACCTGGTCGCCGCCCTTGGACACCCCTCGCCTTCGCCCGCGCGACCTCGAGGACGCCCTCGCCCGCATCCGCACCCCCCTGCACGTCGTGCGCGACGTGGCCTCAGGCGCCGTTGGCGTGGCCGCGGGTGCCGACAGCGGGGCGGGTACGCCGGGCACGACGTGGCTGGGAACCCTGCCACCGCTGTGGCCGGAATGGCTGGGCGACCGGGCCTTCTGCGAGGCTCACGGCGTCCGGTTCCCCTACGTGGGAGGCGAGATGGCCAACGGCATCGCGTCGGTGGAGATGGTCGTGGCGCTGGCTCGGGCGGGGATGCTGGGGTTCTTCGGGGCCGCAGGCCTGTCTCCCGGCCGGATCGAGGAGGCCCTGAAGCAGCTCGTCGCCGCCCTCGGCCGCGGGGATGCGCCCGGCAGCCTGCCCTGGGGCGCCAACCTGATCCACTCCCTGCACGAGCCCGCGCTCGAGGAACGCACCGTGGATCTGTTTCTGCAGCACGGCGTCTCGCGCGTGTCGGCCTCGGCGTTCATGGCCCTGACGCCGGCGATCGTGCGGTACGCCTTCACGGGGGTGCACGTCGACGCGGCGGGCCACGTCGTGCGGCGGAACCACGTGTTTGCCAAGATCTCGCGCCCGGAAACCGCACGGGCCTTCATGAGCCCCCCGCCAGCAGCCTTGCTGCAGGCGCTGGTCCAGCGGGGCGGGCTGACGCCTGAAGAGGCTGCGCTGGCCGCGTCGTTGCCCGTGGCCGAGGACCTCACCGCCGAGTCGGACTCCGGCGGTCACACCGACAACCGGCCGCTCGGGGCCCTGTTCTCGACCATCCGAAGCCTGGGCGATGCCATCGCCACCGAGCGGCGGTACGCCCGCCCCCTGCGGGTTGGGGCCGCCGGAGGCCTGGGCACCCCGGCGGCCGTGGCGGCCGCCTTCGCGCAGGGCGCGGCCTACGTCATGACCGGCTCGGTCAACCAGAGCGCAATCGAGGCCGGTCAGTCTCAGGCGGCGCGTGAGTTGCTGGCGCAGGCGGATCTGGCGGACGTCGTGATGTGTCCGGCCGGGGATATGTTCGAGCTCGGGGTGAAGGTGCAGGTGCTCAAGAAGGGCACGATGTTCGCCTCGCGGGCTCAGCGCCTGTATGAGCTTTATAGCCAGCACGAGAGCCTGCAGGCCCTCCCCTCCGAGGTACGGACCAGGCTCGAGAAGGACGTTTTTCAGGCACCGCTCGACGCGATCTGGGCGGAGTGCGTGCGGTACTTCACGGTGCGGGATCCGCTTCAATTGACGCGCGCCGAACGGGACGCCAAGCACCAGATGGCGCTGGTGTTCCGGTGGTACCTCGGTCAGTCGAGCCGCTGGGCGATCGCCGGCGTGCCGGAACGGCGCCTGGACTACCAGATCTGGTGTGGCCCGGCGATGGGTGCCTTCAATGCCTGGGTCAAGGGCTCCTTCCTGGAGGCGCCCGAGGCCCGTGGCGTGGTACAGATCGGTCTCAACCTGCTGGAGGGCGCTGCCGTCGTGACACGGGCTCATCAGCTTCGCACCTATGGCGCCCCCGTCCCGGCGTCAGCTTTCGACTTCCGCCCCCGCCCGCTGGCGGTGACCTGAGTTCCTCCGAGGAAGCCCCTATGT